>JAUIID010000032.1 GCA_030431615.1 Alphaproteobacteria bacterium
AAGCTCACCGAGAGCATGCAGCGTGACCTCACCGCGGTCCGCAGCCTGGCCGATACCGCCACGGCCAAGTCCGAGGCCAACCACGGCGAGCTCGAGGCGCTCAAGCAGAGCGTGCTCGGCAAGACCGAGGCGCTCGAGAAGACCACCCAGACCCTCGAGGCCACGGTCGGCACCTTCACCGAGCAGCTCGAGAAGATGCAGGCGGCGTTCAAGCGCCCCGGCGGTGGTTCCGCCACCCCCGAGGCCGTGGCCAAGCGTCACCAGGACGCCCTGCAGTTCAAGACCTCGGCCCTGGCCCTCAAGGGCAAGCTCGACATCGACACCGACATCAGCGCCCAGGTCGACATCGACGAGTTCGACTCCTACTGCAAGTCGTTCGGCCTCAGCCTGCGACGCAACAAGGAAATGCTCGACCACGAGGTCCACAAGGCGCTGAGCGTGGGCTCCGACCCCGACGGCGGCTTCCTCGTCACCCCGGCGATGAGCGCGCGGATCATCCAGATCATCCGCGAGACCTCGCCGATCCGCCAGTTCGCCACCATCGAGACCATCGGCTCCGACAAGCTCGAGCTCCCCCGGGATCTCGAGGACGTCGGGGACGGCTGGGTCGGCGAGCAGGAGGCCCGGACCGAGACCAGCACCCCGCAGGTCGGCATCGCCAACATTCCCGTGCACGAGCAGTACGCGGAACCGCGGGCGACGCAGAAGTTCCTCGAGGACGCCTCGGTGAACGCCGAGGCCTGGCTGGCCGGCAAGGTCGGTGACCGCTTCGCCCGCCGGGAGGCCACCGCCTTCGTCAGCGGCAACGGCGTCAACAAGCCGCGCGGCCTGCTCAGCTACCCCACCGCGGCCACCGCTGACGCCACCCGGGCCTGGGGCACGTTCGAGCACATCGTCTCGGGCGCCGCCACGGGCATCACGGCCGACGCGCTCGTGCGCCTGCCCCTGATGCTCAAGGAGGGCTACGCGACCGGCGGGCGCTGGCTGATGAACCGCCTGACCGTGCTCGCGATCATGCTGCTCAAGGATGGCGAGGGCCGCTACCTCTGGCAGCCCTCGTTCACCCAGGGCGTGCAGCAGCAGCTCTTGGGCTACCCGGTCAGCATGGCCACGGACATGCCGATCCTCGCCGCCGACAGCCTCTCGATCGGCTTCGGCGACATCGCCCGGACCTACACGGTGGTCGACCGGCTCGGCATCACCACCTTGCGCGACCCCTTCACGGCCAAGCCCTTCGTGAAGTTCTACAGCCGCCGCCGCGTCGGTGGCGACGTGGTCCACTTCGAGGCGTTCAAGTTCATCAAGACCGCCGCGACCTGAGCTTGACCGTCTACCCGGTGGCCGCGCCCTGGCCACCGGGCCTCACCTTCCAGGAGCACCATCGCCATGGCTGGCTTGCACGAAACCAAGACCTCTTTCCCGAAGTCCCTCGGCTTCGCCCCGATCACGCTCACCAACGCCGATACCGCCCAGGTTTCGGCGATCGTGGACATGCAGGGGCTGGAGTCGGTCGAATGGGTCATCGCGCTCGGCACCCTCACGGACGCCAACGCCACCTACGCCGTCGTGGTCAGCCACGGCGACGCGGTCGACGATGTCGACGCCCCGACCACGATCACCGATACCGCCTCGGCCCCGGACGAGTGCCTGGTCGGCACCGAGGCCGCGGCCGGCGGCACCTACGCGGACGACCTCACGGTGAAGTCGATCTGCTACACGCCCGGCTATGGCGCGGGGAAGCGCTACGCCAGGCTGACCCTCACGCCCTCGGGCAATGACAGCGGGGCTTTCCCGGTCGCGTGCATCGCGATCAAGAAGCCCTACAGCGTGGGGGCCTGACATGGCCAATGTCCTCAACCACATCGAACAGGGCGGCGCCGTCACGCGGGTCGGCGGCACGCTCATCCTCGAGGCCGGCGCGACGCTGGATGTCGTGGCCGGTGCGGCTGTCAAGGCCGACGGCACTCAGGCCGAAATGGTCTCCGATGTCGGCGAGAACCTCGCGACCGATGCCGATGGCACGGCGATCGCCAGTGCGGTCAACGGGAACGCCGCGGCCATCAACGACATCCTCGCCGCGCTGCGGGCCATCGGGGTGATCGCGCCGAGTCCCTGATCCCCGGTTTCGGTGGAAGACCAGAAGGGCCGGTCGCACGTTGCGCCGGCCCTTTTCGTTTGCCCTCACGGAGACCCCCGATGCAGCGCCTTCAGGCACTCAAGGCATTTCCGCTCGCCGCCGCCGGCATCAGCGTCCGCATGCTCGAGGCGGGGGAGGAGTTCGCCTGCAGCGACGAGTCGGCGCCCGGCCTGGTCAGGGAGAAGCTCGCCCGGCTGTGCGGGCTCGACGACGACCAGCCCTTCGGCGATCCGGCATTGATCTCGGAACCTGGCGAGACATTCCGCGGCGAGGCTGGCGATGACGCGCTCGACGCCGCCGAGGGCGAGGTCGTGTCGGTCACCGACGCCCATGAAGCGCGGCTTGTCGCGGATCCTGAAGCTCCAGAGGTCGAAGACGACGAAGACGACGCGGACGAAAAGGAGGCCCGCGAGCCCATCGAGAACAAGGACGCCGGCGACCCGGATGGCAACTCGACCGGCAAGCGCGCCAAGCGGGCCAGCAAGGGAGCCTGATCCATGGCGGTGACCTCGATCGTCACGGCTGCACCGGGCCGGGGCTTCACCTCGGTGGAGTCCCTCAAGGCCCGGGTCGACACCGGGACCACGCCCGACGCGATCCTCGCCCAGGACATCGAGGCATGGTCGCTGCGCTTCGAGGGCATGGCCGATCGGGTGCTGGCCAAGGAGCGGGTGATCGAGACCATCTACGGCCGCGGCCTTGCCATCCTGCTCATGCAGCGCCGGCCGATCGTGGAGATCCACTCGATCACCGTCGGGGAGACCGTGCTCGAGGAGGCGCTCTACCGGCTGGACGAGCCCGGGTCAGGCATGATCCGCCTCGAGCTGTTCGAGCGCTACGACACCTGGCTGAGCGGCGACGACACCCCGGGGCTGGCGCACAACCCCGCGGACACCCGCTATGTCGTCGACTACACCGGCGGCTACGTGCTGCCGGGCTGGGACGGGGCCTACGGTGCCCGGACGCTGCCGATCGACATTGAGCTCGCGGTGATCGGCGCGCTCAAGGTCGGCTATGGCGCTCAGGGCGAGGCCCTGGCCGCGGGGCTGACGGGCGAACGGCTCGGCGATTATTCGTGGTCGGGTGGGGGCTCATCCTCGAACAGCGGCCGGTCGGGCGTCGCCGTCGACGTTCCCCCGGCCTTCGCCGAGCTTGCCGGGCGGTATCGCAACCTCCTGCTGTAGCCGCCTACCCGGCCGGCCGCCACTTCCCGGCAGCATTCCAGATCACGACCTCCGCGTCCGCGGGCGGCTCCATCTCGTAGTAGGAGAACTCGGGCTGCTGCGCGAACCACCGGTACTGCGCCCGAGTGAAGCGCATCTCCAGAAGCAGCCCCTGCATCTCCTGCTGCGTCTCCTGAATGTTCCGATTGGCCGCGAAGGCCGGGGCGACGAGCTCGATGGTGCGGAAGCCCGGCCCGAACGTCCGGGCGCTGCCGTTGTCGAGCCAGACCTGTTGGCGCAGGATTGGCCCGAAGGCGTCACGGAGCACCGGGAGTGCGACCGCCTGCCGGAGGCTGATCGCCTGGCGCAGCGCCTCCCGCCGGGCTCGCGTGGCCTCGTCGAGCGCCAGCTCTGCACCGTCATCGACGACTTGCGAGGCCGCGCGGAAGGCCGCGAGCGCGAGGGCGACCAGGTCCATGCCGGACGTGTAGTCCCCGGCCTCCAGCGACTCCATTACCCCGAGATGGGCCTCGAGGCGATCGGCATAGTCGGCCTCGACATCAAGGCTTGCGGCGGCCGTCGGCTCCGGGGCGGACTCGCGCTTGCCCCCGCCCGGGCTCGTCAGCTGCAGGATCGCCATGATCACGCCCGGGGCGACGAAGATCCAGAACAGGATCTGCCAGACAATCCGCATCCCTCTTCCTCCCTTGGCCCGCGCAACTCGGACGCTCCGTAGGCCTGGCCGTCCTGCCCGAGATAGGCATAGAGGACCGGCTCGCCGAACAGCTTCACGAGGATGACGCGAGCGACCACGGTCCGTTCGCCACTCGCGACGACCACCACCGGGTCGCCCGGCATGTGCAGGGGCTCGAGATAGGCGGGGTCGAATGCAGGCGGGGGCGGGGCCATGCCGCACGGTGCTTCGCCGGCGGGCCCGCGTCTACCAAACAGATCGTGCGACTCCCCGGCCCGCAATTCGGACGCCGGCGGCTGGGGCGGCGCGCTACTCGCTGGCCATGTCGATAGCCCATCTTTTGCCGAACACCGCGGCCGTCTACCGGCCGGCCACCACGCTCAGCGAGGGCGCCGTCTTGTCCGCCGAAGCCCTGGTGGCGTCTGGCGTGAAGTGCCGGATCAGCAGCCCGCGCTCACGAGGCCTGCAGGTCTACGCGGGAGGCGAGGTGCCTACGGTGACGGCCGTCGCCTATTTCGAGCCCACTGCCGACGTCATGACCGGCGATAGGATCGAGGTGCTGGGGCGATCCTACAGAGTGCTCGCGTCGGAGCCGCAACCAGACGGGGTCTACCTCATGGCGAGCCTGAACCCGAACGCATAACGGCGGCGAGTTGCCCCGCCGCCGTCTTCGCCTGTCGTGCCCAACCGGACCATGCCAGCCCATGCCGCACCCAGCCCTGGCCTTCCCCGCCAAGCCTGCCTTGCCTAACCACGCCTAGCCAGACCTCACCCGGCCCAACCAGGCCTGCCGCTCCTGACCAAACCGGGCCAGTCCACACCGTGCCTCGTCGGCCAAGCCTCACCTGACCGCGCCAGTCCCAGACTCGCCTCGTCTGCCGGACCTTGCCTTACCGCACCCAGCCATGCGCCGCCCCGCCTGCCTCACCCCGCCTGGCCAAGCTTCGCCATGCCTCGCCTGCCATGCCTACGCCGCGACCTTCGCTTCCATCGACGACAGGTCGGCCCGAAGGTTCTCCAGCCCGTTCAGGTCGGCGCCAACCGCGGCGAGGGGAACCGCATAGCGCCGCATGAGCCATGCCAGCGACGCGGCAGCCTGCCGCCCGAGCTCGGCAATGTGCTCGGGGTCGTTGGGGTCGGTCATGTGGTAGCCGCCACCACCAGAGCGCTTGCCGATCGGCGATAGCAGGAATGGCGCCGAGCGCTTGGCCAAGGTGAACGCCTGCGGCTCGCCCGTCCGGACCTCGAACTGCACCGTCAGCCCGCGGGCAAAGTCGCGGGCGAGATCGACATTCCGCTGGTGCCACGCCTTGTCCCGATCCCACTCGAACCACTCATAGGCCGGGTGCTCCGGCCCGGTCTTCTCGACGTGAGCGAAGAACTGGCTCGGGTCGAACCAGCCGTTATTCGACCGCGCGAAGTCCTCGATGATCTTCTGCCGAAGCGCTCGTGTGAATGCCGCCATTCGTCGACTCCTGTGGTTGATGTTGCCTGCCTTGCCGCCCAGTCCATGCCAATCCCGGCCACGGCACGCCGCGGCTTGCCTGCCTTGCCTCGCCTGGCTTCACCCAGCCAGTCCAAGCCACGCCTGCCTCGCCTTTCCTTGCCGCGCCAAAGCTCGCGTCGCCTGCCTATCCGCGCCTCGCCATCCCTGGCCGTGCCCCGCCACGACAAGCCTAGCCCCGCCCCGCCTGCCGTGCCATGCCTCGCCGTGCCACGCCCATCCGCGCCATACCGAACCTGCCGCGGCTACTTCCGCCTTTTGACCTCATCGGCGAAGTAATCCATCAGATCGGCCGTATCCTGATCGGCGAGCTCGGGCTCATCGAACGCCTGCTGCTGCGCGACGCGCCCGTGGTTCTCGACCAGATCGTCCCACTCGTCGTCCTGCTGATCCGCCGGAATCGCGCGGAAGCTGCCGAAGGCGCCTTTTCCTTTTTCTTGCCGGAAGTCGCCAACCCCGACGAGCACGCCAGCATTGCAGGCGAGGGTCACGACGGCCGACATCGGCAGCTGCGGGAGGATGTGCTGGATCTCGACCTCGGCGCCCCACTTGGGCAGGAACGCACGGGTCCGAACATCGGGCGTTCGATTGATGTCGGCCGATCTCACGACGTCCATCCGGAGCTTCGGCGTCCCGTAGAGCGGCACGAGATCGCCCGGCATGAAGAGCAGCCGCTGCGCCGACGTCTTGGTGATCCCGGCGGTCTCGAGCGCGGCCGTGCACATGGCGGCCTTGACCGCGACGACGCGGAGCCCGAGCACCGTCGGGCTGTCGTCGTCGGCGATCTGCTCCATGGAGTCCTGGAACTCCTGGAGCGGCGCATGCTTGATATTGACCTTGTCGGCCGCGGTCTTTTTGCGCCCGCCGACCAGGAGCTGCTGCTTGGCCTTGGCGCTCATGCGGTTCTGGAACATCGGCGTCTCACCGATCAGCCGCAGGCGAATGACGCCCCGGGTGAGCGGCGGAACGAAGATTGTGGTTTCAGCTTTCTTGACGGCCATCGTTTGCGTCCTTGATTGGGACGCTGGCTTGAGGCAAGGCATTGCCTGTGCCTGACCGGCCAGCACCGGTTGCGGTAGAGCGAGGTTGCCGTTTGCGGCGGCGCCTCGCTCATCCATATATGCACAGTATGTGTTACAGAGAAATACATTTTTCTGGCATGCCCTAATATTTTTCTAGGGTAGCGCCGCACGCTCTGTACGCGACTGGCGCCGATCTCGGACGCGCCCCGCGAGGCCGCCCGCTATCCCGCCGGCATGACAGTCCGGATCACCGACGAAGCATTCAAGCGCCGCCTCATGGGCGCGGTCGAGCGTGGCCTCGGCCAGCAGGGCGCGTACACCCAGGGAGCGATCCAGCAGAAGATCGGCCGCTCGCAGCCGGTCGGGCGCTCGAAGAGCGGGCGCACCTGGGGCAAGAACCCCTCGCTGCCGGGCGAGCCGCCGAAGAAGGTCACGGGCGAGCTGCAGCGCTCGATCGCCTGGGCGACGGAAAGCGACACGAGCTCGGTGGCGCTGCAGGTCGGGATGAACCTCCCCTACGGCCGCTACCTCGAGGAGGGCACGTCGAAGGACGGCAAGCCACTTATGGCGCCACGCCCGTACCTCAGGGTCACGCTCATCGAGCGGCTGAAACGGATCCAGGCCGGCGTCGCCGCAGCCGTCCGGGCGGAGTTCAAGCTCTGATGTCCACGCTCCTCCAGGCGGTGGCGACCCGGCTCAAGGCGAATACCGAGCTCGCCGCCCTGGTCACGACCTATGCGGGCCAGCCCGCGATCTTCGCCGACGAGCTCGCCCCGGCCGACGCGGTCCTGCCCTACGTGCTCGTCCGGGCGCCGATCGCGACCTCGTGGAACACGCTCAGGGAGAAGGGCCAGGACGTCAGCTTCAACGTCCACGTCTTCGCCCGCGACGGCCAGCGCGAGGACAGCCTGCAGGCCTTCGAGCAGCCGATCCGGGTTGCGCTCGACGAGCCCGGCGCGTGGTCGCCGGCGGTGACCGGCTTCGCGATGATTTCGATTTCGGTGGAGGCCGCGGCACCCGGTCCATACGAACCCGGCATCACCTCACGGCTCGTTTCGGTGCGAGCGCTCTTGCGAAGGACGGATTGACCCGATGGCGGCCATCACCCCTCAGACGATCACCCGCGCGGGCCTCGAGGCGACCTATGAGGCCGCTGCTGCCGAGGACACCTTCGTCGACGACGGGACCAAGCGGACGTTCTTCCACGTCAAGAACGGCAGCGGCGCGGACGTCGAGGTCACGTTCACCTCGCACGCGGCCCCGGCGGCCAACTCCGGTCAGGCGGCGGAAGACCTCGTGGTCGACGTCACGGCCGGCGAGGAGCGGATGATCGGCCCCTTCGGCCCGAACTTCATCTCCGGTGGCGTGGTCAGCGTCGCCTACGAGGCCACGACCAGCGTGACCGTCGCGGCCCTCGTCCTCACCACTGCCTGATCGGGAGAACATCAGATGACCAGCGCCATTCTCCCGACCAAGGGTACGGGCACGATCCTGACCATCGACAGCAACGAGATCGGCGAGGTCGTGACCATGCCGAGCGCTGGCGGTGGCGAGACCGGGCAGATCGATGTCACGCATCTGCGCTCGGCGGCCAAGGAGTACCTGGCCGATCTCCCGGACAACGGCGAGCTCTCGATGACGCTCAACCTCGTCCCGGGCGACGACGGTCAGCGCCGGCTCTGGGCTGCCCGCAACGCCCAGACCTCGCACACCTTCGGGGTGACCTTCCCCTTCACGCCGCCGCTAGCGCTGACCATGACCGGCACGGTGACGCAGTTCGCGATCACCGCCTCGAACAGCGAGGCCGTCAGGGCCAATGTGAGCGTGCGCGTGTCCGGCGCGATCTCGGGCTTCCCGGCCGTCGGCGCCTGATCGGATGGCGAAGGGCGAGTTCAACCCCGGCCAAGGCGACGTCGAGATCACGATCGGCGGCGAGCGGTTCATCCTCCGCTACACCATGCGGGCGCTGCAGGTGCTGCAGCACAAGATCGGGCGCGAGCGCTTCGGCGCGCTCCTCGAGGGCTCCGAGGAGATCTTCACGGACTTCGACGTGCTCGAGGCCATGCTCATGGCGGGCCTTCGCTACCACCACGGCGAGACCCCCTCGGTCGGCAGCAGCGACATCATGGACGCGCTCAACCTCAAGGGCATGAGCGAGATCTCCGCGAAGATGGGCGAGGCCATTGCCGCATCGTTCCCCGCCGCCCCGGAGGGCGGCCCCGCGGGCCCTCTGACGCCGACAGCCGCGAGCCCGGGCTCGACTTCGACGAGCTGATCGGCATCGGCTACGGCGTCCTGGGGTTCGCCCCGGACGTCTTCTGGTCCCTGACCCCGAAGGAACTGAGCCTGGCCGGCACGGCGCGGATGCGCGACCAGCGCGGCTGGCGCCTCGCCCAGGCCTACCACACGGCCAGGCTGAGCCTCACCGACCCCAAGCATTTCCCGCCCACGCTCGAGGCGTTCATGGACGGCGGCAAGGAAACGGTCGATCCGCGAAACGAGGTCGCGCAGATGATGCTCGCGCGCTTGCAGCAGCTCAACGAACGGAATCAGCAGCGCGCCGGCGGGAGCGAGTAGGAGCATGACCGACAACCGGATCGCCGAGGCCTTCGTCGAAGTCCGCTATGGCTTCGACAAGCTCCGCTCGGACCTCACCCAGGCCACGGGCACGATCGACCGGCAGCTGGCGGGTGTCGAGCAGGCGACGCGCGGCCGGTTCGCCCGCATTGCCTCGGCGATCGGCGCACCCTTCGCCGCCCTGAGCCGCAGCCTGCAGAGCGTGCAGGGCCAGGTCGCGACCCTCGGCGGCGTGCTCGCGACGGCGCTGGTCACGCGCGCCGTGGTCAACACCAACATCGAGTTCGAGAAGCTCAGCGGCAGCCTCGAGACCGTGACGGGCTCGGCCGAGGCCGGGCAGGCGGCGTTCGCGGCGCTGACGAAGTTTGCCCAGCAGACCCCGTTCGCGCTCGAGGAGTCCGTGACGGCGTTCGTGCGCCTGCAGTCGCTTGGCATCGCCCCGACCGAGGAGCGCCTCAAGAGCTTCGGCAACACCGCGGCCGCCTTCGGCAAGAGCCTCACGCAGTTCATCGAGGCCACCGCCGACGCCGCCACGGGCGAGTTCGAGCGACTCAAGGAGTTCGGCATCCGGGCGAAGCAACAGGGCGACGAGGTCAGCTTCACCTTTCAGGGCGTGACCACGACCGTCGGGAAGAACAGCGCGGAGATCGTCGAGTATCTGGAGTCCATCGGCAACGTCAATTTCGGCGACGCCATGGCGAACCAGATGAACCGCCTGCCCGGCCTGGTCTCCAACCTCGGGGACGTCTTCTCGGGTCTCGCCCGCGCGGTAGGCACCGGCGGGCTCAACGACGGGCTGAAGGATCTGGCCCGGACCCTGATCGACGTCGCGGAGGAAACCGAGGGCGTGGCGTCCGAGATCGGGGCGCTCATCGGGGGTGCGCTGGAAAGCCTCGCGAGTGGAATCCGCTCGCTGGCCGGGTGGTTCGCCGACCTCAGCCCGGAGATGAAGACGTTCTCGGTCACGCTCGCGGCGGTCGGGGCATCCATCGCCGCGGCCCTGCCCGTGCTGGCGATCTTCGCGGTCTCGATCGGCGCGCTACTCAGCCCGGTAGGTCTGGTGGTCACGGCGATTGCGGCGGCCACGGCGGCGATCCTCACCTTCCGGAGTTCGACCGTAGACGTCCTCGGGGTCACGGTCAGCGTTGGCGGCGTCCTCAACGCGGTCTGGACGACGGTCAGCCAGAGCATCGCCGGGACGGTCGAGTGGGCCTACCGGCTGCTCGTCGCGCTCGGCCGGCTGGCGACGCTCGACTTCGCCGGCGCGCTCGCCGGCTTGGGTGAGGCCGGGCAGGCGCTGAGGCAGTCCGGGGACGAGATCGCCCAGGCGTGGGCCGACGCCTTCGTGCGGGCCGAGGACGAGGTCTCGGACACCTTCGCGCGCATCGAGCAGGCGGCTGCCGATGCCGTCGGCCTGCCCGAGGCGGATCTCGGCAATGCGTCCAGCGAGGCGGCTGCAGCGGCAGCGAGCGTCCGCACGATCGGCGACGCGATCCGGGATGCGAAGTTCGGGACCATGATCGCGGGGCTCGGCGCGGCCGGCGAGGAGGCCCTGGAGACCGCGCGGGCCCTCGGGCTGATCCGGGACATCGCGGGCGATCTCGACACGGCCGATCCGGGGTCGCTCTTCTCCGTGGCGCCCGGAGCGAGCGAGGACGTCCTGGTCCTGCAGCGTGCTCTGCAGGGCCTGAACGCGGCGCGCGAAGCCGCGGCAGCGGCGGCGGCCAAGGAGACGGAGCTCGATCAGCGGGCGGTGGCGGTCAAGGAGGACATCCTCACGGCAGCGCAGCGCTACAGCGTGGCGCTTGCCGAGCTCGACACCCTGCAATCGTCGGGCCGGCTCTCGGCCGAGCAGTACGCGCTCGCGGTGGCGAAGCTGAACAAGGAGTTCCAGAAGACCGAGACGGCCGCCGACCACATGGCGAAGCTCAAAGAGAGCACGGCGGCACTCGGCGCGCAGATGAAGGGCGTGACCGCAACAACTGCGGATTTCTTCATCGGCTTCGCCCAGGGAATGGCCGACTATGCGCTCACCGCTGGCAATATGTACGAGCAGGCAGCCCAGCTCGGGAAGAAGGCCATGAAGGGGCTCGAGGACGCCTTGGTGGAGTTCGCCACCACGGGCAAGCTCGAGGTCAAGGACATGGTCGCGAGCATCCTCGCCGACCTGTCCAGGCTGGCGATCCAGCAGGGCTTGAGCAGCGCCATCGGACAGCTTCTCCCGATCGCGACCAGCGCGCTCACCGCGTACTTCGGCGGAGGCACCGGCACTGCCCAGCAGAGCGGCAGATTCCCGTCCTCGCCGAACGCGCCACGCACTACCGGCTTCGCCATGGGCGGCACCTTCAAGGTCGGGGGCGGGGGCGGCATCGACAGCCAGCTCGTGCAGTTCCGCGCGACGCCCGGCGAGATCGTGGACGTGCACCGCGGCGAGGGCAGCATCCGGTCCGGCTCCCGCGGCGTGAGCGTCTCGCAGAGCTTCCAGATCGACGCCCGGGGTGCGGATGTCGGGGTCGAGGCGAGGATCCGGCAGGCGATGATGGAGACGGTCGAGCTGACCAAGGCGGCGGTCCGCGACGAGGCCACGCGCAGTGGCCGCTATGGGAGTGCGTTTGGATGAGCGATAGGCACCGGTTCAGCTTCAGCATCAACGGCAGCGGGCACGGCGAGGTGCTCATGGACGGCAAGCCCGTGAACGTCACGGCGATTGAAGTGCGGGCGGCAGCCGGAGAGGCGACGCGAGTCGTCCTGACCTTCAACGGCGTGGACATCGACACTGACGTCGAGGCCGAGCTGATGAAGCACCACGCGGCGAGCGAGGAAGGCGACCTTGCCTGAGACCTGGCCGGCGACCCTGATCCCGAACGAAATGCCCTCGTGGGGCATCGAGTCGAACACGCTCGAGCTGGGCAGCCCGTGGACGCGCGGCCGACAGGCGTTCGAGCTCCAGGGTGCGCGCTGGCTGTGCGACATGACCTTCCGCAACCTCACGGAGACGCAGCAGCGGGAGCTCGTGGGCTTCCTCGATCATCTGCGGGGACCGGTCGGGGTGGTGGACCTCCCGACCTTCGTCAACAGCTCGTTCGCGGGCTCGGCCGGCGGGACCATCACGGCGACGGCGGCGGCGCATGCGAAGACGGTGACCATGGCGGGGGTGACGGGCTCGGGCTCGGCGTTCAAGCGCGGCGACCTGATCGGGATTGCCGGCCGGCTCTACAGGGTGACCGAAGACGCCACGCAGACGTCCGGGGCGGCCACGGTATCGATCGCACCACCCCTGCGGGCGGCGGCCTCGTCAGCTGCGGTCAGTCTCGCGGATCTGGTCTGCCCCATGAGCCTGATGGACGACCGGCAGGGCATGGCGAGCTTCCGGCCGAAGCCGGTCGCGGGCCTCAGCCTGCGGTTCGTGGAGAGCTTGCCCTAAGCTGGCGGCTCTTCATCTGACTTGGTGTTTTTGCGCAGAGGTTCGAGTTTTCGCACCACGCCGCTGGCGACCGCAACTTCGGCTTGCGCAGGGTAGGCCAGCCAGAAGCCGTAGAGCAGCCAACGGCCGGTCAGTGCTTGGCCGAGAGCCGGCGCGAGCGTGAGAAATGGCAGCTCGTACTCGCCGGGGTGGATTTCTGATGGAACGGCCGGCACGTCGCAGAGTATCGGGATGTTGATGATCAGCCCAATATTGTCCTCGGCAAGGGCAAACCTTTGTCGGATGGAGCCGAGCGCCTTGGTAGCCAGGAAGCCGATCGCATCATCGCGGGTCCGCCACACGAGGCGGCCCAGATATGGCGGCTCTGCGGTCACCCCCTCCACCAATGGGCGATGGCGACCACGACAGTCCCGGCGAGCAGGCCGAGCACGACGTAAATCGCGAGTGCGTTCTCTACGGGCATGGTGTGGTCTCCTCCATTGTGGCCTCATATGCTGCGATTGCAGCGTCCACGATCTCGCGCGGTGAGCCGCCGATTTCCAGCGCTTTGGCCGCGGCGAGATGCGCGTTGTCCGCCGCCTGCCGCCGGCGAGCGGTCTCGAGGTGCTTGGCGTCGCTCAAGGCGATGAGCATTCCAAGCGGACGTCCTGCCTTCATCATGGTGTATCTCCCTTCTCAGACTTCGCCGCCACGGCCCCCAGGAGCGCGCTGAGCGCGTTGTCCGGCTTCTGCGGCTCCAGGCGCCGGCATGCCTCGAGGAGCGCGAGCACGGCCAGCGGGGCGCCGTCCCGGACCCAATTGCCGACGGTGCGGTGCCCGGCCTGCATCTGATCGGCGAACTGCGCCTGCGTCATGCCGGTGGCGGTGAGGAAATCGCGAAGGTTCATCAGCCGTCATCCTCGTCGGGCTTGAACCCGACAAGCTGGACGAACACGGCTTCGACGCCGAAGGCCTCGACGAGGCTGGTGGCTATAGCCTCGGCGTTCCATTCGCGCTTGCATTCGAGGTCACCACGCCAAACAGGCAGGGTCACAGACAGCGGGGCAGCGCAGTCGCCGGGCAAGCGGCACAGAATGACGATCGTCTGTATGTCCCCGTCGGCAGCATCGAGGCCACACCGGATCGCCTCGGCCATCTGGGTCGCACGGTAGCTCATTCCGCTGCCTCGCTAGTCTCGAGGCCGAGCTGCTGCCCGGCATCCTCCTCGTCCTTCCGGACGGTCACCTTGTAGCCGGCGAGCCGGTAGGCCTGGGTCACCATCGCGGCGATCCGCTCGTTGTCGGTCGTGGTCACGCTCGCGGCATGGCGCACGCGGGAGTCCACGGCGGTGATCGTGTGCTGGGTCATCGTCAGCACCTCACCGTGCAAGGCTTCAGGAGCTCGTCGAGGCCTTCGCTGATGCGGTTCAGGCTGACGGTCTGCTCCCGGCTGATCTCTGTCACGAGATAGCCGAGGAGGCGGCCGTCATCTCCAGCGTCTTCGACACGATACCGTCCGGGCTTCGCTGGGTCCGGCGTCATCCGGGCGTTGCCGAAAATGAGCGGCGACGCCCAATGCGCCCGCTTCTTGCCGGTGGTCTCGAGGTCAATGGTGGTCATGCTGCTTCCTTCGGGCTCGGGGCGGCGACCTCAATGCGAGCGCACGCCGGATTGAAGACAGCCCAGATGGCGGCCTTTGGCGACGCTGCCAGAATGGCACCCATCAGCGACTCGGCTCGCTTCTGGCGTGGCTCGTCCGGCTGAACGGCACTGACCGCTGCGGCGAGCCGCCACGAGGAAAGGAACACGTTGCTGCCGGCGTCATACTCGGCGACGCCGAGGCCGGCGACGACGTGGCGCATGGGGTGGCGGGCCGTCACGCCGCTTCCTTCCCGCTGTCGGGTCCGCCGAACGCCCAGGGGATCGGGCGGCGGGCTCCGGTGAGGTCGGCAATGTCGGTGATGACGGGCAAGTCCAGCGCCTCGGCGATGTTGGCCGCGATCTCGTCGTCGGGCAGGTCGTGCCAGTCGTCGTCCTCGTCCTCGCCGAGCGCGGTCAGGTCGAGGGCGTAGCTGTCGCGGTCCCCTATGGGCGTCAGGTAGACGTCAATCGGGTAGAGGTAGGCGTGAACCGCCGCGTTGTTGTGGAGGATCGAGAGCATGTAGCTCGCGCCATCATGCTCGATCGCGAAATTGCCGTGTTCATCTGGTTGCATCTGTCGTCTCCCTAGGTGTTCAGGCCAGCGCTCCAACCGCGCTCGCCAGTTCGGATCAGGTCGCGGGCCAGCGCGAAGTCGGCCTCGTTGGGCCGCTGCCACCCGTCGGCGTCGTCGGGTTCGGACGGGCCGGACAGCACACAATTGTCGGGCTCCTCGCCCTCGACGTGGATCGACCAGCCGCCGTCGCCCTGATCGGAGCGGACGACCTCGAGCGAGGGGTTGAGCGAGACGAGCTCGGTGCCGTCGAGCGCCCACACGCGCCCGTTGTAGGAGATGCGGGCGATGGCCTCGCCGTCGCGCGTGACATCCACGCCATTCCCGAGCGTCGATACACCCTCGCCGGTGCGATCGCGGAACTCCACCCAGAGGCGTCTTGCCTCCGCAAGGTCGGGAACTTCGCAAACCGTGCCGCGCAGATTGATCTGCATCGTCGTTTCTCCCATGCGCCGGGCGGGCCGGCTGGTTGGTGGTCAGGCCGCTCTGGCCTTCTGCTCGGCGGATTGAATGCGGGCGAGATTGGTGAGGTAGTAGACGGCGGCCTCGATCTCGTCGGGCGTCAACTCGCGCGACTCCCGGCGGCGAACCTCGCCGGTGAGCCCGACCGCGAAGACTGTGCTGCCGTGGCGCGGCCCGTATCCATAGGGATGGTCAGAGCGCTGACCGGACCAACGGTCGTAGTCCTTGGTGCCAAAGGCCGTCAGCCACAAATCGCTGTACGTCGGCCGGATCGGAACACCGGTCACGAGTTGCTTGATCGCGTCCGAGATGACGGAGTCGCGATCGGCACCGCCGCGCTCGTAAAGGCCGGCGACGCCGATGATGACCTTGCCCGCCTGGATCTTCTCGAGGTCGAGGCCCGCTGTCGCGGTCTCTGCGATCAGCGCCATGTCCCGGATCTTGCGGCGGAGTTCGTCGCCGCGCTTTTTCGCGGCCACCTCGTGCTCGGCGAGGAGCGCCTTTGTCGCGTGCATTTCGCGGTAGGCGTCGGTCAGGTTCATCGTCGTCTCCCTCTGGGCATTGCCCTTTGTTGATAGGGAGATTATCGGCAATTATTGCCGACAGGGCAAGAGGAATAACACAGATCGTGCAATTATTTCCGCCGCCACCCGAGTCGGACGACCGCGCCGCCCGCCCCCTGCTATCGCCGCGCCATGACGAGGTCAGCCAGCACCGCCTTCATCGAAGAGCTCGAGCGCCAGCTCGGGGCCCGGCCGTTCCTGCTCATCGAGGGCATGTTCGACTATGACCCCTGGCGGACCTGGACGGGCATCGGCGAGATCACCTGGGACGGCAAGACCTGGCTCGGCACCGGTGACATCATCTCGGTGAGTCCGCCCGTCGAGAGCAGCGACGGCCGGGCCAACGGCATGACGCTCCGACTGAACAGCGGCCGCGGCGTCGATCCCTCGAAGTTCATCGCCTCGGTACTGGCCACGCACGTCCAGGGCCGGGCCGTCCGGATCTGGTGGGGCTTCATGACCGACGCCGGCGAGATCGTCGCCGACCCCATGCTGATCTACTCGGGCTTCATGGACCAACCCCGGATCGTCGACGCCGGCGGGGCCTGCACGATTGACCTTGCGTGCGAGCAGGAGCTGATCGACCAGAACCGCGCGGTCCGGTTCCGGCTCACGCCCGGCCGCCTGCAGGAGACCAGTCCAGGCGACAAGGGCTTCGACCACGCGCCTGGCATCGAGGACGTCAATGTCCCCTGGCCGCGCGCCGGCTACATCCCGTGACGGCGGAGCGATTCCCCGATTGGGAGGAGCGGCTCGGCGCGTTCATCGCCGGGCACCTCGGTACTTCATTCACCTGGGGCCAGCGCGACTGCTGCCTCTTCGCGGCCGATTGGGTCCGGACGTGCACGGGCGAGGATCCGGCGCAGGGACTGCGCGGCACCTATGCGGACGAGGCCGGTGCGCTTGCGGTCATTCGCCGCTCGGGCGGCTTCTACCGCTTCGTCACCATCCGGCTCGCCCAGCCGATGATGCGTGAGCCGCTCCGCGCGGGCCGCGGCGACCTCGCTGCTCTGGCCGGGGAGAGCGAGGACATGCCAGCCCTGGGCATCGTGCTCGGCGCCCGGGTGGCGGTCCTGACGCCGCGTCACGACCTCGTGCAACTGCCGGTGACCTCGATCATCGCTGCCTGGAGGATCGGCTAGTGGGGAACGCCGCCGCCCTGCAGATCGCCGGCGGTGCCGGGCTCGTCGCGATCGGCGTGGCGACCGGCCAACCCTGGCTTGTCGCCACGGGCATCGGCATCGGCCTCGGGGGCGTCACGGCCGCCCTGACCCCGACGCCGGCGAAGACCGAGGCCGCCGAGATCGGGCGGACGGTCCGCTCGGCCACCGCCTTCGAGCAGATCGTCTACGGCGAGGCCCGGGTCGGCGGCAGCATCGTCGCGATCGACCGGCACACGATCCAGATGTCCGGCACCGATCCCGACTATCTCGACCTCGTGATCGTGCTCTGCGCGAGGCCCGTCGAGGACTTCCTCGGCGTCTATATCGGCGAGGACTTCGTCGAGCTCCAGGTGCACACCGGCGACAAGTTCTATCCCGCGGGCATGCTGGTTCCCGCGCCGGGCAGCAAGTACCGGACGTTCCTCGGGGTCGAGTTCTACGACGGCAACCAGGTCGCGGCCTCGCAGTTCATGATCGACCGCAGGGAGAACCAGACCTCGGGGTTCTGGACCGCCGACCACAAACTCATCGGCTATGCCTATGCGATCGTCTCGCTCCGGTGGAAGCAGGAGATTTATCCCGCGGGCATCCCGAATGTCTCGTTCCTCCTCAAGGGCGTGGCGGTCTACGACCCCCGGACCGAGCTCACCGCCTACTCGGACAACGCCGCGCTCTGCATCGCCGACTACATGGCGAGCGGCTACGGCCCGCCCGGGACGACCTATGCGGAACTCGACACCGCGGCGTTGATCGCGGCCGCCAACATCTGCGACGAGGAGGTCGAGCACGAGCTCGACGGGCTCGAGATACCAGGGCTGGCCGAGGACGCCACGACGGTCACCGAGGCCCGCTACCGGATCAGCGCGCAGATCAGCGCGGGCGACGACTGGCGCCAGATCGCGCCGAAGCTCGCCATGTGCATGGCCGGCGGCATCTTCCGCGTCGGTGCCGGCTGGGTAATCCTCGCGGGTGCTGCATCGTCGGCCGTCATGGACCTCGACGAGTCCGACATGGCCGGCGACCTCCAGGTCCTGCCCAGGCGGAGCCGGCGCGAGCTCTACAACCGCATCCAGGTGCTCTGCCGGAACGAGCACGACCGCTACCAGCCCTTCGACGCGCCGCCGCTCGAGCCCATCCGCTACCTCACCGAGGACAACCTCGTCGTGCTGATCAACGAGATCGACATGACGACCACGGTGGCGTCGCCGACCCAGGCCGTGCGGATTGCCTCGATCGAGCTCGAGCAGAACCGCCAGCAGATCCAGGTCACCGGCCACTTCATGTGGCGCGCGATGAGCCTCAAGGTCGGCGACGTGCTCAGGCTGTCGAGCGGGCGCATGGGCTGGGCGCTCAAGCCCTTCCGGGTGTTGCGCTGGGAGCTCGACCCCCGCGAGGGCATCCGGCTCGAGCTCAGCGAGTATTGCGACGCCATCTACGCCTTCCCCGCGACCGAGGATCTCCTCGACTGCGCGCCCGATACGAGCTTCTCCGCCCCGGTCTCGGACGGCCAGGCGAGCGCACTCACGGTCACGCGCAACGACGCTGGCGATTCGACGATCGACTGGACTGCCGCGGCTGGGGCGATCGACGGCTACGAGCTGCGCCACATCCCGGTCGGCGAGGTGGCCGGCGATGGCTGGGGCTTCGGCAACGGCAGCTGGATCGAGCTCGAGCTGGACCCGGCGCCCGAATGGACGGTGGTCGAGCTCGGCGAGGTCGAGACATACGACGTCAGCTTCGATCACACGCTCGTCTATCGGGTCGAAATCCGCACGGACCTCGGCGGCGGGCTCTACGGGGATTGGGTCGGCGTGACCAGCTTCCCCGAGGCGGGCTGAGCAGGGCTTTCGGACGCATCGCCGCCGGCCACTCGGTAAGGGGCATTCGACCCTGACCGAAAGGCCCGATCGTGACCGTGCCGAGTCCCTACCGCACCGCCTGGCCCGTCAATGCCCCGAAGGTGCCCGCCAACCTCCGCCTGGTCCTCGACGACATCGAGAGCCGGCTCGATGCGGGATCGACCAGCGCCTACCGCTTCGGCTCGAAATACGGCCTACTCATGGACGGCTCGACCGATGAGACAGCCTCGGTCCTCGAGAAGATCCAGGCGGCGATGGATGACGGCCTCGACCGGATCATCTTCTCCGGCGAGGGCTCCGACGAGCTGGTCATCGACGGCTTCCTCAAGATCCCCAACCCGCCGCGCAAGTTCAAGGTCGTCTTCGACGTCAAGCTCGCCTTCGGCAAGGGCGGGGAAATCCGCACCGACGCGGACATCGCCGAGTTCCCCACGAGCGATCTCTATCGACTCTACGAGGACGTCGACACCAGCGGGGGCACGGTCGACACCATCCCCCTGGAGTCCAGCCCGCAGAGTGGCGACGTCAGCGAGATCACGGTCGGGCGGACGATCATCATCCGCGGCGAGACCGACGCCAACGGTGAGGTCCTGGACAACCACCGGCACGAAGCCATCGTGGTCTCGAAGACCCAGGTCGGCGCCGGGACCGGCTGGGACGTCGTCATCGACCCGCCGCTTCCCCAGGGCTTCGCCGACGGTCTGCTGCAGATCGAGTACGAGGCGAGCGAGCAGCCGACCACCGACCGGACGCTGATCACCTTTGCGGTCGAGGCGGCGCTCACGAGCTCGATCACCGACAGCCATGTGATCCCGATCGGCTCCGGCGGCGTCGCGCTCTTCTCGGCCGGCGACTACGTCCTGGTCGAGGACACCACGACCGGTACGGACCTCGAGGTCATCGCGGGCTCGTCGATCTACGGGACGAGCAACGAACCCCTGCAGCGCCAGCCGGCGCGCGTCCTCAGCAAGGACTCGACCAACCTCTACCTGGACAGGCCGATCCTCGGCACGGTCGACCACACCGAGCGTGGCCGCGTCACGCTGCTCGAGCCGGTCAAGGACCTGAGCATCATCGGGCCGGGCCGCGGGCGGGTCAGGGCGACCGAGGCCGCGGACGCCTCGCCGGCCAGCCGGATCCACTTCGTCAACGCCCGCTACCTGGTCGGCGACTGGACGATCTCGGGCTGGTTTCACGATGCCGATGTCGCGGGCTACGACAAGCGCGGCGCCATGGTCAGGACCCACTACTGCCTCGACGGCGTGGTCGAGGGGAACGGGCGCGCGAACGGGATCTATTACGACGAGGGCGGCAGCGCCAACGGCATCTGGGACAAGGGCTCGAACGGCACGACCTTCCGGCTCAACGACGTCCACCGGGTACGGCACGGCCTGACCTTCGGGGGCTCGACCGCCATCGTCTGCGAGCTCAACCGGTGCTTCGGCTGCATGGAGTCCGCGCTCGACAGCCACGGCGAGGGCGGGCGTCAGATCGCGATCCGCAACAACCTGGTGATCGCTGGCGGCCCCGACCCCGACCGGGACCGTGCCGGCGGCATCGTGATCGGCAACCCCACTCACTGCGCGGGCGATGTCGACGTGCTCGTCGAGGGCAACGTCCTCCTGGGGTTCACCGGCGACGACGACTTCGCCATCCGGGTCTGGTCGGGCAGCCGCCGGTGGCAGATCAAGGGGAACTTCGCCCCGCTCGCCGCCCGGCTGTTCGACGTGCAGGCGGACCGCCGGGTCCCGGCGATGGCGATCGAGGAAGGCCTCATCGACCACCACGGCGCCGGCGGCATCGGCGAGGCCGTGGTCATCGACGGCAGCATGCCCTCCTGGGCGTCGGAGACGGACTTCGCGGGCTCGGCCACGCGCCCGACCTGCATGGAAACCACAGAGGGTGCTGTCTGGTCGACCCCGGACAGCGGCACTTCCTCGACCACCGAGCCCGTTATCGGCGAGTCCCCGGTGGTCGGGACCACCACCTATTCGGACGGCGACCTCACCTGGACGCTGCGATCGCTCACCGTCTACACGCCGATCGACGGCATCGTGATCACCGGCGACCTCAGCGGGGCTGATACCCCAATCACCCAGACCCGGGCGGACAACGTCAAGCGGGGCGCTGCTGTCATCTGGGCCGACGACGACAACGGGCTGACGTCTTCGACAGTCCAGGGGCAGCTCGACGAGCTCGCCCAGGGCGTTTCCCCCGTGCCCGGCATCGTCGAGAGCGTTGCCGGCACCTTCGTGCTGGATTGGGACGATGATTTCGGCGGCCCGCGCACGGTCACGCTGGCCCGCGCCGACGCCGACGAGAGCGAGAGCCTGCTCGCGACGCTGCCCGAGATCCCGAGCGGCCATTGGGCCACCATCCGTATCACCGAGGCGATGTCCTTCCAGGCGCGGAGCCGCACGTTCGCGGTCGCGGCGAGCTGGACGGATGACGAGGGTGCCGGGCAGTTCACGATCACCGAGAGCGGGGTCACGACCACCACACTCGGGCTCGCGGTCGGCGACGCCGTGTCGGGTGGCCCGCTCGGCTCGCCGACGACCATCTCGGAGATCGTGTCCGCCGAGGTGTTTAAGACGGTGGCCGCGGCCGGCGAGACCGACAGCGGCACGATCAGCATCGTGGCCCCCGCCTACAGCATCGATGGCAGCCGACAGTTCGGCTCCCCGGCCCTCGGCCCGGTCGGTGCCTTCGTGCAGTTCACGGTCATCACGGCGAGCACCGCGACCACGCGCGGGCTGATCCAGTCGGCGGAGCGGCCGGCGAGCGATGGCGCCGGCATCTCGAGCGTCACGACCACGCCCTTCGACCCCAAGACCACGAGCTTTGTGCTCGACGCATCGAACACCTCCGACGGCGTGACCAGCGGCGCCCTTCGCTCTGACCGGATGATCCCCGTCGACAGCAGCGGCGGCGCGATCAATGCCACGCTCGACAGCGACCTCCTGCTGGAGGGGTCGAAATGGGCCGTCTACGTCCGGGGCAGCAACCCCGTGACGCTCGTGCGCCCGGCCACCTGGTACTTCGAGCGCACCGGCACGCTGACCCTGGATAGCGCGATCATCACCGCCATCGACATCGAGAACGTGCTCGACGGGATGGGCGTCGATGACCTCGGTGACGACAGCATCCCAGCCGCCACGACCGTCGCCGACGCCGACTATGACACCGACGAAATCCAGATGTCGGCTGATGCCGACGCGAGCGCCACGGCGACGACCATTCGCTTCGATGCCGGCAAGGTCGGCACCATCGACGGCGTTTCCGCCGACACCGTGCTCCAGCCCGGCCTCAACATCATCCACCTCGTCGGCTACGGCGAGACGACCGGCTGGATCGTCGAGACCAGCGTTCGTCGGCAGTTGATCATTTACGGCACGCCGATCGAGGCTTCCAGGGTCGCTGCCCTGTCGGACGGGTTCAAGTCCACCGACTGCGAGCATGGCTCCACGCCGATCGTCATCACGGTCGACGATGCCCTCCACGCGGCGGCGGCCGTCGGGTTCTGGGCCGAATACACCTGGGAAGGCGTCGCCGCCGTTTCCTTCGCGGTGAGCGGGTCGGTGCCGGCTCTTCAGAAACGCGCCTCGCGCGGCGTCGGCATTGCCGAGCGCTACGGGTCGGTGCTGCTGCGCAAGAGGGACGACGGCTGGCGGATCGAGGGCAACCTGGCTGACGCATGATGTTCTGCGAAACCTCCCTCCGCAAAGGCCCGGTCACGCCCATCGCGTCGGCGCCGCCGTCGAGCAACTGGACGCCCGATACCTCTGACGCGCTGACCGCGTTCGAGTCGTTGAGCAGCGGGGTCGAGCGCTTTCTCTACATCTTCGATGGCGCCAGTTGCCAGCGCACGTCGGTCCAGGCCGGCGGCATCGCCTCGGGGCTCATTGGCGCTGCCCGATCGTGGGTGGACCCGACCGTCGATGCGGCCATGGCCACCACGGTTGCGGGGAACGACCCGGAAAACGACCCGCGCCCGACGCTCGGGACGACTGCCTCGATCGTCGGCGCCGTGTTCGATGGCGACCGCACCAGCGACCTCTACAACAGCCGGCTGACCCTCCCCTACCTGACGGCCCAGCGCGGCATCATCGGGGTGGTCTACTACCTCAACCGGGAGGACTCCGGGGCGGCCGAGGCGTTCATCGAGACGCCGCTATTCCGTGGCCAAGCCTATTGGGGGGCTCAAGGGACTACCGCCCCGCATGCGAGGGCGGGCAGCACGGTTCTGACCTCGGCCGGCGGCTCGTCACCCTATCAGGCGTGGGATATTGCCTGGTTCAAATATGACCAGAACGTGCCCTATCTCGCGGTCCGCCGGAAAGACGGCGAGTGGGTCGAGGCGTCGCTAAACGGGGGGACTCCGTGGATTGATGGGGCCAAGCTCCTCGGCCGTGGCAGCTACTCCGGCACCGCTGGGCCGCCGTTCTTGGGGACGATCCGCTCGGTCATCTACATGGGCGAGCTGCCGGCCGACGATGATGAAGAGCAGATTGTCGTCGACGCCGCGCTGATCGGCACGGCCATCACGGACACGGCGCCGGAAGACGGTGGCGAAGAGCCTCCTCCTCCTGGCGGTGGTGTGGGGACGCCGCTGACGACGGCACTCCGCACGGTCAACGTCAGCAATCGCACCCAGCTTCTCGCTGCCCTGGACGTCGGCGAAGTGCAGCCCGGCGACCATATCGTGCTGGCCAATGGCACCTATTCCGGCGACTACACGACGGAGAAGGCCGGCGCCGATGGTGCTGAAATTGTCATCCGGGCCGCCAACCCGCAGATGGCAGTCATCAGCGGCCGGATCATTCTGAACCACAACTATTATACGACCTATCAACTGAGCTTGCCGAATATCAACAGCTACGACGGCAATGTCTATGTCGATGCCGACTATTGCCGCGTGCTGCGCTGCAAGTTCGATGGCGCCGGTCGAGGGGTCAAGCTCGCCCGCACTTCGCCCAGATACACCGAGATCGCCTATAACTATTTCGAGGATAACCTGAACGCCATTCAGGTTCTGATCGCTACAAGCGGCAGCGTCCGGCAGTACACGCACATCCATCACAACCACGTTAAGGGCGGGTCAAGGACTCAGATGGAGCACGGCTCCAATGAGAGCCATTCGGACACGCCGTCAGCCTCGACGATCGAGTATAATTTCTTCGAGGACAATTCCAGCGCCGGGTCATATGTGTTGGGCCTGAAGTCCAGCGAGCACATTGTCCGCTTCAATACGATCAAGAACGCGGGCACGACCTATTGCCAGCAGCGGCACGGCCGGGACTGCCAGTGGATCGCCAACGCCTTCATCAACTCCGCGGGCTGCCTGATCCGGGGCGTCGGCCATCTCGTGATGGGCAACTACAAGTCTCCGGGCTCGCCGACCGGCCGCTTCGCCGACATCGGCCCGCAGGCCGGCAGCATTCGGCAGGCCGAGTTCGAGAGCCGCCCCGTGACCGGCGAGACGGATTGGCCGGCTTGCGACGACAGCACCTTCATCGGCAACCTGCCGCTGGTCAGGATCGGCGGCGGCGGCAGCGATTCGACCTACAACAACGCCGGCACCCTCTGCAAGCCGCGCAACATCCGCGTCGAGAGCGCAGAGGGCGCATGGCTGATCGACCGCGAGGACGGCAGCTACCCGTCCGTCCGCACGACGACAGAGAGCCAGACGGTGCCGCTGTACGTGGTCCTCACGGCAGCCGACGTCGGGCTGGAGGCCGACCTGTGAGCCTGCTCCCCGCACTGATCTCGTCGACGAATGCCAAGGTTGGCGCCGCCCCCGAGCCCGTCACCCCCACCCTCGGCACGGGCGTCTTCTACACGAGCAACGGCACGGCCACCGACATGGACTGGTCGAGCGACATCACACTGACTGAGGGCCAGGGCGTGTTGATCGCAGCCGCCTTTCGGAACAACGGCAATCCCGGCGCCACGATCAGCGCCATGTCGCTCGATGCCGGGTCGGTCGCTCTGACCCTCGGCCCGGTCGGCTACCTGGCCGGGTCCGGTCGGACTGTCGTCGCGGTCGGCGTCGCGCGAGGCGTATCGGCCGGCACCTATACGCCTCGGGTAACGGCAGACGACGCGAACAACCGCGATTTCGTGGGCTATGCCTTCCCGATCGACGGCCTGCCTGCTGCCGGGAGCTTCATCGGCTCGACGCCGGCTGGCAGCAGCGTCAATTCGTCAGCGTCCTCGATCACTGGCGCCATCACGGCGACGAACGCGGCGTCGCTATTGGTCGGGGTCGGCGCGTTCGGCATCGGCAGCGGCGCCGATCTGACGGCGAACAATTCGACGCTGAAAGTGGCAAACGCCAGCGGTGCCGGTGCGACAGGCTTCGATGTCTCGTTCGCCATCGTCTCGAGGGCTTCGTCGCTGTCGGAGCTGACCCTTGGCGTGGACTCGGACACGGCCGACGATGACCGGGCGCTGGTCTTGATCGAGCTGTTGCCGTCATGAGCATCCGCCCCCTCGCCGGATCGTCCTGGGCCGGCTCTGGCGTGGCCGCGGTTGTCCCGCCGACGCCTCCGCCGCCGGACCCAGACCCGCCACCGGACACGCCGCCGCCCACCGAGCCATCTGAGGATGGCCTCGTCGATCGCCTGGACGGGCGCACGCTCGCGATCTGGCACCACGGCGCGGAGGACGGGGCGACGGTCACGGATCTGGTCGGCGAGCTCGATGGCGCGGTGACGACGGGCACGGTCGTGGCCCTGCAGCCGGCGCTCACCGTCGACGACGAATACAACTCGATGCTCTACACGGGCGACGCCTACGCGACCGTTCCGGCGAATGCGGCCCTGGCGGCGTCGGGCGGCGGTGTCCTGGCGGTGTTCCAGATGCAGCCGGGCTCGACCTGGATGACGCTGGTCAATCGCTTCGGCGATAGCTGGGCCAATCCCGGCGGCTTCGCCATCGCGGTCGTCCCCGTCGAGGGCACCTATCGGGTCCGCGCGCAGCTCAACAACGGCACCGAGAACGTCGTCCTGCAGCCGACAGACGTCGAGGTCGAGCCGGGCGTCGCCTATGGCGTAGCCCTGACCTGGGGGGCGGCGGGGCTCAAGCTCTATCTGGGCAATGCGGACTCCGCGGCCGAGATCGAGACGGATACCGACACGGCCGGGGCTCAAGGCAGCTATCCGATCAACATCGGCGCGGACCGGGCAGGCAGCGCCAGGTTCTTCGGCGCGATCGACATCGTGGCGCTCTATGACGGCCAGCCGAGCGGGGCCAGCGTGCTGCTGGACCTCGCCGAGGTGAAGGACGCGGGCGTCGTCTGGGCCAATGACGGCTCGGTCACCGTGCAGGCCGACGAGACCGTTGTCTTCGACCCGCGCCCGAGGGCGCTCGTCGACAGTACCTCGCCCACGGCGGTCGTGACGGTGCAGCCGAGCAACGCAACGGCCACGGCCGAGACCGATGGGACGATCACCATCGAGGCCGGCTCGACGCCCGGCGCCAGCACCAACGGGCGCTACACGCTGGACGGCTCGCCGGCGGCCATGCTGTCGGTGTCGGTGACCGCGGTCGACGTGACGCCGGCACAGCTCTTTCTCAACCCGTACAACGACGAGAGCGCACACCACCGCAGGATCGGTGGTGATGCTGAATATGCCGCCGCGATCAGCTCGCAGTCCGGCTACGAAGGCGACAACGTCTTCGTGGAGTGGAGCACTCAGGGCGTCGGCGCGATCAACGGGGCCAACGGCAACGTCTACGGGTGCGACTTCGAGATCAGCGAGGATGCCGACCCCGAGCGGACGATCACTCACAACGGCTCTGGTGCCGGCACGGGCCTGCCGTTCACGGCCAAGATGCCGAACACGTTCCCGTTTTACGAGAGCGCGATCGGCGAGGCGACAAATCTCCTCGTCGACTACACAGTCAACGACATCTACGCGCATTTCCGCGAGAGCGATGGCACTGACCGCGAGGCGTTCCTTCGCCGCAGCCACGACATCCGCGGCGCCGGGCATTCGGCCACCTTCGCCGACACTACCCGCTATGGTAGTTCGGCATCCGGGTGCTCGACCGTTCTCGGGCTCATGCGGAAATTCGAGATCGAGACGCCGGGGCTGGTTATCGGGCATGCCCATCAGATCATCCTGCCGCGTGGTGCCAGCGGGCACATCAACCCGCAGGGCCTGAGCAAGCGGGTGGTGAAGCCTGCCCGTTATGTCGACGGCACGGCGCACAACGTCGGCGAGAACCTGGGGCCGATCGACTACGGTGATCTCGTGGCGATCCCGCCCGACGACCTGGCCGGGGTCATCGCCGCCATCGAGGCGATCCCGGGCTCGGCATTCTCGGGATCGAGCTTCGGCAATATCTCCTCGGCGGAAGGGGCGGCGAAAGAGGCGATGATCCGGTTCGCCACGGCCTGCTGCCATCATGGCTGCTATGCCATCGACGGCGGCAATGTCCCGCAGTTCCGGGCAGACCGACCGTTCGCCGGCTGGCTCGCCCAAGCCATGATGGTGATCATGCGCCGGCCGTTCTGGTGGGCGGCGTTCAAGGTGGTCACGAACAGCACCACGGGCGCCAATGTCGGCGTGAACACCAGCGGCAGCTTGATCAACGTCAATTCGGGCACGCCCTCCGGTGCGGGCTGGTCCGGCGGCAATGCGACCAACGCCAGCATCGGGACATTCGTCGGCGGCGACATCGCGGGTGGCGGGGCGCCCCTGGCAACGAACACGGCTATCGTCTGACCTCCCGGCTTTCGGAAGCGCGCCGCAAACACCCTCGCTAGGCCAGCCGCACACCATCGCGGAGTGCGGACATGGCTGTCGTGAATATCTCCTGGCACACCGGCAAGGCTGCCCTGAACACGGTCGGTGAGCCCAACCATATCACGACCGTCGGTTCCGCCGAGAGCTGGGGACCGGTGGTCCTCGACAGCGAGGGTGCCCCGGAGGTCTTCAACGACGACATCACGACGGCGGAAAAGCTCACCATTCCGGAAGGCGCCCAGATCGGGCGGGTGGTCGTGATCAGCGGCACGCTCTACGCGATCAGCGGCGACAGCGGGGACGACAACATCGCCGCCGGTGGCGGCCTTGCCTACCTCGCCGGCTTCATGGACGTGATCCCGATCGGCTTCAACGCCGACGGCACCCGCCACGGCACGCTCCTGGTGGTCGGGGCGTGATGCTGAGCGGGCTCAAGTATCGCGAGCTCGCCGCCCGGCTGATCCGCGACGGCGAGGGCAAGCGGCTCCGCGTCTACGACGACGAGAACGGCAATCCGGTTGTCGCCGGCTACACGATGGTCGGGCACCCCACCATCGGCTACGGGCGCAACCTCGCCGGCAAGGGCATCGACGACGAAGAGGCCGACGCTCTCCTGGCGGCTGATCTCGTTGACGTCGAGGAGGCCGCCCGCGGCTTCATCGGTGGCCCGACCTGGGCGGCGCTGAATGACGCCCGTCGGGCCGTCCTGATGGACATGGCCATGATGGGGGCGGCGAAACTATACGGCTTCGTCAGGCTCCGCGCTGCGATCCAGCGGCAGGACTGGCGGGCCGCCGCCGCCGAGATCGAGGACTCCGCCTACTTCCGCCAGGTCAAGGGCAGGGGCGTCCGCAACCGCGACATCATGTTGAGCGGCCGCATCACTGTGGCTGGCCTACCGGTCGAGGAGTGATCGAAATGAAGCTGATCGCCGTTCTGGCCCTCGTCGCCCCGCTTGCTGTGCTGGTGGCGGGCTGCTCGGACCTCCAGGCCATCGGGGCCACGGCCGCCGAGCATCGGCGCGTCATGAACGATATGCAGGCGAGGGCCACGGTGGCCGCGGTCTGCGACATCTCGCTCGGCGCCTATCTGCGGGAATTGAACGAGATCGAGCGGACCTATGCCGGGCTCGTGTGCGGGGATGCCGAGGCGATGCGTGAGGCCAGCATGAACCGCCTCGTGGCTCCCGGCGCTCTGCAATGACCCTCCGCCACGCCACCGCCTGCGCGCTGATCGAGGCCGACTACGCGGGTGGCCGAACCTATGGGCCCTGGCACCGCGGCGCCGTGCTCGAGCTCGACGGCTTCAGCGCCTCGCAGTGGCTGTGTGGCGACTTCAACGTCTGTGCCTGCACCGGAACGAACGATCGATGGGATTGGCTGCGCAACCTGCTGTTCATCCCCGCGTGGTCGACGATCGGCGTCAAGCCAGGGGCCGGCGACAGCGGCGCCCTCTACCATTACGGGTTCATCACCACCGCCCGGCTGATCTACGCCTGGGCCGACGGCCGGGGCTTTACCCATCTGACCGGCCACAGCCTCGGCGCCGCCGCCGGCGGCATCGTCGGGGGCAGCCTCGGCATCCCCACGCTCACTTATTCCGCGCCCCGCGTGCTCTGGCCCTGGCAGGAGCAGCCGGAAGGCGCGAAGCACGTCGTCAACAGGACCATGCCCGGCGACCCGATCAATCGCGTGGTGCCCGGCTACGACTACTACGGGGCCTGCGTCGAGATCGAGCCCACCACCGGTGTCTGGGGCTTTCGCCATGGCATCCGGCACAGCGCCACGGCCAAGGGAGTCCGCTGATGGGCGAGCAGATGAAGGACGCGCTCGAGGAGAAGCGCTTCACCCTCAAGGGCGCCACCCTGCTCGCCCTCATCAGCGCCCTCATCGGAATCGTGGTCTCCTCCATGACCGTCTACGCGGACATCGACCGGCGGATCACCGGCGGCGAGACCAGGAACGCGACGCAGGACGACCGGCTGCTGCGGATCGAGGCCGAGCTCGTCGCCTACCGGAAGATCGACGGCCGCCTCGCGACGATCGAGGCAAACCTCGGGTGGATCAAGCAATTCATGAAGGCCGGGCAGGTCGGGGGAAACGAATGACCGCCGGGGCCGCGGTGACGCCGGATCTGGTCTCGATCGCGTCGGCGCTGGTGCTGCTGACGTGCTTCCGGCTGGCGCGGCCGGCAGATGAGGATGGTGGGTGATGGCGTTTGGGATGAGTCCGTTTCCGTTTCGGTTTGGGTCGCGGGGTGGAGGTGGCGACCCGACCGCGCTGACGGCCGCCCTTCTGACGACGCTCGGCTTTGCCACCACCAGGACCGGCACGGCCCTCTCCCAGAAGAAGGGGACGCAGCCGAGTTACGAGCTTGTAGCGGCGAACGCGCCCACCTTCAGGCGCTCGCTGATCGATGGCGTGGCGTACCTGTCGAGCTACGCCTACAACTCTGCGGTGCCATTGGTCAGCTATTCCAACGACCTGACAAATGCGGCGTGGACCAAGACGAATGTAACTCCAGTACTCGTTGCCGGTGGCGGTATCGCAGGGGAGGATCGCACCGATCTCACCTTCGATGAAGATAACGGAACAGTCACCCGCACGCTCACCCGTTCGCCCGCCAACCGTGCCAGCCTGTTTCGCATCGAGGCGCCATCTACCAATGTCGGGGATGTTTTGGTTAGTGATGGGACGCCTGACACGACGATTTTAGACGATGATTTTAGCAGCTATGCCGACACAACGGCACTTCTGGTAGCCTGGCCGTCCAATCAAGGGGCGACTGTCGCATTGGAAACCGCGCAGATCAGTGTGACCCGCACTTCGTCGACCAATGACGTAGCCGTATATTCATTTGCCTCTATGCTTGGCAAATTATACAAAGTGACGTGTGATGCAATAACTAACAATTGCCGGCTTCGTGTATCGTCGGCGGCTGGAGGTGGGTTCGAGGCATTGCTAATTTCAAATATGGCCGAGGGCTCTGCTGGTGGAACGCTAGTCGCATACTTTATAGGTACAGGGAGCACGGTTTACGTCGGAGTTGGTGGAGCGCCAGGGGCGCCCACAAAAACAACATACGATAATGTGGTTATCTCCGAAGTCGCTGAAACCACCGTCACCCCCGGATCATTCTTGGAGATCGAAACCGACGCCTACACGGCCGCCAACCCGCAGCTCGCCATTCGTGGGGATACCTCAGGTGACACGGCGAAGGTCTACGACATGCAGCACTTTGAGCCGCCTGCCTCTACTCCTGTTCCTCTGCATGTCCCGCCACAGGGTGCTACGCCTGCGAGCTTGGGTGCGACGCTTTACCAAAAGGCTCTGTCAGTGCCTCCAGCCGAAATCGATGTAAGTGTGCTGGCATTCGCACACCCATCTGCGACAGTGCGAAATGAAACACTATTTGAGATATATCTTGATGGATCGAATAGGGCTTACGCATATGATGGGAGTACAGGTCTAGAAACTGTTGCTCATCGCGTAACGGCAGGCTCTACGTTTATCACTATGGCAGAGCAGCCGGTGAACGGTAGCCTGTTTCAAATGGACATTCAAATATCTGGATCAGTATGCCGAGCGCGAGTGAACGGGGCTGCTTGGGAAACGGGAACCGTCCGCGCGTTGGCTGCATACGTGAAGTTGACCCTTGGCTCCTTGCAAGCAGCAATCGACCATTGGAATGAACCTATCATCGCCCTCCGCGACAACAACGGCCAGTTGCTCGGAACAGCAGGTGCCGGCTTCAACCTCAAAGCCATCGACCGATACATCGCGAATGGATACTCGGCATGAGTGTGATACAGCTTGTCGGCCCGAGCACCGGCACCGCGCAGCCTTACCTAGCCAGCGTCATCGCTCACCTCGAAAGCCTCGAACTGCCGACCACGGTGGCCGAGGCCCTCGCCGAACAGGCAGAGACGCTGCACGGGACGCATAGGTCCGGCACGGTGCGGGAGGGTGAGCGCGTCTGGACTTTCCTCGATCTCCTCGACGACAACGGCACCCGCTGGCTGATGAACATGGCAGTCCCGGACGACGAGGTGCAGCTCTGGCAGGTGCCGCTGACCAGCCCGGGCACGGCCTCGATCACGGCGACCCGAGGCGTGCTGACGGTGCCGGCGAAGGACGGTGTGGCGATCGTTACGGCGCGCACTCCGAGGATGAATATCTCCGGACATGAAGCACCGCCGGTGGCCGAGGACGCACCGGATGCGCCAGTCGCAGCCGATTGGGAACAGAGAACCCCTGGGGTGGCCAACGGCTACGCGCTCGCCGAGTTCGTCATGAAGGACGGCGCCCGATGGTATCAGACGCTCGATCTGCCGTTGAACGAGGCGAACAACGGCGGATCGTACTTCGTGCCTGGCACGCTCAACAGCGGGTGGGTCATGGCCTATGACGAAGGTGTCGAGCCGGATTGGACGCCTGACACGCAATACCTGGCCGGCCGGGTCGTGCAGCGGCCGACCAACGGCCAGCGTTATCGCGCCTTGGTCGACGAGTACGCTCAGGTGGGTCGTGAGCCCGAGAACCCTGGCATGTGGGCAGTCTGGGAGGACATCGGCGCGATCGACGGATGGGAGGAGCCAGAGGAGCCGGGAGGGCCAGCGGCCTGGCAGGCTGGCGTGGCAGTCGCCGTCAACGATGAGATCACCTATGGCGGCCGGCTCTATCGCGTCCTGCAGGCCCACACGACGCAGGCGGGCTGGACGCCGCCGGCGGTGCCGGCGCTGTTCCAGGACATCGGCCCAACTCCGTAGCCTGTGCCGCCTCCCGTCCGGCGCTATCGCTCACCGTCGCCGCCTAGCCTCAGCACTCCAGCGTAGTGGCGCGACCTGGCAGCATGAGGTGGCAGGCCGCGCCCCACCTTCCAGTGCCTGAGTCTCCATAGGAGAGCTGAGAGTCGGAACGCCAGCCGGGCGCGCAAATTGTCTGCAGATCGACCACCCGCAACGCTGCTGTCGTGTGCCATCTTCGCGGTCGCCAACGCAGCCCATTCGGACTCGCGCCCGATGTATTCAGGGTCGTCCATCATGTCCTCCTCCTGTGCCGGCTCGCGTCCGGCGTGCATGTGCATTCTATTCGCCTATGGCGCGAATGTCGCCGCCGTTAAGCCGCTGAATTCCCGGCATTCCGGGCATCCTCTGGCGATCTCGGCCGGGGCGGCGAGGAATTGCTAAACCGTTGCACGGTTCGACACCGTGCCGAGGGTTCGAATCCCTCCGTCTCCGCCATCCCCAGCAACTACGCGGGTTTCGTGCGCTGGGGATGGGAATTCAACCTGATGCAAACCTCTATACATGTGCCGGGAAACGTGCGGCCGCGGACAGTTCCCGCAGCACCGCCTCGGGCGACTTCTTCGACCGCTTCGCCATGCTCGCCACCACGACAAGGATGATCTCCACCGGCTGCGGCGCCTTCCCAGCCGCGCACCACTTCTGCACCGCCCTCGTCGTCACGCCCATCAGCTCGGCGAGGGCGGTCTGCGACAGGTCGAGTGACCGGAGTCGGGCGCGGAGGTCAGGCTTCAACTAGGCAACTCCGGGCGCGTTTCCACCTCGAACACGTCTCGGTGGTTGCCGGCCGGGGTGACGCGGTGCCACCGCTCGCCAGATGGGCGCTTTGTGTCGTAGTCCCATAGCCCGGTAACGCGGCAATCATCCGTTCGCGGCTCGCCTTCGAAGCGCGTCAGGGAACCGCTGCCGGCGGCCTCGACAGCCTCCTTGCCACGAATGAGGTGCTCGCCGAACTCGAAGGAGTCGAAGACGCCATCCTCGCCGTGGAAATGCCCCAGATAGAACGTCATCTCACTTCTCCAGCGGCTCGACGGCGAGCGACTTCCTGCCGGTCTGGCGGCGGCGGAGATTGAGCATCAGCGTCGATTGCATATAGCCGCGGAAATCCGCCGACGTGCCTTGGAACATCAGGTTGAGCACCGCTTCGGCGCACTCCCTGTCCGGCGGCACCATGTGCGCAGCCGGATTGCCGGGTGTCAGATCGCCCTCGTATTCGAGGCGCAGGAACTGCTCAAGCCTCGGGTCGTTCGGGTCGAGCGGGATACCGTCTGCCATCATCATCTTCTGCATCTCTATCTCCCTTGCTGATAAGGAGATACTGCGAACTTAGTTCGCCACCGTCAAGAACTTTTTGCACCTATTCGCTGCGCCGCGATCTGCTCGTCCGGGGTCAAAAAATCGAGGTATCCCTCTGTGGTGCGCAGGCTCTTATGCCCGAGTATCTTCTGCAGGTCGTAGATTGAACCTCCGCCACGCAGATATTCGACAGCATAGAGATGGCGAAGATCATGCAGCTTGTTCTTGTAGCCAGCCTGAGACGCCAGCACAGCGAGCCGACTGCTCAAATTCAGATACCGCGACCCCACTGCCCCATGCCAGAACACCCACGGAACATCGAGCCGCCTCGGCAGCTTCCTGAGTGTGCCGACTGCTGTGCCGGTCAGAGGCACCACCCGGAGGCGGTTCCGCTTCGTCACCGGTAGGCTGATCGCCATTCGCGCGAGGTCCACCTGCGCCCATGTTAGACCGCCGGCCTCTTCCAGCCTGACGCCCGTCTGACGTAGCAGCATGACGAGATGGTGGAGCATGCCGCCCGTCGCGGCGCAGCGGGCGACGAGGCGATCGACCTCGGCCGATGTCGGCAGCACGATCGGAGTGCGGCGCTCCCTGGCGCGCGGCGCGGTCGGTATGTCGGCGATCCATCCCCACTGCTCGCAGGCTTTCAACACGCTCATGACGGCGGTTACGTCGCGGTTGCAGGTGGAGGGCGACACGCCGGGCCGGCGGGCGATGGTGGAGAGGGCGCGCTTGTCGACGGCGTGGACCTCGAGGTGATCG
>JAUIID010000268.1 GCA_030431615.1 Alphaproteobacteria bacterium
CCTTCCTCTGGCCATCGCTGGTGATCCTGGTGGCCCTGCTCGTCTATCCGCTGGGCGAGGTCATTCGCCTCAGCTTCTTCAACAGCAACCTGATGACCGAGACCTGGGCCGGCCTCGCCAACTATCGCCGGCTGGCCGCGGACCCGCTGTTCTGGCAGGCCTTCTGGCAGACCGTGCTCTTCACGTTCTTCAGCGTCGCCTTCCATCTGATCATCGGGCTGGCGCTGGCGCTGCTCCTGAACATGAAGATCAACAGCCTCTTCCAGTCGCTGGCGCGCGGCATCCTCATCGTGCCCTGGCTCCTGGCGCCAACCGTCGCCGGCATGATCTGGGTGCTGATGCTCGCACCCTTCGGCGTCATCAACGGCATGCTGACCGGGTTCGGGATCATCGCTCCGGGCACCACGATCTCCTGGCTCGGCGATCCCTCGACGGCGCTGGGCTCGGTCACCGCCATGAATGTCTGGCGCGCCTTCCCGTTCTTCATGGTGATGCTGCTGGCCGGGCTCCAGGCTGTGCCCAAGGAGCTCTACGAGGCCGCCGAGATCGACGGCGCCTCGCTCTACCGCCAGTTCTGGCACATCACCCTGCCGCAACTGCGCGGCGTCATCACGACGATCGTGCTGCTCGATTCGATCTGGACCTTCCGCGCCTTCGACCCGGTCTTCGTGATGACCGGCGGCGGCCCGGCGCACGCCTCGGAGGTGCTGCCGACCGTCATCTACTTCGACGGCTTCCAGAAGCTCGACTTCGGCTACGCCTCGGCCCAGGCGGTCGTCATGTTCATCGTTCTCTTCGTCGTCAGCGCCTTTTACATGCGGCGATCCATGAGCACCGCAGGCTGACGAGGGTAGATGGTCATGCGACAGCAAACCCTGGCGGGCGGCCTCGGCATGAACCAGCGGCGGCTGCTGCTGAACACCATGTCCTATGGCCTGCTCATCCTCGCCATCGTCATCGTCTCACTGCCGATCGTCTGGATGCTGACGGTCTCGGTGCGCCCCAATCTCGAGGTGATGAAGATCCCGCCGAGCTGGATCCCGGCGCACTTCACGCTCGAGAGCTACGGCAAGATCCTGACCAACCCGCGCTATATCGTCGTCTTCCTCAACACGATCTTCATCTCGCTCTTCGTCACGTTCCTGTCGCTGTTCCTCGGGGCGCTTGCCGCCTACGCGCTCGCCCGGTTCAACTTCATGGGCCAGCGGGCCGTGCTGATGTTCCTCATCATCACGCAGATGTTCCCGCTGATCCTCCTCTGCATTCCGTATTTCCGCGTCTTCGTCATGCTCGGCCTCTACGACACGCGGACCTCGCTGATCATCGTCTACCTGACTTTCACCCTGCCGTTCTGCATCCTCATGCTGCGCAGCTACTTCGCCAACATCTCGCCGGCCATGGAGGAGGCGGCCATGGTCGACGGCTGCACGCGCATGGGTGCGATCTTCCGCATCCTCGTGCCGGTCTCCTATCCCGCCTTCATCGGCGCCGGGCTCTATGCCTTCCTGCTGGCATGGAACGAGTTCCTCTTCGCCATGGTGCTGGTCGAGGCCTGGGAGAACCGGGTGCTGACCATGGCGATCTACAGCCTCATGGCGGAGTTCGTCACGGACTGGAGCGGGATGATGGCGTTCTCGATGCTGGCCAGCCTGCCCTTGGTCGTGGCCTTCATCCTCCTGCAGAAGTTCATGGTGCAGGGCATGACGGCGGGTGCGCTGACCTCCTGAGGCGGCGCCGTCAGCGATCCGCGGCCGGCTCTTCCGTGGCGGTCGCGGACTTCCCGGGGCGGCCGAGCCATTCGCTGAAGCCCTGCAGGATCACGTAGAAGGGCGGCACGAAGAGGTTGTTGAAGACGGTGGCCGTGATCATGCCGCCGAGGACGGCGGTGCCCAGGATCTGCTGGCCGGCCGCGCCGGCGCCCTGGGCCGAGGCGAGCGGCAGCATGCCGAAGATGAAGGCGAGCGAGGTCATCATGATCGGCCGGAACCGCTCGTGGGCGCCGTTGCGCGCGGCCTCGGCCAGGGAGAGGCCCTTCGCCCGCTCGCCCCGCGCGAACTCCACCACCAGGATCGCGTTCTTCGCCGCCATGGCGATCATCAGGACGATGCCGATCTGGCAGTACATGTCGTTGGCGAAGTTGCGCGCCATCATGCCGCCGACCACGCCGAGCAGCGCCAGCGGCACGGCCATGATCACCGCCATGGGGTTGGTCCAGCTCTCGTAGAGGGCGGCGAGGACGAGATAGACGAGGAGGATGGACAGGCCGAAGATCAGGATCGCCTGGTTGCCGACGATCTGCTCCTGGTAGGACATGCCGGTCCAGGCATAGCCGATATTGGCCGGCAGCTGGTCGTCGGCCGCCTGCGCCATCAGCGCCATGGCGTCGCCCGAGCTGAAGCCCGGCGCCGCGGCGCCGTTCAGGCCGACGGTGGGATAGAGGTTGTAGCGCGCGATGGTGGCGGCACCCTGGGTGTAGCTGATGTCCGCGAGCGCGCCGATCGGCACCATGTCGCCCGCGCTGTTGCGGGTGTGCAGGCGCTCGATGTCTTCCGGCTGCAGCCGGAACCGGCTGTCGGCCTGGATGTAGGTCTGATAGCTCTGGTTGAAGAGGTTGAACTGGTTGACGTAGCTCGAGCCCGTGTAGGCCTCGAGGGCGCTGAAGACATCGCCGATGTCCACGCCGAGGCTTTCCACCTCCGTCCGGTCGATGTCGACGAAGATCTGCGGCACGTCGGCCCTGAACGAGGTGTTCACCGCGGCGATGCCCGACTGGCTGCGCGCCGCCTCGATCAGTGAGTGGGCGGTGGCGGCGAGCGTCCGGATGTCGGAGCTGCCGCCCTCCAGCTGCAGCTGCATCTGGAAGCCGCTGGAGACGCCGAGGCCCGGGATCGCCGGCGGCACCAGGGGAAATGTCACGGCGGATTCGACGGCGGCGAGGCGATGCCGCACGTCGCCGAGGATGGTTTCCTGGTCGAGCCCCGCTTCGTCGCGCTCCTCGAAGGGCGTGAAGACGAGATACATGACGGCGGCGTTGGCCAGCGTCGTGCTGTTGTCGAGGAGCGAGACGCCGCCGACCGTCACCCAGCCGGCAATGCCGGGGGCACCCTTCAGGGCCGCCTCGACCTCCGTGACGGCCTCCTTGGTCCGCGCCAGCGAGGCGGCATTCGGCAGCTGGATGCCGACGATGGCATAGCCCTGGTCCTCCTCCGGCAGGAAGCCGGACGGCAGCCGCAGGAACCCGGCGGCGCCGACGCCGAGCACGGCAAGGAAGAGGACGATGGTCACGAGCTTGTGGCGGATCATGAAGCCGACGGACGCCGTCTGGCCCTGGGTGAGGCGGTCGAAGCCCTTGTTGAACCAGCGGAACAGGAAGAAGCGCGGCGGCCGCGGCTTGCGCAGGATGATGGCGCAGAGGGCCGGTGTCAGGGTCAGGGCGTTGATGGCGCTGAGGGCCGTGGCCGAGGCGAGCACCAGTGCGAATTGCTGATACATCTGGCCGGTGATGCCGGGCAGGAAGGTCGCTGGGACGAAGACCGCCATCAGGGTCAGGGTGACGCCGGCGATGGCGCCGCCCAGCTCTTCCATGGCCTTGATCGCGGCTTCCTTCGGGCCGACGCCCTCCTCCTCCATGATGCGCCAGACGTTCTCGACCACGACGATGGCGTCGTCGACCACGATGGCGATGGCCAGGACGAGGCCGAAGAGCGAGATGAGGTTGATCGTCATCCCGAAGGCGGCGAGCAGGGCGAAGGTGCCGATCAGCGAGACCGGGATGGTGATGGTCGGGATCAGCGTCCCGCGCCAGTCCTGGAGGAAGATGAAGATGGTGAGGAAGACGAGGATGCCGGCCTCGATCAGCGTCTCGACGACGCCATCGATGGCGTCGCCGACGAAGACCGTGGTGTCGAAGAGGATGGTGTAGTCGAGGCCGCCGGGGAAGCTGCCCTTGAGCTCCTCCATCTTCGCCTTGACCGCCTGGGCCACGGCGAGCGCGTTGGCGGTCGGCAGCTGGTAGACGGCGAGGCCCGCGGTCGGCTGGCCCGACAGGTTCGAGAAGTTGCTGTAGGTCTGGGCACCGAGCTCCACCCGGGCCACGTCGCGGATGCGGACGAGCTGGCCGCCGCCCGTGGCCTCGGCCTTGACCACGATGTTCTCGAACTGGGCGACCTGGTCCAGCCGGCCGAGGACGTTGATGGTGTACTGGAAGGGCTGGTCCGCGGGTTGCGGCGGGATGCCGATCTGCCCGGCGGCCACCTGCGCGTTCTGCTGGTCGAGCGCCTGGCTGATGTCCGCCGGCACCAGCCCGAAGCTCTGCAGCTTTTGCGGGTCGAGCCAGATCCGCATGCTGTAGGTACCGGCACCGATGACGTTGACCTGCGCCACGCCCGGCACGCGGGCGAGCTCGCTCTGCAGGTTGATCGCCGCGTAGTTGGTCAGATAGAGGCTGTCATAGGCGTTCGTCGGCGAGATCAGGTTGGCGAACAGCAGGATGTTGGTCGACTGCTGCTTGACCGTGACGCCCTGCGCCGCGACCTGGGTCGGCAGCTGCGCCTGGGCGATGGCGACACGCTGGTAGACCAGGGTCTGCGCCGTATCCATGTCGGTGCCGACCTCGAAGGTCACGATCAGCGTGTAGGTGCCGTCCGAGGCGCTGAAGGACTGCATGTAGAGCATGCCCGGCACGCCGTTGACCTGCTGCTCGATCGGGATGCCGACCGTGCTCGCCACCGTGGCAGCACTCGCGCCCGGGTAGCTCGTCGTGACGTAGATGGTAGGCGGGGTGATGTCGGGGTACTGCGCGATCGGCAGGCGCAGCAGGGAGACGATGCCGAGCAGCACGATGACGATGGCGATGACCGCGGCGAAGACCGGTCGCTCGATGAAGAACTTGGAGAACATCGGCTAGCCGGCCGTCGTCGCGGGGGCCGAGCCTTCCGAGGCCGGCTTGGTGTCCGGTTTCGCATCCGGCTTGGCGTCGGGCGACGCGGCCGGGGCGGCGGCCGGCGCCTCGCGCGGCGTGACCTTGCGGCCCGGCACCGCCCGTTCCAGCCCGCTGACGATCACCTTGTCGCCGGCCTCGAGGCCCTTGTCGATCACCCGCATCGTGTCGACCAGCTGGCCGAGCTCGATGCCCGTGCGCTGGACGACGTCCCCGGCTCCGATGGTCAGGACATAGGCGCCGCCCTGGTCGCGGCCGATCGCGGTCTCGGGCACGAGGAGAGCGCTCGGCCGCTCGCCCAGAGGTGCCCGGATGCGCACGAAGAGGCCCGGCAGGATGGTGTGGTCGGGATTGGCGAAGGTGCCGCGCAGCTCGAGCGTGCCGGTGCCGGAGGTCAGTGCGATGGCGGCGAAGTCGAGCTTGCCCTCGTGCGGGAAGCCCTCCTCGTTGACGAGGCCGAGCTCGAGCTTCTGGTCGGCCGACTGGCCGACGGGCAGGTTCTCCTTGCGGCGCTGGTCGCGGATGGCGAGCAGGTCGCGCTCGTTGATGGTGAAGTAGGCGTAGATCGGGTCGATCCGGTTGATCTCGGCGAGCACGGTCTCGCCGCCGCTGCCGACCAGATTGCCGGCATCGATCAGCCGCCGGCCCATGCGGCCGTCGAAGGGGGCCGTGACCGTGGTGTAGCCGAGATTGATCTTCGCCAGCTCGATCTGCGCCTCTGCGCCGATGACGCCGGCCTGCGCCTGGTCGCGATTGGCGCGCCAGGTGTCGACATCGACGGCGGAGGCCGCCTTCTGCTTGAACAGGTTGGAATAGCGCTCGAGCTCGGTCTCGGCGTGCAGCAGCTGCGCCTGCATCGCCTGGTGCTGCGACTGCGCCTGCTGCAGCTCCGCCTCGTAGGTGTCCTTCTGGATGGTGAAC
>JAUIID010000269.1 GCA_030431615.1 Alphaproteobacteria bacterium
CAGCTCGAAAAGATTGCCGGCGACCGTGGCGACGAGGTTGGGGAGCGACGCGCCGAGATTCTCGAGCGGCCAGGAGAGCTCGGCGGCGCAGCGGCGATAGACCGGGCCAGACTTCGCGCCGGGCAAGGACGGGGTCGTGACCTCCTCCAGCAGCTCCAGCTTCTCGATCCGGGCGCCGTAGCGCTCCTTGAGCTCGGGCGTTTCGCCCGGCAGGGCCACGAAGGTGCCGGACGACTGCTCGCCGGCCATGACCTCGACGGCACGGCGCGGGTCGTCGGCCGTCTCGATCAGGTAGCTGGCGCGGATCCGCTCCGTCATGCCTCGGGCACCACGGGCTGACCGGATGCGGCCGACGCGTAGGCGGCCTCGACCAGGGCGAAGGTCTTGAGGTTGTCCCGGCCAGAGGTCTGGAACTCGGCGCCGGAGATGAGGCATTCGGCGAAATGGGCCTGCGTGTTCAGGACCGATTCCTGGACCATCGCCCATTCTGGGTCCGCCCAGGCCGGAACCTTCGGCGCCACGCTCGAGACCTCGACCCGGCCCGGGCGGTGCAGCTCCAGCCGATAGTCGTGCTTCAGATGCAGGCTGCCCTCGCTGCCCTCGATCTCGACGAGGGTCTGGGGAAAGGGGTCGGGGTCGATCCGGGTCGTGTAGCTGCAGACCACCTCGGAGACGGCGCCGGAGGTATGGCGGAGCGACATGGCGGCGGCGGCGGCGGCCTCGGTGATCGCCATGGTCGACTGGGTGCGGGCGCAGAGGTCGGCCACCTCGCCCAAGAGGAAGCGGGCGATGTCGAGGACGTGAATGCCGAGGTCGAGCAGGATGAAGCGCTCGACCTCCGCCAGATAGGGCTGGCGCTTGGCGACGTCGAAGCCGGTCCGCCACGAGATGTGGGCGAAGAACGGCTCGCCGATCCGGGCCATAGCCGCCTTCAGCCCGATCATCGGCGTCTGGTAGCGGAAATTCTCGTGCACCATGATCCGGATGCCGGCCGCCTCGGCGGTGTCGAGGATGCGCCTGACGCCGGCGATGTCGGGGGCGAAGGGCTTCTGGCAGATGACATGCACCCCGGCCGCGGCCGCCTGGGAGACCAGGGGCTCGTGAGTCGCCATGGTCGTGGCGATGTCGACGAAGTCGAGCCCTTCGGTGTCGAGCATGGTGCCGACGTCGGTATAGGGCACGGCACCGGTGAGCTCGGCGGCCTGCTGCGCCTTCGCCGGATCGATGTCGCAGACGGCGGCGAGCCTGACGTCCTTGATGTCGCCCCAGGCCTGAAGGTGGTTCTGGGCAAAGAAGCCGCAGCCGATCACGGCACCGCGCAGCGCGCTCAAAGGGCTCTCCCGGTCTCGGCGGATTGGTAGGCCTTGAAGACGAGATCGATGGTTTTCAGGTTGTCGGCACCTGAAGTCGCGGGCTCGCTTCCGGCGCGCAGGCACTCGACCCAGTGGCGCTGGATGTTGACGACGCTCTCCTGGATGTTGTGCCAGGGCTTCGCACCGAAGGGCGGCACCGCTGGCTCGACATCTTCCTCGCGCGACCAGCCGGGGCCGGAGACCCGCATGCGATAGCCGGCGAGGAGCTCGACCGTGCCCCTGGTGCCCTCGATCCGCACGAGCGTCTGGGGGAAGGGGTCCGGCTCGAGCTTCGTGAAGAACGAGAAATCGACGAGGCTCACGGCACCGCCCGCGTGGTCGAGGAGGATCGTCACGCAGTCCTCGCCGGCGACGTCCGGGTTGATGCGCTGGGTGCGGCAGTGCAGCCGGGTCGCCTCGCCCATGAGATAGCGGGCGAGATCGAGCAGGTGGATGCCGAGATCCATGATGGCGAGTTGCGGCTCGGTCTTGAGGTAGGGCTGGTTGGTGTAGATGTCGTAGGCGTGGCGGAACTGGATGCGGGCATAGCTGGGCTCGCCGATCTCGCCCGCTTCGATGACCTTTTTCACCGCCATCAGAGGCGATTGCCAGCGGAAGTTCTCGTGCACCATGAGCGGCACGCCGGCGCTGGCACAGGCGTCGACCATCGCCTGCGCATCCTCCATGGTGGGGGCGAAGGGCTTCTGGCAGATCACCGGGACCCGGTGCCGGGCGGCGAGCTCGACCAGCGGCCGGTGCGATGGGGCCGTGGTGATGACGTCGACGAAGTCGAGCTCGGCGGTGGCCAGCATGGTGGCCGCGTCGGTGAAGACCGTGGCGCCGTCAGTGGCCGCCGCCGCGGCCTCCGCCCTGGCCCGGTCGGTGTCGCAGACGGCCACGGTTTCAGCACCGTCGATTAGCCGCCAGGCGGCTAGATGATTGGCGGCGAAGAAGCCGCAGCCGATGATCGCACCCTTCAGCATGGACGGCCGATCCGGTCCATGTTGTTCCTCCCCGCCTGCGTTGACTGCTGATTATACCAGCGCGTCCGTTCAGCGCAAGCGGCCCGGGCGGGCCCACGTTCAGGCCCGCGGCGTTCCAGGGCGAACGGGGTTCAGGCGAACGGGCCCCAGGCGGCACGCAGCGAGAGCTGCCGGTCGCCCAGCTCGCTCAGCCATTCGGCGCCGATGGCGGTGAGCGTGTAGCCGCCGCCGGCACTCTGGTAGGCGTCGAACTGCATGAAGGAGCTGTGCACGCTCGGCCGCAGGATGCCGCGCCGGGCGAGCTCCCAGGCGGCATCGTAGAGGGGACCTGAGGCGGCGTAGGTGTCCTCGTTCTCGATCGGATCCGGATGCCGCTTGCCCATCACCTCGGCGACGTAGCGCGACGCCAGGTCGACGACGGTCAGGTGGTAGCCATGCAGACCGTGCGTCGCCGGGCCTTGCTCGCGCAGCCGGCGGAGGATGTAGGCGAGGGCGGCATCGCCATCGAGCGGCGACGTCATCGGACCTGCCCGAGCAGCGCCATGAGCGAGGTTCCGGGCAGCTCGTCGACCCCGGCATACTGGGCGAGCGCCAGCGCCATGGTGATCGCGTACATCGAGGTCACCAGCAGCATGGCGGCGACCCCGCTGCGGTTGTGCGCCGGAAAGCCGAAGGCGTGGCAGTGGAGCAGCGCCGCCACGACCAGCATGAGGCCGAGCGCGTGCACGATGGGGGCAGGCGCGCCACCGATTTCGACCATGGCGAGCAGGATGAGTGCGAGAGGCGTGTATTGCGCCACGAAGTTCCGGCCGTGCGAGGCGCGGTCGTAGCGGCGCATCGGCCAGTCGACGTGCTTCGTTCGGGCGTGCCGCTTGAGCAGGATCAGGTACCAGGTATGGCCCATGTAGAGCATCGCCATGATGACGACATAGAGCGAGGTGAGCATCGCCATCGGATCTCCCGGGCAGGCAGGCGCGTAACGGGGTAGGCCAAACCTAGCGAAATGCTAGCGACGTTAACAGCGATCCGCCTTCTGCCCAAGAGGTGATTGCCAGGCGAATCCCTACCGAAGTATGGATGCTGCATGGCAACATCATCCAAGCCCCACGCCGCGCAAGCCACTGCTTCCGCCCGGCGTTCACCCGGCACGCGGCAGGTCAATCTGGCGTTGACCGCAACGCAGGAGGAGCTCGTCCGCCTGCTCGTGCTCCGGCTGCGCGAGGGCGGGCTCGAATTCGAGCGGCGGGTGCGCGAGTTCGTCCAGGAGGCGCCGGTGCCGCGCTACATGCACGTGGACGAGCTGGACCGCCGCTTCGGTGCGCTCGAACGCCGCATCCTTGCCCTCGAGCAGGCGCTGGACGAGCAGGGCGGGGCCGATCCCGACGCTTAGGCTACTGCTGGACGGCGGGCGCGATCTCGGTCTGTGGCGGCGCGGTTTCCGCGCCGGAAGCTGCCGGCCCGGCCGCATCCTGTGCCGGCTCCGCCTCCACCGTCACCGGGTCTGAGCCCATGGGCTCAGGCGTGATCGAGCCGTCGGCCGCGGCGACGCGCCAGACGGTGTTGCCGGCGTCGTCGGCGACGAGGAGCGCGCCAGTGCCGTCGATGGCCACGCCGACGGGGCGGCCGCGGGCCTGATCGCCGTCGATGAAGCCGGTCACCACGTCCTCTGCCATGCCGGCCGGCATGCCGTTCTCGAACGGGATGTAGACGACCTTGTAGCCATTGAAGAAGGTCCGGTTCCAGCTGCCGTGCTCGCCGACGAAAGCCCCATTCGCGAACGCCTCGGGCATGGCGGAGCCTATGGTGAAGGCCATGCCCAGGGGGGCCACGTGGCTCGAGAGCGCGTAGTCGGGTGATATCGCCTGCGCCACCATGTCGGGTCGAGGCGGATGCACGCGCACGTCGACATGGTCGCCGAAATAGCTCCACGGCCAGCCATAGAAGCCGCCGTCCTGCACGGAGGTCATGTAGTCCGGCACGAGATTGGGGCCGAGCTCGTCCCGTTCATTGACGACGGTCCAAAGCGTGCCGGTCTCGGGGTGGAAAGTGAGGCCGTTGGGGTTCCTGAGGCCGGAGGCGTAGACGCGGCTCGCGCCCGTCTCGCGATCCACCTCCCAGATGGCGGCGCGGCCATTCTCGGCCTCCATGCCGCGTTCCGCCGCGTTCGAGTTGGAGCCGACCGAGACGTAGAGATGCCGGGCATCGGGGCCGAGGGCGAGGTCCTTGGTCCAGTGGTGGTTGATGGGGCCGCCGGGGAGTGGTGTCACGGTCTCCGGCCCACCGCCGACCTCGGTGGCGCCGAGCTCATAAGGATAGGCCACGATCTCGTCGGCCTCGGCCACGTAGAGCGTGCCGTCATGCCAGGCCACGCCGAACGGCGAATGCAGGCCGGTCAGGAGATCGCTCCGCTCGTCCACCGTGCCGTCCCTGTCGGTGTCCCGCAGGAGCGTGATGAGGTTGCTTTCCGGCGGCTCGCCGCCGCCGCCGCCCTTGGCGAGCGACATGATCCAGCCGCGGATATAGTCCTTGGGCCGCGGTAGCGGCTTGCCCGATGGCCCGCGGGACTGGACCACGAGCACGTCGCCGTTCGGCAGGGTGTGGACGGTCCGGGGGGTGGCGAGGTCCGTGGCGTAGGCGCTGACGGTCAGGCCCTCCGGCACGATCGGCGTCTGTCCTTCCTCCCAGCCGACCACCTCGGCGAGCTTGATGCTGGCGAGCAGGGGTTGCCGCGGCTCGGGCAGCTCCGGGTCCGGGCCGATCTGCCGGCTGACATCGAAGTCGTCGGGGCCATCGTCGCAGGCGGCCAGCGCGAGGAGGCCCAAGGCACCGACGGCGGCATAAGTCGTGCGGCTCATGAGGGCCACCTCGCGGATGCGGAAGCGTGCCGCAGGAGGCCGCTGGCGACGAGTGCCAGGACGGTCAGGGCGGAGAGCACGAGGCCCCACGGCACGACAGCGGTCCAGCCGTCCCGGGCGTGAACCAGGTTGTTCAAAATGGCGAGCGCCAGCACGAGGGCGCCGAGGCCGATATGGGACCAGCGATGGCCCGGCCGGTGCATCAGCGTCGCGATGATGCTCACGAGCAGCGCGCAGCCGCCCACCACGATGCCGACCAGGAGCAGCCAGGCCGAGAAGTGCTGCCACATGAGGTAGGACGTTTGCCAGTAGGCGAGGTCGGTCAGCAAAGCGAGCGTGAAACAGACGGCAGGGAAGGGCGTGAGGGCCGAAAGAACGAGGTCCGTGAAGCCGGGCCGCTCCGGTCGATACCCGTCAACGGATCGTGCATGCGCCATCGGAGTCTCCAGTGGTCCCGCTTCCCGAACGGTCCGGGGCGGCGGGGGTTCCTGAAGACGGCGCCTGGCGTCAGGCCTCCTCGACGCGGATCTTGCGTCGGCCCATTGCTTCCAGGATGCGCGTCCGCTGGCTGTCGATCAGCACGGCGAGGAAGATGATGGCGGCGGTGACGAGGGGGGAGATGTAGGGGTTGGCGTTGGTCATCACGAGGCCG
>JAUIID010000270.1 GCA_030431615.1 Alphaproteobacteria bacterium
CGAGGCAGCCACCGCAGGCAATGGGGCCGTTGACGGCAAAGGGCATGAGGCTCGTCTGCGTGTGGAAGTTGGGGGTGACGCCCTTGAGCCAGAGCGGCAGGTCGAGGAGCTGGACGTTCGGCCAGTCGCGCACGCAGCCGTCGATGACCACGCCGGCGCCGCCCTTGCCCTTGAAGTAGGTGAGCATCATCTCGCCGAAGACGCCGCTCTTCATGTCGCCGCGCGCGTCGACCACGACGATGTCGCCCGGCTGCGTGTGGTAGAGCACGTGGCGGTGGAGCTGCTTCTCGGGCTCGGCATATTCCTCGGCCGAGTACATGTCCTCGCGCTTGGGCATGAGCTGCAGGGTGAGGGCAGGGCCGCAGATGGTCCGGCCCTTGTTCCAGGTGACCGGCCCGCAGATGTGCGAGTTGCCGATCCCGGCCATGTGGAAGAGCGTGCTCGAGGCGGTGGCCGCCCCCATCGCACGGATGGCGTCGACCCATGCCTGGGGCGGCCGCTTGATGTCGGGGGTCTGGATCATCGCCGATTTGCCTTTAGCGGTTGGGCCATTACCAGTTGGTGACCGAGCCGTCGTTGCGCCGCAGATGCGGTGCCTCCCAGTAGCGGAACGCATCCCTCGTCAGCCGTTGCTCGTCGACCTCGACGCCGAGGCCGGGTGCGGTCGGCACCGGGTAGGCGGCGCCGTCGAGGCGGACCTGCACGGGGAAGACCTCGCTGTCGTCGAAGCCCAGATGCGTCTCGGCCGGACTGGCGCGGGTCTCGAGCCAGGCGAAATTGGCGACCGCGGCAGCGAAATGCACGGTGGCTGCGGTGCAGACGGGGCCGAGCGGGTTGTGGGGCATCATGTCGACGTAATGCGCCTCGCTCCAGCCCGCGACCTTCATGGCCTCGGTGAGGCCACCGACATTGCAGACGTCGATCCGGTTGAACTGGTGGATGTCGCGCTCGATGAAGGGCAGGAACTGCCATTTCGAGGCGAATTCCTCGCCGATGGCAAAGGGGATGTCGGTCATGCGGCGGAGCGCCTCGTAGGCCTCGGGCGTCTCGTCCCGGATCGGCTCCTCGAGGAAGTCGAGCGTGCCTCGCGGCATCTTCTGGCAGAAGCTCGCGGCCTCGGCGACCGAGAGGCGGTGGTGGTAGTCGATGCCGAGCACGACCTCGTGGCCGAGCGCCTCCCTCGCTCTGGTGCACCATTCGGCGGTGGCGGCGATGTGCTCCCTGGGCTCGTAAACGTCCTTCGACTGATGGCCAGAGGGCGAGAGCCGCATGGCGGTCCAGCCGCGCTCGACCAAGGCCTTGGCCTGCTCGATCATCTCCGGGCCTGGGGCGGCGTGGGTCGTGGCGAAGGTCGGGATGCGATCGCGCTGCCGGCCGCCGAGGAGGTCGTAGACCGGGACGCCGAGCGCCTTGCCCTTGATGTCGTGCAGCGCGATGTCGATGGCCGACATGGCGGCGGTGAGCACCCGCCCGCCCTCGAAATACTGGCTCCGGTAGAGTTCCTGCCAGAGGGCGCCGATGCGCATCGGGTCCTTGCCGGCCACGAACCCGGCAAAGTGCTCGATGGCCCCGGCAACCGCCTTCTCGCGACCGGAGAGGCCGGATTCGCCCCAGCCGAAGAGGCCCTCGTCGGTCTCGACCTTGACGAGGAGCTGGTTTCTGATGCCGACCCAGACGGGGAAGGCCTTAAGCGCGGTTATCCTCACTGACGCACCACCTTTTCAGTCATGGCGTTCAGCCATGGGGCTCGTCGCCGAAGAAGCTCGAGCCGGGCTTCAGGTGCGCCCGGGCCACGTCCTCGTTCAGCGTCAGGCCGTGGCCCGGGCGATCCTCTATCCGGATGAAGCCTTTTTCGATGGGCGGCGCCTCGTTGACGAGGTCGCTCCACCATTCGACGTCGTGGGCGTGGTACTCGATGACGAGGAAGTTGTTGATGGCGGCGCAGACATGGCTGCCGGCGACGGTGCCGATCGGGCTCGCCACGTTGTGCGGGGCGATCGGGATGTAATAGAGGTCGGCGTGGTCGGCGACCTTCTTGGCCTCGGCAAGCCCGCCCATCTTCGGGATGTCCGGGGCGATGATCCGCGCCGCCTGCTTCTCGATCAGCTCGCGGTAGCCGTGCTTGCGGTAGAGGTTCTCGCCGGTGCAGATCGGCGTGCGGGTGCTGTGGGTGACATGCCGCTGCGCCTCGATGTTCTCCGGCGGCACGGGGTCCTCGAGCCAGAGCAGGTCGAACGGCTCGAGCGCCTGGGCAAGCTTGATCGCGTCGTTGACGCCGTATTTCCAGTGGGCGTCCATGGCGACCATGACCTCGGGGCCGACGGCATCCCGGACGGCGCGCACCACGTCGACCATCCAGGTCATCTCGCGCGAGCCGATCGAGCGGTTGAAGGGCTCGAACCAGCGGCGCCGCGGGTGGGGATCGTCGGAGATGTCGATGGTGTAGGGGTTGGGCGTGTCGAGGTCGAACTTGATGGCGGTGAAGCCCTCGGCCACCACCTCTTTCGCCTTCTTCGCATAGTCGGCGGGATCGGGCGTCTCGCCGGCGTGGCAGTCGGCATAGACGCGGATGGTGTCGCGGAACAGGCCGCCGAAGAGGGTGGCGACGGGCGTGTCGAGGATGCGGCCGAGGAGGTCCCAGAGAGCGATCTCGACGCCGCTGATCGCCGTCACCGTGGCGCCGGCCTGGGAGCCGGCGCCGGACATGCAGCGGATCATCATCTCGACGATCTTGTTGATGTTGCGCGGGTCCTGGCCCTCGACCAGGGGCTTCGCCAGATGCACGAGCTCAGCGACGCCGGCGCCCCAGTAGGCCTCGCCGAGCCCGGTATGGCCCGTGTCGGTCTCCAGCTTGACCAGCACCCAGGGGAAATTGCCCGCGATGACGGCGGTGCTCAGGCGAGTGATCTTCATGGGCGGGCGGATCCCTGGACTAGAGTCGTTGCTGGGTGGCGGCGTCGAAGAAGTGCAGGCGGTTCTGGTCGAAGCCGATCCAGACCGGCTGGTCGGCGCCGAGGCGGAGCTGCGGGTCGACGCTGACGACGACCACCGCCTGGCCGAGATAGACATGGGCATAGGTGAGGTCGCCCGTGGGCTCGACCGTGTAGACGCGGCCGGGCACGAGGTCCGGGCCGGGCTCGGCGTGGAGCTCCATGCTGCTGTGCCGGGCGCCGAGCACGATGCCGGGGCCGCTGGCGGCGGCGACGCGCCTGGCATTGGCGTCGTCGAGGGTAAGCGACCAGCCCTCGGCGCCGAGCGTGACCCTGCCGTTCTCTTGTCCCAGCCGCATCTCGATCAGGTTCATGGCCGGGCTGCCGACGAAGCCGGCGACGAAGGTGTTGGCGGGCTCGGCGAAGACGCGCTCCGGCGTGTCGTATTGCTGCAGGTCGCCGCCGCTCATCACCGCCATGCGGTCGGCCATGGTCATGGCCTCGAGCTGGTCGTGGGTGACGTAGACGACCGTGGCGTTGAGGTCCTGGTGGAAGCGCTTGAGCTCGGCGCGCATCTGCACGCGCAGCTTGGCGTCGAGATTGGAGAGCGGCTCGTCCATGAGGAAGACCTGCGGGTCGCGGACGAGGGCGCGGCCCAGCGCCACGCGCTGCTGCTGGCCGCCGGAGAGCTCGCGCGGCCGGCGGTCGAGCAGGTGGGTGATGTCGAGCAGCCTGGCCGCCTCCCTGACCTTGCTGTCGATCTCGGCCTTGCCGAGCCGGCGCATCCGCAAGGGGAAGCCGAGGTTCTGGTAGACGGTCTTGTTCGGGTAGAGCGCGTAGTTCTGGAAGACCATCGCGATGTCGCGATCCTTGGGGTCGAGGTCGTTCACCTGGCGCTCGCCGATGAAGATCTCGCCCGTGGTCAGCTCGATCAGGCCGGCTATGAGGTTGAGGCTCGTCGTCTTGCCACAGCCCGAGGGGCCGACGAGAGCCACGAACTCGCCGTCGGCCACGGTGAGCGAGACGTGGTTCACGGCGGTGACCGCGCCATAGCGCTTGACCACATCGCGCATCTCCACCTGCGCCATGCCTAGGCGCCCGTCCGGGTCATGGTCATGCCTTCACCGCCCCCTCGGTAAGTGCGCGCACGAAGTATTTCTGCAGAACGAGGAACATGATGACGACGGGCACGCTCATGATGAACGAGGCGGCCATCAGCCCCGGCCAGTTGGTCGCGTACTCGGCGAAGAAGCGCTGCAGGCCGACCGGCAGGGTCAGCAGGGCCTCGGAATTGAGGAAGGTCAGGGCATAGACGTATTCGTTCCAGGCAGTGATGAAGGCATAGATGGCGGTGGCTATGATGCCCGGTGCCGAGAGCGGCATGACCACGAGGTAGAAGGCCTGAAAGCGGGTGCAGCCGTCGATCCGGGCGGCCTGCTCCAGCTCGACCGGGATGTTGTCGTAGAAGCCCTTGAGCAGCCAGATCGAGAGCGGCAGGCCGAAGGTCAGGTAGGTGATGATCAGCGACGCGTGGGTGTTCACCAGCCCGAAGGCCCGCATCATGATGAAGAGCGGCATCAGGAAGACGACCGCCGGGAACATGTTGCGGAAGAGGACCGAGAAGAAGAGCGCGTTCCTGCCCGGAAAGCGGAAGCGCGAGAAGGCATAGGCCGCGGGCACGGCGACCAGCACGCCGAGCACGGTGCTGGCGAGCGAGACCCAGAAGCTGTTCAGCATGTAGCGCAGGAAGACGTAGCCGACCTCGCTCTGCGGCGAGAGCAGGCGGACATACTGCTCGATCGTCGGGTAGCGCGGGAACCATTCGGGTGGGTACTGCAGGGCCGCGAACTGGGTCTTGATCGAGGTGATCAGCATCCAGACCATCGGCAGCGTGGCGAAGAACAGGAGCAGGATGAGGAAGATCCAGCCGGCGATGCCCCAGCCGTCGATGCGCCGTCTCGCCCGCACACTCATCCGGGCCGCCGCTCGTCATTGCTGGAGAGTGCGCGGACGTAGAAGTAGCCGATCACGACCATCACCAGGAACAGGATGACCGAGTAGGCCGAGGCGATGCCGAAGCGGATCCGGCCGAAGGCGATCTGGTAGATCTGGGTGATCCAGATGTCGCTGGCCCCGGCCGGCCCGCCGCCGGTCATGATCCAGGGGATCGTGAAGTGGTTGAGGTTGGCGACGAAGAGCAGGAGCACCGTCACCGTCAGCACGCCCTTGAGATGCGGCAGGGTGACGTGAATGAAGCGCTGCAGCGTGCTCGCCCCGTCGACCTGTGCCGCCCGCAGCAGCTGCTCCGGCACGGTCTGCAGCCCGGCCAGGATCATGATCATGGCGAACGGGAATTCCTTCCAGATGTTGACCACGATCAGGGCGGCGAGGACCCGGTCGACATTGTCGAGGAGGTTGAGCGGCTCGTCGGTGAAGCCGAGCTGGATCAGCACGGCGCCGAGCACGCCGAAATCGCTGTGGTAGATCCAGCGCCAGATATAGGAGGCGGCGACGGCGCTGATGACGAACGGGATGAGCAGGATGCCGCGCAAGATGGCCCGGCCGTAGAAGGCGCGGTTGAGCACGAGTGCCGCGCCGAAGCCGAGCACCACGGCGAAGAAGGTCGAGTAGAAGGTCCACTCGAGCGTGTTGATGGTCGTCTCATGGAAGCTGCTGCTCTGGAGCACGCGGACGTAGTTGTCAAAGCCGGCAAATACCTTGTCGGCCATGGCGAGGCTGGGTGGCGTGCTGAAGAACGAGAGGTGGATCGTGTAGTAGATCGGGTAGGCGATGACGAGCAGCATCACGCCCAGGGCCGGCAGCACGTAGAGATAGTCGTACCGGCT
>JAUIID010000271.1 GCA_030431615.1 Alphaproteobacteria bacterium
CCTGCGGCGGCTCCTCCGGCAGGGTATCGAGGGGGCGCACGAGGACCGAGCTCCGACCCTCGGCTTGGTAGCCCCGCGCGACGAGGGCCGCCTCGAGCCCGGCGGGTGCGCTCAGCGCGTTGAGCTGGAAGCAGGCACGCCGGCCGGTGGCCGCGTACCAGGCCTCGACCCGCCCGATCGTGTCCTCGAGGGCGAGGTCGGCGTCGAAGGTCATGGCCTGCACCGAGTTCTCGCGCCTGGTCGCCGTGGGCCCGGCCCGCAGGCGCCAGCCGCCCAGTGGCGCCGTGCGCGCTGCCGGCCAGGCATGCCAGGCGGCTTCCTCGATCCGGCGGATCATGGCCTCGTTTTCGCTCATGCCCTCCTCTATAGCGATAACCGGCTGAGCAAGAGAGAGGGCAGGGGACCATGCCGACCGGCTGGCAGTTCTGGATCGATCGCGGCGGCACCTTCACCGACATCGTCGCCAGGCAGCCGGACGGCGGCATCCGCATCCACAAGCTGCTCTCCGAGAATCCCGGGCAGTACGAGGACGCGGCGCTGCAGGGGATCCGCGACGTGCTGGGTCTCGGCCGGGACGAGCCGCTGCCGGTAGCCAGCATCGACGCCATCAAGATGGGCACGACCGTCGCCACCAATGCGCTCCTCGAGCGCAAGGGCACGCCCACGGTCCTCGCCATCACCAGCGGCCTCGGCGACTGCCTCAGGATCGGCTACCAGCACCGCCCCGACATCTTCGCCCGGCACATCGTCCTGCCGGAGCAGCTCTATACGCGCGTCGTCGAGATCGAGGAGCGGCTCCTGGCCGACGGCACGGTCGACCGCCCGCTCGACGAGGCGCACGCCAGGCAGGGCCTCGAGGCTGCCTACGGGGAAGGTTTTCGGGCCATCGCCATCGTGCTCATGCACGGCTACCGCCATCCCGACCACGAGAGCCGCGTGGCCGAGCTCGCGGCGGAGATCGGCTTCACGCAGATCTCGGTGAGCCACCAGGTCTCGCCGCTCATGAAGATCGTGGGCCGCGGCGACACGACCGTGGTCGACGCCTATCTCTCGCCGATCCTGCGCCGCTATGTCGACCGGGTGGCCAGCCGGACCGAGGGTGTCCGGCTGATGTTCATGCAGTCGAATGGCGGCCTCGTCGATGCCCACCGGTTCCAGGGCAAGGACGCCATCCTCTCGGGCCCGGCCGGCGGCATCGTCGGCGCCGCGCAGACGGCGGCGCTCGCCGGCTTCGAGCGGATCATCGGCTTCGACATGGGCGGCACCTCGACCGACGTCACCCACTATGCCGGCGAGTACGAGCGCGCCTTCGAGACCGAGGTCGCGGGTGTCCGGATGCGGGCGCCGATGATGAAGATCCATACCGTCGCCGCCGGCGGCGGGTCGATCATCACCTTCGACGGTCAGCGCTTCAGGGTCGGCCCGGAGAGCGCCGGCGCCGACCCGGGCCCCGCCTGCTACCGCAAGGGCGGGCCGCTCGCCGTGACCGACGCCAATCTCATGGTCGGCAAGCTCCTGCCCGGTTTCTTCCCGCCGGTCTTCGGCCCCGCGGCCGACCAGCCGCTCGACGGCGAGGTCGTGCGCGAGCGGTTCCAGGCCCTCGCCGAGGAGGTGCGGACGGCGACCGGCGTCGAGCGCAGCCCCGAGGAGATCGCCCAGGGCTGCCTCGCCATCGCCAACGACAACATGGCGAACGCCATCAAGGAGATCTCGATCGCCCGCGGCATCGACGTGCAGGGCTACACCCTCGTCTGCTTCGGCGGTGCGGGCGGGCAGCATGCCTGCCAGGTGGCGGACCTGCTCGGCATCGGCCGTGTCCAGGTCCATCCCTATGCCGCCGTGCTCTCCGCCTACGGCATGGGCCTCGCCGACCTGCGCACCATCCGCCAGCGCGCGCTCGACACGACGCTCGAGCCCGGCATCGAGGGCGCGCTCGAGGCGGCCCGTGCGGAGTTGGCCCGTTCGGCCGAGGCCGAGCTCGCCGAGCAGGGCATTGTCGCCGAAGCACTGCGGCTCGAGGCCCGCGCCCATATCCGCTATGCCGGCACCGACACGCCGATCGAGGTGACGCTGGCAGCACCGGACGCGATGCGCGCCGCCTTCGAGGCCGAGCACAAGTCCCGCTACGGCTTCACCGTCGAGGGGCGTGGCCTCGTCGTCGAGACGCTGACCGTCGAGGGTATCGGCCTGATGCAGGCGATCGACGAGCCGGAGGTGAAGCTCGCGGCCGACCGCTCCCCACCGGCGCCGGTCGGCGAGGCCCGGATGTTCACCACCGAGGCGCCGCACCAGCCGCCCCGGAGCTTCGATGCCGCCGTCTGGCGGCGCGAGGCGCTGGCGCCGGGCGACCGCGTGCCGGGCCCGGCGATCGTCGCCGGCAGCACCACCACCATCGTCGTCGAGCCGGGCTGGGCGCTCGAGGTGACGGCCCAGGACCACGTCGTGCTGAGCCGGGTCGAGAAGCTGCCGGAGCGCGTCGCGCTCGGCACGCAGTGCGATCCCATCCTGCTCGAGATCTTCAACAATCTCTTCATGACCATCGCCGAGCAGATGGGGGTGACGCTGCAGAACACTGCCTACTCGGTCAACGTCAAGGAGCGGCTGGACTTCTCCTGCGCCGTCTTCGACGACGGCGGCGGCCTGATCGCCAACGCCCCGCACATGCCCGTGCATCTGGGCTCGATGGGCGAATCGGTCCGCACGGTCATCCGGCTGCGGCGGGACACCATGGGCCCGGGCGACGTCTACGCCCTGAACAACCCATACAATGGCGGCACGCATCTGCCGGACGTCACCGTCGTCATGCCGGTCTTCGGCGAAACGGGCGAGGTCCTCTTCTACACCGCGTCGCGCGCCCATCATGCCGATATCGGCGGCATCACGCCGGGCTCCATGCCGCCCTTCAGCCGGCATATCGACGAGGAAGGCGTGCTCTTCGACGACTTCCACCTGGTCGAGGCCGGCAGCTTCCGCCACGACGCGGTCGAGACGCTGCTGAAGTCCGGCCCGTATCCCGCCCGCAACCCCAGGCAGAACATCGCCGACCTCCAGGCCCAGGTGGCGTCCTGCGCCAAGGGTGCCGCCGAGCTCGAGCGCATGGTCGGCCAGTTCGGCATCGAGACCGTCCAGGCCTACATGCGCCACGTCATGGACAATGCCGAGGAGAGCGTGCGCCGCGTCATCGACCGGCTGGAGGACGGCGAATTCACCTATGCCCACGACCAGGGGCCGGTGATTAAAGTGAGGATCACGGTCGACCGGGCGAGCCGCAGTGCGCGGATCGACTTCACCGGCACGAGCGACCAGCAGGACTGGAACTTCAACGCCCCGGCCGCCGTCACCCGCGCCGCCGTGCTCTACGTCTTCCGCACCCTGGTCGACAGCGACATCCCGCTCAACGACGGCTGCCTGAAGCCGCTCGAGCTCGTCATTCCCGAAGGCTCGATCCTCGCCTGCCGGCACCCGGCCGCCGTCTGCGCCGGCAATGTCGAGACCTCGCAATGGTGCACCGACACGCTCTTCGGCGCCCTCGGTGCCCTGGCCGCGGCCCAGGGGACGATGAACAACTTCACCTTCGGCAACGCCACCTACCAGTACTACGAGACGATCTGCGGCGGCTCCGGCGCCGGACCCGACCACCCGGGCACGGCCGGCGTCCACACCCACATGACGAACTCCCGCCTGACCGACCCCGAGATCCTCGAATGGCGCTATCCCGTCCTCCTCGAGGAGCACCGCATCCGCAGAGGCTCCGGCGGCAGGGGACGCTTCGCCGGCGGCGACGGGACGCTGCGGCGTGTGCGCTTCCTCGAGCCCATGTCCGCGGCCCTCCTCGCCAACCACCGCAAGGTGCCGCCCTTCGGCCTCGCCGGCGGCGAGCCCGGCCAGTGCGGCGACCAGTGGGTCGAGCGCCGGGACGGCAAGGTGGAGAAGCTCGAGGGCTGCGACGCGACGGAGCTCGAGGCCGGCGAGGTCTTCGCCATTCAGACGCCGACGGGCGGGGGATATGGAAATGCCGGCTGACGGATTGACGTCGGCGTCGACTGCCCATACATATTTGTAACTACAAATGTATGTTGACACGTTTCGAATGGGACCCAGCGAAGGAGCGTGCCAACCGGCGCAAGCATGGGCTGTCGTTCGATACGATACTGAGCGTCTTCCTCGATCCGTTTGTCTCGACAACCAAGGATCGCGATGCGGAAGGAGAAGAGCGCTGGCGGACCATTGGCTGCATCGTCGGCGGTGCCATTGTCTTTGTGGCGCATACCATACGAGAGGAACGAGATGGGAGCGAGGTCATCAGGATCATCTCCGCCCGTTCGGCGACAGGAGCGGAAAGGCGCCAATATGAAAAACAAAAGTTTGGTTTCAGTAGAGTTTGATCCGGCCAACCCTCCCCCACTCACCGAGCGGCAGAAAGTTGAGCTGGAGCGGCTGGCGGCCTTGAGCGATGATCAGATCGATACCTCCGACATTCCGGAGGCCGATGAGGATTTCTGGTCTCGGGCCGAACGCAATCGGTTCTTTCGTCCGGTCAAGCAACAGCTGACGCTGCGTCTCGACGCCGACCTCGTCGCCTGGTTCAAGGCCCAGGCGCCGGCCGGGAAAGGCTACCAGACGGCGATCAACCGGGTTCTTCGCGAGCATGTCGAGGCGCACCGCGTGCCCCGCAACGTCTCCTCCTGAGCGGGTCGGCCCGCGTATCGTGGTCTATTTCGCGCAGGCTTGATCCGGCGTGAGCCGGTCGCCGGTGACGGCACGAGGCCGGTCGTGGCAGGAATGCTTCCCGTCGATCATCGATCGGATCCAGCGACCCCATGCCCTGGCTCGACCCCAGAGGACGCTTCTCGGCCTTCAAGCTCGGCGTCTTCCTTCTTCTTCTCGTCCCGGCGGCGATCATCGCCTGGCGCCATGCCAGTGGTGCGCTCGGGGCGGAGCCGATCGAGGCGGCGCTGCACCAGTCCGGCGACTGGGCCATTCGCCTGCTACTGGTCTCGCTCGCCGTCACCCCGGCACGGCATCTGCTGCAGTGGCCACGGGTCCTGCAGGTGCGTCGCATGGTCGGCGTCGCCGCCTTCGCCTATGCCGCCGCCCACTTGGCGCTCTACGTCACCGACGAGGGGTTCAATCTTGGCAAGGTGGCCACCGAGATCGTGCTTCGTCTCTATCTCACGCTGGGTTTCCTCGCCTTCCTCGTCCTCGCCGCCATGGCGCTGACCTCGTTCGATTCCATGATCCGCCGGCTGGGTGCCAGGCGCTGGAAGCTGCTGCATCGGCTGGTCTACGGCGTGGCGGTCGTCGCCGTCGTGCATTTCTTCATGCAGACCAAGCTCGACGCCACCGAGCCCTGGATCATCGCCGGCCTGCTCGCCTGGCTGCTGGCGGTTCGGGTGGTCGTCCGGCAGGGTGGCCTGAACGGGGCGATGGCCGACTGGTGGCCGCTCCTCCTCGGGCTCCTTGCGGCCGCCGGCACGGCGATCGGCGAGGCGGCCTACTACCATGCACTGGTCGGCGTCGCCCCGGGTCGCATGCTGGCGGCGAACCTCTCCATCGAGGCCGGCATCCGTCCGGCCTGGTACGTGCTCGCCATCTGCCTTGCCGTGGCGCTCGTGGTTGCACTTCGCCGGAGCAGGTTCCGCGCCGGCCGCCTCGCCCGTGGCGCTGCCTGAACCGGCGAGGCCGGGCCTGGCCGTGCTGTCAGCTCCGGGGCGAGACGAC
>JAUIID010000272.1 GCA_030431615.1 Alphaproteobacteria bacterium
CTCGCCCGACGAGGGCCTGAACCCCTATGCCAAGCTGATCGTCGACGAGGCGCGGCGGCGCGGCATCGGCGTCGAGATCGTCGACGCCGAGGGCGGCTTCTTCCGCCTCGTCTCCGGCGGCCGCAGCATCGCCTGCCGCGAAAGCCTCTCCGAGCTGACCTCGGCCGTGGCGATGAGCCTCTGCGACGACAAGGCCGTCACGCGGCGGGTGCTGGCGCGCGCCGGCGTTCACGTGCCGGCGCAGATCGATGCGGACGACCCGGCACTGCTCGCCGCCTTCCTCGAAGAGCATCGCCGCCTCGTGGTCAAGCCGGCCCGGGGCGAGCAGGGCAGGGGCGTGGCGGTCGGGCTCGAGAGCATGGAGACCGTCGAGGCGGCGGTCGCCGAGGCGCGCCAGCTCTGCGACCGGGTGCTGGTCGAGGCCTGCGCCGAGGGCGAGGATCTCCGGCTCGTGGTGATCGACTACCGGGTGGTGGCGGCCGCCATCCGACGCCCGGCGCACATCATGGGCGACGGCCAGTCGACGGTGCGCGACCTGATCCAGCGGCAGAGCCGGCGCCGGTCGGCGGCGACCGGCGGCGAGAGCCAGATCCCGCTCGATGCCGAGACCGAGCGCGCACTCGCCGCCGCGGGCATCGGGCTCGACGAAGTCCCGGCGGAAGGGCGCGAAATCCAGGTGCGGCGCACCGCCAATCTGCACACCGGCGGCACGATCCACGACGTCACCGACAACGTCCATCCGGCGCTGATCGAGGCGGCGGTGACGGCGGCCCGGACCATCGGCATTCCGGTCGTCGGCATTGACCTGATGGTGCCCTCGCCGCGCCGCGCCGATTATGTCTTCATCGAGGCGAACGAGCGACCCGGCCTCGCCAATCACGAGCCCCAGCCGACGGCCGAGCGCTTCGTCGATCTTCTCTTCCCCCTGTCGATGCCGCTCGCCGCCCGCCGCCAGCGCGAAGCTGCCGCATGAGCCGGCTCGCCATCGACATCGGCTACTGCCAGGAGGTGCTCGAGCGGCTGCTGCAGATCCCGAGCCCGACCGGCTACACCGACACCGTCGTCCACGCCGTCTCGGCGGAGCTCACGAGCCTCGGCCTGCCGCTCGAGGTCACCCGCCGTGGCGCCATTCGCAGCAAGTTCCCGGGCCAGAGTCGCCGCCCGGCCCGGGCGATCATCTCGCATCTCGACACGCTGGGCGCCCAGGTCCGCGCCCTCAAGGAGAACGGCCGGCTGGCCATCTGCGCGATCGGCAACTGGTCCGCGCGTTTCGCCGAAGGGTCCCGCTGCACCATCTTCAGCGAGAACGGCGCCTATCGCGGCACCATCCTGCCGCTCAAGGCCTCGGGCCACACCTTCAACGAGGAGATCGACACGCAGCCGGTCGGCTGGGACCATGTCGAGATCCGCGTCGACGCCTTCGCGCGCTATCAACGCGACCTCGTGAAGCTCGGTATCGACGTCGGCGACATCGTTGCCATCGATCCCGGCACGGAGTTCCTCGACAACGGCTTCATCGTCTCGCGCCACCTCGACAACAAGGCCGGCGTCGCCGTCATGCTGGCAGCGCTCAAGGCGCTGCGCGAGGCCCGGGCCGAGCCGCCGGTCGACATCTGGTGGCTCTTCTCCATCGCCGAGGAGGTCGGCGTCGGCGCCTCGTCGCTCCTCGCCCCGGACGTCGCCTCCATGGTCACCGTCGACAACGGCACGACGGCCCCGGGCCAGAACAGCGACGAGTTCGGCGTCACCATCTCGATGGCCGACCAGACCGGGCCCTTCGACTACCACCTGACCAAGAAGCTGGTGCGCCTCTGCCGCGAGCACGACATCCGCTTCCAGAAGGACGTGTTCCGCTACTACCGCTCCGACAGCGCGTCGGCGATCGAGGCCGGGGCCGACGTGCGCACCGCACTCATCACCTTCGGCGTCGATGCCAGCCACGGCTACGAGCGCATCCACATGCATGCGTTGCGCTCGCTGGCGGAGCTGATCACCGCCTACATCACGAGCCCGGTCGAGATCCAGCGCGACGCGGTCGAGCTCGGCCGCCTCGAGGGCTTCACCACCCAATCCATGACCGAGGCGGAGCAGACCCTGTCCGCCGAAGTGCGGCTCGCCGGCAAGGGCTGAGCCGGCCTGCTTTGGCAGCCGACCTGCCTTGGGCTATGCTCGAGGGCTAATCGACAACGGGGAGGAACCGATGAGCGAGAAGGACGCTTTTGAGCAGAAGGCCGAAGCCAGGATGCGTGAATGGCAGGCAGACATCGACAAGCTGCGCGCCCAGGCCGACCAGGCGGCGGCCGACGCGCGGATCGAGTACGACCGGCAGATCGCGAAGCTCGTCGAGCAGCAGAAGGCCGCTCGCCAGCAATACGAGAAGCTGGAGAAGGCTTCTGGCGAAGCCTGGCTCGACATGAAGAGCGGCATGGAGAAGGCCTGGGCCGACATGTCGCAGGCCATGCGCGATGCGATGCGCCGTTTCGGCTAGGTAAGACCAACAAGAGCAGGAGTGTCGCTTGAAGCTTTTTACGTGCGCTGATTGTGGTCAACTCCTGTTCTTCGAGAACGCGCTCTGCGCGCGCTGCGGGCGTGCGCTAGGCTTCGTCGCGGAGCGCACCTCGCTCGCCACGCTCGACAGTGACGGCGACCTCCTGCGGCCCATGGACATGCCGGGGGAGGCCTATCGCTGGTGCGCCAATGCCGCGCACGGTGCCTGCAACTGGCTCGTGCCGGCGGATTCGGACATCGAATACTGCCGGGCTTGCGATCACAACCGGACCGTTCCCGACCTCGGCAATGCCCGCCATGTCGAGCTCTGGCGGGACGTCGAGGCGGCCAAGCACCGGCTCATCTACAGCCTGCTCCGGTTCGGCCTGCCGCTCGCCAGCAAGCGGGAGGAGCCCGAGACGGGGCTCGCCTTCGATTTCCTTTCGGATGAGGCCTGCAGCTTCAAGGACAGCGAGCGGGTGATGACTGGCCACGCCGAGGGCCTGATCACGCTCAATTTGAGCGAAGCGGACCCCGCTGCCCGCGAGCAGGCGCGGACCAGGATGGACGAGCCCTACCGCACGCTGCTCGGGCATTTCCGCCATGAGGTCGGTCATTATTACTGGGAACGGCTGATCCGGGACGGCGGCCGGCTGGACGCCTTTCGTGCCCTCTTCGGCGACGAGCGCGACGACTACGGCGAGGCCCTCGAGCGCCACCACACCAACGGGCCGCCTGCCGACTGGTCGAACGAGTTCGTCAGCGCCTATGCCTCGGCCCATCCCTGGGAGGACTGGGCCGAGACCTGGGCCCATTACTTCCATATGGTCGATACGCTCGAGACGGCGCACGCCCACGGCGTGACCAGCCGGCCGCGCGCCTCCGCCGACCCGGAGCTGGCGGTCGAGATCGATTTCGTGCCCTACCACACTCGCGACTTCCAGCGCCTGATCGACGAATGGCTGCCCCTGACCGTCGCCCTGAACAGCCTTAACCGCAGCATGGGCCAGCCCGACCTTTATCCCTTTGTGCTGGCTGAGCCGACGGAGACGAAGATGCGCTTCGTCCACGACCTGATCGTCGAGGTCACGCGTTCTTTCTGAGTGGCCCGATCAACGGTTCTGTACGCCCCGGTTCACAAGCGCCCATCGGTTGCTATGCTGTGGTTTGGCCGAACCTAGAAAAGGAGAGGCAGCCCTGACTGACATGTCAACAGCCAGCACCTGGCCACGGCTCTACGCCTTGGCGCCCGGCCACCTCGCCGGCGAGACCCGGGACGCCGAGCTTTCCCGCGTCGCCGGCCTCGGCTTCGACGGGGTATGGCTGGTCGGCCCCCGGCCGCCGGCGCCCGACCTGTTGCGCGCCATCGCCGCTGCGGGCCTTTCTCCGGTCCTCGATCTCGCCATTGCCCGCCTGCCGGCGCATGCGCCGCTCGTACGCCGGGCGCCTGGCCTGTTCGAGCCGGTGACCCCGGAGGACTATGCCGCGCTCGATCCGCGGCGGCCGGACACGAGCCTCATGCGGCTCGTCGACCATGCCGACCAGGGGGTCCTGGCTGAAGCCACTCTTGCGCTGCTGCGGCCGCTGGTCGAGGCGGGTGCCGGGGGCTGCGTCGTGCGCGGTGCCGCCCTGCTGCCACCGGCCTTCCTCGCTGGCCTGATCGGTGATCTCCGCGCCATCCGGCCCGAATTCCTCGTCATCGCCGATCCGCTCGGGGCGGCGCCCGCCGCCGTCCTCGGCCTCGCCAACGCCGGCTTCGACTACCGGCTCGGCAGCGTCGCCTGGTGGGACCTGCGGGCACCCTGGTTCCTGGACCAGGAGAGGACGCTGGCAGCGATCGCACCGTCCATCGGCTTCCCCGAGTTGCCCGGTGCCGCCCGGCTGGCGCCGACCGTGCCGGTCGAGCGCCGGCTGGCTTTGGCCCGGCTCCGGCTCCGCCTTGCCGCCGTGGCCTCGTCCGGCCTGATCGTCCCGGCCGGCTTCGAGCATGGCGCCGAGACGCCGCTCGAGCCCGAAGGTGCGAGACCGGGCGACCTCGAGCACTGGCGCCGCCACGCGCCCTTCGACCTCTCCGACGAGATCAAAAGCCTCAATGCGAGCCTCGCCGAGGCCGGGCTCAGGGGACCTCTGGTGCCGGTCTCCGGGCCCTCCGCGCAGGCCGTGGGCCTGCTCAGGCTCGCCGGCGGCACGGCCGAGGCGAGCGCTGGTGCGGCACTTCTGGTGGCCAATCCCGACGGCCACGGTGCCGCCGGGCTCGATGGCGGCCAGGCCATCCGCGCCGGCGACGGCCGCTTCGGCGACTTCGCCGAGCATGGCGGCGATGGCCGCCTGGCGCCGGGCACGAAAGTGGTGGTAGAGCCCCTGGAGGCCCGCCTCTTCCTCGCCCGGGCGGCGAGCCCGACCGCCCTGCCTGCCGATCCCAATCTCTCGGGCCGGCGCCTGAAGGAGCTCGCCGCCGATCGCGTCGCCATCGAGGGCGTCGAGCCCGAGCTGGATGGCGGCCGTTTTCCGATCAAGCGGATCGTCGGCGACCGCCTCGAGGTCGAGGCCGACGTCTTCTGCGACGGTCACGACAAGATCGCTGCGGCCCTCATGATCCGCCATCAGGACGACGCACATTTCAGGGAAGTGCCGATGACATTCCTGGTCAACGACCGCTGGACCGCCGGCTTCCCGCTCACCCGGATCGGCCGCTGGGTCTACACCATCCACGCCTGGCGCGATCTCTTCGCCGCCTGGCGGAACGAGGTGGCGAAGAAGCACGATGCCGGGCTCGATCTCTCGCTCGAGCTGGAGGAGGGCAGGCGCCTGATCGAGGCCGCCTCGCGCGAGGCCAAGGGCGAAGCCAGGGCCGCCATGCAGCCCTGCCTCGCCGCCATCGCCGCCGCCGGCGAGCGGCCGGGCGAGCTCCTGCACATCATGCTCGACGAGGAATTCGCCGAGGTCATGGCGAAGCACGGCCCGCGCACCAATCTCTCTTCCTACGGCCGCGAGCTCGAGGTGGTGGTCGGTCGCCGGGCGGCCGAGTTCGGTGCCTGGTACGAGCTGATGCCGCGCTCGATGGCCGACGACGAGAGGCGCCACGGCACCTTCCGGGACGTCATCAAGAAGCTCCCCTATGTCCGGGACATGGGCTTCGACGTGCTCTACTTCACGCCGATCCACCCGATCGGCCGGACCAACATGAAGGGCCGCAACAACAGCCTGACGCCGGCCCCGG
>JAUIID010000273.1 GCA_030431615.1 Alphaproteobacteria bacterium
TTCTTGAGGAGCCGCATCACTTCGGTGCCGTCTCGCGGGAACAGGCTGATGCCGATGCTGCAGCGCGGCTGCAACAGCTGCCCCTCGAACTCGAGCGGCTCGCCCAGCACGGCGAGCAGCTTGGTCGCGATGTCGGCCGCGGCCGCGGGTCGCTGCAGGTTGCGCAGCACCATCGCGAACTCGTCGCCGCCGAGCCGGGCAATCGTGTCGGTGTCCCGCAGCACCCCGGTCAGCCGCTCGCCCACCGCCCGCAGCAACGCGTCTCCGGCATTGTGGCCGAGCCGGTCGTTGACCTCCTTGAAGTGATCGAGATCGAGCATCAGCAGGGCACCCATGTCGCCCGGCCGGCGGCGATTGCCCAGATCGCCCTTCAGCCGCTCGAACAGCACCCTTCGGTTGACGAGCCCGGTGAGACCGTCGCGTTCGGCCAGCATCCGGATCCGCTGTTCCGCCACCTTCACCGAGGTCAGGTCCTGGACCAGCGCGAACCAGCGCTGGTCGGCCGGGTGCAGCGCGACGCGATGGAGCAGCACCGGCACGCGGCTCCCGTCGCTGCGGAGGAGTTCCTGCTCGACGGCGATCATGGCCCCCGCCCCGGCCCCGGCACCCAGCATCTCGACCGGAAACTCGGCCGCGTCGCCAGTCAGCTGCCGCCAGTCGAGCGCACCAGCCTCGAGCTCGGCCCGGTTGCGACCGAGCATCCGCAGGAAGGCGTCGTTGCCCTCCTCGACCAGCCAGCCCCGCCCGGCCGTGATGCCGATGAGGCCGGAGCCGGCGAGCGCCTCGAGCCGGGCATGGGCTTCCCGCAAGGCCGCTTCGGCCGCCACCCGATCGGTGACGTCGCGCGCCGTGCCACGATAGCCGGTGAAGCGGCCCGCCGGATCGAAGAGCGGGTTGCCACTCACCTCCAGCCACACGGATCGGCCCGAGCCATCCGTGCGCCTGACGAGGCGATCGCGAAACTGCCGTCGGATGGCGAGGTCGGCCCGGTGCTCCTCTGTCGAACACTCGCTGGCCGGCTCTCCATCGACCAGCTCCAGCAGCGTCTCGCCGATCAGCTCGTCCAGCCTGAGGCCGGACCGTCGCGGCTCGCCCATGCCGCGAACGAAGCGGTGCGCGGCGTCCGACTCCCAGAGCCAGTCCGACGCGGTCGCCAGGTAATCGCGCAATCGCGCTTCGGTTTCCTGCAACCGATGCTCGGTCTCGACCCTGTCGGTATGATCGATGGCGAGGCCGACGAAGCCGGTCACCGCACCATTGGCTTCGACCGGCGCATAGACTTCCTCGACATGGTGCAGGCGACCGTCGTGCCGGTAGCAGACGAGCTTGTGTCGGGCCTCGCCGGCGCGGATCCGTTCGATCGCCTCCGGCAGGTTGGCGACGATCTCGGTCGGCAGGCCGAGCTCCGCAAAAGTCTTGCCGATTCCGTCGCCCCAGACTTCGCGGTCCCTGGCATTCTGCACAATATGCCGGCCGTCGAGGTCGCAGATGAAGAAGGGGAACGGCAGCGCATCGACGGCCGCCTGCAGGCGCGCCTCGCTCTCGGCGAGGCGCCACTCGGTCTGCACCCGTGCCGTGATATCGACGGCTAGGCCCACCTGGCCCACGACTTCGCCATTGACGACCAGCGGTGCGATCAGGCGCTCGGCAATGATCTCGCGTTCACCGATCCGCTTGGTGCCGGCAAAACGGAGGGTCTCGCCGGCGAGCACGCGCCGGTGCCGGTCGCGCCATTCCTCGATGATCTCGGCCGGCATGTCGGTCTGGTCGACGCAGAGCCCGATGAGGTCGCCATAGGCGGCCCGATCCTCTGCGTTCTGCAGAACGTAGCGGCCCTCGGCGTCGGTGACCCACAAGGGATGCGGAATGCCGTCGATCGCCGCCCTCAGCCGCGCTTCGTCTGCCTCGGCAAGGCCTGCGGCTCGCTCAGCAAGGTCGATCTGCGCTGCCAGCCCGGCAAGGTCGGCGAGCGCCTCGGAAGCGCCGGGTACCGGCATCGTGTCCGGCGAGCCGAGGCAGCAGAGCATGCCGGGCGCAGTCCCGGCGAGCCCAGGAAGCGGTGCCACCACCGCCGAAGCGAAGCCGCACGCGTCGAGCAGGGTAGCCAGCGGATCCGCGCCGCACCCGCCAGCGTGAGCAGCATCCACCACCCGGACGAGGCCCTGTCGGCGGTCGTCGAGCAGCCGGCGCAGCAAGGGCTCGAGATCCAGCCGTCCGTGCAACTCGCCAACAGTGCTCAGGCTGCAGCCGTCGCGGCGGACCAGAAGCGCGAGCTGCAGTCCGGTGAGCCGCGCGGCCAGACGCAACAGCGGCGTGCTATCGACTGCCGTCATGCTTCATGTCCCGCCGCCATCCCCAGGCGTCACACCGCCTTCGTCTCGGCCATCGCTGCCGTGCTTCGGGACCATAGGCGGCAAACGCCAAGATTTGCTTAATGCGGCAGCCCTGGTGCGGCCTCAGACCATGCCGATCGCGGCCTTGTAGGTCTCGAGCAGTGCGTCCTGCTCGGCACGGTCGTGCGGCTTCATCTTCCGCAGTCGGATGAGCTGGCGCAGGATCTTGACGTCGAAGCCCTCGCCCTTGGCCTCGCTCAGGACCTCTTTGATCTGTTCCTGAACCTCGCTCTTCTCCTCCTCGAGACGTTCGACCCGCTCGATGAAGCTGCGCAGGCGTTCTGCCGTCACGCCGCCGACATCCGTCATCCGTTCTGCAACTCCGCTGGCTTCGCCGCCACGGTCCCGGCCGCGGCAGGCTGAACACGAAACAGAAGAGAGAGCCGGGGGGGTCCCCGGCTCTCTCCCATTGGCCTCAATGGCATTGCCCCGCAACGACAAGGTCGTCGCGCGGTTGCTTCCCTTTACCTACCCGGCCGGGACCGTCGCCATGGCGACCGGATCCCCGCTCGCGCCGGACAGGAACCGGCGCGACAGAAGGCCGCGTAGCACGTGGCCGCGCAGTTCTCCAGTGTTTCGCGAGACAGGAGGCATTCTGCCTCAGTTCTCGAGCAGCCGCCGCGCGATCACCTGCGCCTGAATTTCGGCCGCACCTTCGAAAATGTTGAGGACCCGGGCGTCGCAGAGTACCCGGCTGATCGGATACTCGGCCGCATAACCGTTGCCGCCATGAATCTGCAGAGCGTTGTCGGCCGCAGCCCAGGCCACCTGCGCTGCGAGCAGCTTGGCGAGCCCGGCCTCGAGGTCGCAGCGCTGCCCGGCGTCCTTCTCCCGCGCCGCAGAGAAGGTGAGCTGGCGCGCGATCTGGATTTCCACGGCCATCCACGCAAGCTTGCCGGAGACCCGGGGAAAGTCCAGCAGCGGCCGGCCGAACTGACGGCGCTCTTTGGCATAGGCAAGGCCCAGCTCGAGCGCACAGCGGGCGACGCCAACGGCACGGGCTGCTGTCTGGATCCGTGCACCCTCGAAGGTCGCCATGAGCTGCTTGAAGCCCTGCCCCTCGACGCCACCCAGCAGATTGTCGCCGTCGACCCGAAAGCCATCGAAGGCGAGCGTGTACTCCTTCATGCCGCGATAGCCGAGGACCGGGATCTTGGAGCCGCTCAGGCCGGCCACCGGGAACGGGTCGGCCTCGGTGCCGCGCGGCTTCTCGGCCAGCAGCATGGAAAGGCCGTGATAGCCCGCCGCATCCGGGCGGGTGCGGCAGAGCACGGTCATGAGGTCGGCGCGCGCCGCGTGGGTGATCCAGGTCTTGGCGCCGGTGATCGCCCAGCCGTCCCCGGCACGCACGGCACGGGTCTTGAGCGACGCCAGATCCGAGCCCGTGTCGGGCTCGGTGAAGACCGCGGTCGGGATGATCTCGCCCGACGCGATTCGCGGCAGGAAGCGCGCCTGTTGCTCCGACGTGCCGCCGGCGCGGATCAGCTCGCCTGCGATCTCCGAGCGGGTCGGCAGCGAGCCGACGCCGATATAGCCGCGGCTCAGCTCCTCGGTGACGACGCACATCGCCACCTTGCCCATGCCGAGCCCGCCATGCGCCTCTGGCAGGGTCAGGCCGAAGACACCGAGGGCGGCCAGTTCTTCGACAAGCTCGATGGGGATCAGCGCATCGCGCGCATGCCACGTCGGCGCATGCGGCGCGACCTTCTCCTCACTAAACTTGCGGAATTCCTCGCGGATCATGTCGAGGGTCGGATCGCCGAGCGACCAGTCGCCAAAATCGCCAGCCTCGATCAGCTCGGCCAGGCGCTGCCGGCGTTCCGCCGTGTTGCCCTTCGCGATCAGGACCCGGACGGCCGCATTGCCGGTGAAGTCCCGGACCGCGGTGTCGTCCAGGAGCAGGTCGACAAGGCGAACGACCTCCACTTGGCTCATCGGCAGGCCGCCCGCCATGCGCGCCAGATATTCGCCGAACGCCGCCTCGAGCATCAGCTGTTCGAGTTCGCCGAGCTCACCCGAGGTCGACAGCCGTGTTCCCCAGGCCTGCATGGCGTGCAGCGCCTGGCGGTAGACCTCGAGCCAGGCAAGCCCGTGCGCGGCGAACTGGTTGGCGTCGAGCAATGCCGGATCGACCTTGCCGCCCGGTGCCACTCGCGCAGCGACGGCTTCGCGCGCAGCGAGAAGCAGAGCGTCGGTGGCGGCCAACGCTTCGGCGATGACAGCGTCGGGCGCCTTGGCCCTCGGCGCCGCGAGCGTGTCGGAGAGTGCGGTCGCCAAGGCTCAGTCCTCCATCGCTTCCTCGAGGGTGCGCATGCCCGTCCGCCGGGCATTCACCAGGACGGCCATATTGCCGGGCTTGTGCTGGTTCTTCAGCATCTTCATGTGCGCCCGCGGGATATCAGCCCAGGCAAACACCTCGCTCATGCAGGGATCGACCTGCCGGGCGAGCACGAAGCGGTTGGCGGCGGAGGCCTGCTTGAGATTGGCGAAGTGGCTGCCCTGCAGACGCTTCTGCCGCATCCAGAGATAGCGCGCGTCTACCGTCAGCTTGTAGCCGGTGGTGCCGGCGCAGATGACGACCATGCCGCCCCGCTTGCAGACCAGCGCCGAAACCGGGAAAGTCGTAGCGCCGGGGTGCTCGAACACCAGGTCGACGTCGTTGCCCTTGCCGGTGATCTCCCAGATCGCCTTGCCGAAGCGACGCGCCTCCTTGACCCACTTGCCGTAGGCGTCGGGGTCCATCGGGTCCGGCATCTCGCCCCAGCAGTCGAACTCCTTGCGGTTGATGGCACCCCTGGCGCCGAGCGAGAGGACGAAGTCGCGCTTGTCCTCGTCGGAGATGACGGCGATGGCGTTGGCACCCGAGGCGGCGATGAGCTGGATCGCCATGGAGCCGAGGCCGCCCGCCCCACCCCACACGAGCACGTTGTCGCCGGGCTTCAGCGTGTGCGGCTGGTGGCCGAAGAGCATGCGGTAGGCAGTCGCCAGAACCAGCGTGTAGCAGCCGGCCTCTTCCCAGGTGAGGTGCCTCGGCCGCGGCATGAGCTGGCGCGACTGGACCTTGCAGAACTGCGCGAAGGAGCCGTCCGTGGTCTCGTAGCCCCAGATCCGCTGCGAGGCGGAGTTCATCGGATCGCCGCCGTTGCACTCCTCGTCGTCGCCGTCGTCCTGGTTGCAGTGGATGACAACCTCGTCGCCGACCTGCCAGCGCTTGACCTTGGCGCCGACGGCCCAGACCACGCCCGAGGCGT
>JAUIID010000033.1 GCA_030431615.1 Alphaproteobacteria bacterium
AGCGGCGACCCGCTGCACGCTTCGGTCCTGGACCACGCCCGTGCCCCGGTGCAGGTACCCGTGCCGTCACCGTCAGCAGGCCATGTGCGCGAGATCCGGACGCGCCAACTCGGCCTCGCGGTCATCGGCCTCGGCGGCGGGCGCACCCGGCCGGATCAGGCGATCGACCCGGCCGTCGGCCTCTCTGCGGTGCGCGGCACCGGCGGCGAGGTCCAGGCGGGCGAGCCTCTGGCGCTCGTGCACGCCCGGGACGCGGCGAGCGCCGCCGCGGCCGTGGCACGCATCGCCTCAGCCTACGTCATCGGCGACACGCCACCCGCAGCACGTCCCGTCATCGTCGAAACCATCCCCTGAACGCGCGAAACCCCGGGCAGTGTACTGCCCGGGGTTCACGCAGGTCCGAGTTCACCCCAGGGAGGCGGAGGGCTACCTCGGAACGCTCGAGCCGCGACTTAGGCGGCGAGCGACTTCGCGTCCTCGATGTTGGCGGTCACGCGCTTGGTGACCAGGTCGGCCACCTCCTGCTGCGCCTTCATGCCGAGGTCGGCCTGTTCCTTGGCCACGGCCATCACCTTCTCGGCGGCGGACTTGGCGTCGGCGAGGAAGTCCTCGGGCTTGCGCTTGGTCACGTCGCCCTTGAGGAGGGTCTCGCCGTTCTTGAAGGTCTCCTCGACCCAGCCGTACTGCAGCTTGGCCATCGCCTCGACGGTCCGCAGGTAGATGCCCTGGGCCTCGACCATGGTGTCGACATTGGCCTTGTGCATCGCGACGAATGCATCGAAATTGAACTTGGGAGCCTCGAACTTGGGCATCTCGAACTTCGGGGTAGCCTTGGTGGTAGCCATCACGCTGTTTCCTTCCTCGGTTTGCTGCGCTGCACAATAATTGGGGGAGGGCGGTCGAATTCGCAAGTCCGCTTTTGTGCAGTGCAGCATGAATGCCTGGCGCAAAGTGTCGCACCCGGCCGGAGGAACCGGATGGTCAGGCGGTCCGGGGCGGCTCTGCCAGCGCGTGGCGCAGGGTGCGCAGCGTGCGGCGTGCGGCGGCGATGGCCTCGCTCCAGTCGATCTCGGTTGCCCGGTCCTCGATCACCGCGCGCACCACGGCACCGAACTGCGGCTCGCCCGCCGCGCGCCGGCCGTTGAAGAGCAGACAGGAGACGAGGGCCGAGCCGAGGCAGGTGGTGAGCGCCTGCTGCGCCCGGCCCAGGCTCTCGAGCACCAGGGCCAGCGCGAACTGGGCGCCGAGCTTGGCCGAGGCGGACGGGAACCGGCCGGCATTCTCCAGATCCTCGGCCCTGGCCGGCAGCGGTGTGGCGCCGCCGAGGATGCCGATGTCATGGCGCAGGCGCCAGGTCATCCGATGCGTCTTCAGGCGGGCATGCACGGGCTCGGGCAGGTCCGCGAAGGCCTGCAGCTCGACGACGGCGAAGCCGCGGCGCAGCCGCTCGAGCAGGCGGCGATAGTCGTCCGCCCCGCAAGCGCCGGCGAGCAGTCGCTGGATGTCCGACGACCTGGTGAAGGCACGCTCCAGCTCGGCGGTGCCGTTCTCGAGAAAACGCAGCAAGGAGGACATCGCAGGCTCCCGGGGTTCAGATCGGCCCGGAAGGTACAATAATCCTATTTGATAGGCAATAATTCCTTTGTCTGCGCCCCGCTACAGGTTGAACGTCTTGGTGTAGGTCGCCAGCGCCGCCTCCTTGATCGCCTCCTCGAGCGTCGGATGGGCGTGGCTGGTGCGGGCCACGTCCTCGGCCGAGGCGCCGAACTCCATGGCGACCGCGATCTCGCCGATCATCACCCCGGCATCGGCGCCGATGATGTGGCAGCCGAGGATCCGGTTGGTCTCGGCATCGGCCAGCATCTTGACGAAGCCGTCGGTCTGGCCAGTGGCGCGCGCCCGGCTGTTCGCCATGAACGGGAACTTGCCGACCGTGTACTTGACCCCGGACTCCTTGAGCTGCTCCTCCGTCTTGCCGATCGCCGCCACCTCGGGGTCGGTGTAGACCACGCCCGGAATGCAGTCGTAGTCGATATGCGGCTTCTGCCCGGCGAGGATCTCGGCGAGGGCGACGCCCTCCTCCTCGGCCTTGTGCGCCAGCATCGCCCCGCGAATGACGTCGCCGATCGCATAGACGCCCTCGGCCTTGGTGGCGAACCGGTCGTCCACCTCGATCATGCCGCGCTTGTCGGTCTCGAGGCCCACGGTCTCGAGGCCCAGCCCGGCCGTGTAGGGCCGGCGGCCGATCGAGACGAGCACCACATCGCAGTCGATGACCTCGCCCTCGCCACCCTTGGCGGGCTCGACGCTGACCTTGAGGCGGTCGCCCGAGGCGTCGACGCCGGTGACCTTGGTGCCGAGCTTGAAGGTCATGCCCTGCTTCTGGAGGATGCGCTGGAACTGCTTGCTGACCTCGCCGTCCATGCCGGGGGTCACCCGATCGAGAAACTCGACCACCGTGACCTTGCTGCCGAGGCGCTGCCAGACCGTGCCCATCTCGAGGCCGATATAGCCCGCCCCGATGACCACGAGGTGCTCCGGCACCTCTTCCAGGTCCAAAGCACCGGTGGAGCTGACGATCCGCTGCTCGTCGACCTCGACGCCGGGCAAGGGCGTGCTCTCGGAGCCCGTGGCGATGACGATGGACTTCGCCTCGAGCGCCTGCTCGCCGCCGTCGTTCAGCTCGACCAGCACCTTGCCGGGCCCGGCGATCCGGCCGTGGCCGACGATGTAGGTGACCTTGTTCTTCTTGAAGAGGCCCTCGATCCCCTTGGTCAGGGTCTCGACCACGTCGTCCTTGTTGTCCATCATCGCATCGAGATCGAGCTCGACCGCGCCGACCTTGACGCCGTGCTTCTCCATCCCGCCCTTGGCCTCGGCATAGAGATGCGAGGAGTGGAGCAGGGCCTTGGAGGGAATGCAGCCGATGTTCAGGCAGGTGCCGCCCAAGGCACCGCGCTTCTCGACGCAGGCGACCTTCATGCCGAGCTGGGCCGCCTTGATGGCGCCGATATACCCGCCCGGGCCGCCGCCAATGAACACCACGTCAAAGCTCTCGTCCGCCATCGCGTTCCCTCTTCCCCCTGTCCGACCGGCGCCTGCGGCACCTCGCACCGGCGCCCTTAATAGTGGAGCGGCGCATTTGAACAAACCCCACCCTTCCGTGGGGACTTGACGCAGCGGCGGATCGGTGGCGAAGTCGCTCCAGGCGCAACAAGCAGAAAGGAGGTGATCCAATGTCGAGTGAGATGACGGTCACGTCGTTCGGACCCACGCGGTCGGCATCGGCAGCGGAGCAGCCTCAGCTTCTGGTGTGACCACGTCGGATTGAGTTCCAGGGCCGGATGACCACCGTGCTCACGGAAAGGCCGCCTCCGGGCGGCCTTTCTTCTTTCAGGCTCCAAGGGTTTCCGGGTTCCAACCGATGTCGAAGCGCGACCCGTTCGTCGACCATGTGCTGGAGATGCTGGAACCGCTCGGCATGGTGCGCGCCCGTGCCATGTTCGGCGGCTTCGGCATCTTCCACGTCGACCGGATGATCGCGCTGATCGCCAATGACCGCCTCTACTTCAAGACCGACCAGCGCACCCGCTCGATCTTCGAGGCAGCCGGTGCCGAGCCCTTCGTCTACGAGGGCAAGCGGGGCAAGCCCTCGGTCATGAGCTATCACGAGGCCCCGCCGGAATGCCTCGACGACGCCGAGGCCATGCTGCAATGGGCCCGCCTCGCGAGCGAGGCGGCACTGCGCGGCCCGGTGCCCAAGCGCACCCGGAGCTGACCTCTTCCCGCAGCGTCGACCGCCGAGCCGGTCAGCGTGTGACCTGACCCTCGCGGAACTGCAGCGTGCGGAAGGCGACGACGGCGATGAAGATGAAGCCCAGGACCACCTGCTGGACGAACGAGGAAAGGCCGACGATGACCAGGCCATTCTCGAGGATGCCGAGGATGACCGCCCCCATCAGCGAGCCCATGATCAGCCCGCGACCGCCGAAGAGCGAGGTGCCGCCGAGCACGACGAGGGCGATCGCGTGGAACTCGATGCCGTAGGCCATGGCGGCCTGGACCGAGTTCATGCGCGCCACCCAGACCATCGTGGCCAGCGCGGAGAGCAGGCCCATCAGCGTGTAGGCGATGAACTTGATCCGGGCGACGTCGATGCCGGCGAGTCGGGCCGCCTCCTCGTTGCCGCCGACGGCGATCATCGCCTGGCCGGTCCTGGTCTTGTTGAGGAAGAACCAGCCCCAGGCGGTCACCAGGATGGCCAGGTAGATGGTCGGCGAGAGGCCGAAGATGCGCGCCCGCGCCAGCCAGAGCATGCTGTCCGGGAAGTCGAAGAGAATCTGGTGGCCGAGCAGCACGAAGGAGATGCCGCGAAAGAGTGCCATCGTGCCCAGCGTGACGATCAGCGGCGGCACTCGGAAGCGCGCGACGCAAATGCCGTTGAAGGCGCCGCAGAGGCCGCCGGCCAGCAGGCCGAGCAGCACCGCCGGCAGGACCGGCCATTGCCAGGTCACGATGAAGAGCCCGAGCAGCGTGCCGACAAGCGCGACGATGGCGCCGATCGAAAGATCGATGCCCTTCGTCGTGATCACGAAGGTCATGCCGACGCCGAGGATCACGAAGCTGGCGCTTTGGTTGAGCACGATGGTGATGTTGCGCCAGGAGACGAAGCGCTCGTTGACCAGCGTGAAGATGATGACCAGGGCGACCAGCAGGAGTGCTGTGGTGGCGAGCGAGATGAAGTTCGGATGGTCGCCGCCCCAGCGCTGCCAGAGGGCGGCGAAGCCGGGCCGCTTGGCAGATGGACGGTCGATGACGGCTTGCATGGCGCTCGGGTCCGGTTCGGCGGTGGTCATTTGCCCTCGGTGCCTTCGCGCGCGATGCGCAAGGCGACGACGACGATGAGAAGGATGCCGATGGCGACGAGCTGCCAGAACTGCACGACGCCCGACAGCAGCAGCCCTGTATTGAGCACGCCCAGGATGAGCGCCCCCAACACCGTGCCGAGGATCAGGCCGCGGCCGCCGAAGAGCGAGGTGCCGCCGAGGATCACCGCGGCGATGACGTGCAGCTCGATGCCGGTGCCCATCACCGCCTGCGCCGCGTCCTGCCGGGCGACGATGACCACGGTGGTGAGCCCGGCGAGGCTGCCCATGATGACGTAGGTCAGGAACTTGGTGCGGACGACGTCGATGCCGGCGAGCCTCGCCGCCTCCTCGTTGCCGCCGACGGCGGTGATGCGCTGGCCGAGCCTGGTCGAGGTGAGGAAGAACTGGCCGCCGATGACGGTCAGCAGCGCGATGTAGACCGGCACCGGGACCGCCAGGATGCGGCCGTCGCCGAGCCAGGGCAGCGGCTCGGCGAAGCGCATATAGACCCGGCCCTCGCCCAGCATATAGGCGATGCCGCGAAAGAGGGTGAAGGTGCCGAGCGTGACGATGATCGGCGGCACCCGGACGACCGCCACGAGAAAGCCGTTGAAGGCGCCGCAGATCGCGCCGACGACCAGCGCCCCGAGGACGGCGAGCAGGGCGGGCACGCCCGCGTCGATCAGCAGGATGCCCATGAGCGTGGCGGTGACGCCGATGATCGAGCCGATCGAGATGTCGATCCCGCCCGACGTCATGACCAGCGTCATGCCAACCCCGGCGATGATGTAGATCGCCATCTGGTTGAGGATGTTGACGAGCACCGTCGTGCTGAAGAACTGCTCGGAGGTGAACGAGAAGACAATGATCAGGACTGCTAGGATCGCCAGCGACGAGAGCAGCACCCCGGTATCGGGATGCAGGCGGAGCAGGTTGCGCCAGCTGCCCTCTGGTGCTCGATCCCTTGCCCCGCCATTGCGTTGCGGCGAGACCGCCGTGCTCACGCCAGGGCTCCGGTGATCAGGCCCACGACCTCGTTGCGGGTCGTCTCGCCGATCGGCTTGTCGCCGACCTTCCGGCCATTGCGCATGACGATCACGCGGTCGGCCACCTGGAAGATGTGCTCCATGTTGTGCGAGATCATGATGAACGAGATGCCGTGCTCGTCGCGGATCTGCCGGACCAGCTCGAGGACGGCCCGCTGCTGGTCGACGCCGATATTGTTGGCCGGCTCGTCCAGGATGATGATCCGCCCCTTCCAGTAGGCGGCGCGGCCGACCGCCACCGACTGCTGCTGGCCGCCCGAGAGGGTCTGCACCGGGGCCGCGAGGTTGCGCACGGTGATGTTGAGCTGTTGCAGTAGCCGGCTCGTCTCCTCGCGCATGAAGCGCTTGTCGATCATCCCGAAGTAGCGGCCGAGCCAGCCCTCCTTCAGCTTCTCGCGGCCGAGAAAAAGGTTGGCCGGTGCATCCATCACCTCGACGAGGCCGGAGCTCTGGTAGACCGTCTCCATGCCAAGCGACCGCGCATGCGCCGTGCTCTCGATCTCGACCGGCTCGCCGTCCAGGCTGACCTCGCCCGAATCCTTGCGGTAGGCGCCGGTGATGATCTTGATCAGCGTCGACTTGCCGGCGCCGTTGTCGCCGACCATGCCCAGGATTTCGCGCTGCCCGAGCGTGAAGCTGACGTCGTCGACCGCCTGGATGCCGCCGAAGCTCTTGCGCAGGTTGTTGGCCTCGAGGACCGGGCCGGTTGCGGCCGCTGCCGATTCCTGGCGCGGTTCAATAGCCGTTGCGGCCATTCGTGCCTCCCATCACACCGGCGCCACGCGGGTAGCCCGACTGCTCGACCGGTTCGCTCCCGACGGTCGGCGGCCGGGCATTGCGCCCCCGCCGACCGCCACCAGGCAATGGCTCAGTTGTTCACCGGCCGCGGAAACTCGAGGCCCTCGGCCTCGTAGATTACCGGATTGACGTACTCGTTGATCGCCTCGACCGAATCGATGACGTGGATCGGCGAGTTGAAGACCGCCGGCACGGCGTCCTCGTTGCCCTGGCTGTGCTGGTAGATCGCCTCGCCCACGGCTTCGCCCATGGCGACCGGGTCGCGGATCCAGGCCGCCGTCAGGAGGCCGTCCTCGATGTAGCGCAGCTCCTCGAAGGTGCCGCCGGCCCCGTAGATCGCGTACTCGCCCTGCGCGCCGTTGGCGACGGTGGCCTCGACGGCACCCACCGCCATGGCACTGGAGGCGGCGACGATCACGTCGACATCCGGATAGGCCACGAGGATGCGCTCCATGGCGTCATAGGCCATGCGCCGGTCGTAGTCGGCGAAGTCCTCGTAGACCACTTCCATGCCGAGCTCGGCATAGCGCTCCTTGGGCGCACGCTCGTAGGTGATGTGTCCCGGGGCACCGTGGATGATCGCGATGGTGGTGCCCTCGCCGTACTTCTCGGCGAGATAGGTCGCCAGCGTCTCGCCGGCATCCGAGTGGCTGTAGCCGGAGAACATCATCGGCTGGAAGCCCCAGTCGTCGGGGAACGGCACGCTGTAATTGCCGACGATCAGCGGGATGCCGGCGTCGATCACCCGCTCGTAGGCGACGCGCTGCACCTCGGGATCGGTGGGGTTGATGATGATGTAGTCGAGGCCTTCGGTGATCATGTCCTCGACGATGGCCAGCTGTTCCTCGTGCGCCACGTGGTTCGACGGGGCACGGATCAGGAATTCGTAGTCCACGCCGTGCTCATCTAGGGCGCGCTCGATGCCCGAGCCCATCATGCCGTGGAAATCCGACGGGTCCCAGACGGACGGGGCATAGCCGATGCGCAAGGGCTCGGCGGCGGCGCTGCCGGCAAGGCCGATACCCCCGGCAAGCACGACGGCCATGGCGGTCGCGGTCAACGATCGTCTGTTCATCGTCTTCTCCCTGATTGTCGCGATCGATGGATCGCATTTGGCCATGTCATACGACGTGGCAACGTTATCATCGGGAGCCGACGGGCCGCTCGTGGCGCCCATTGGATCCCGCAATTATCCATAAGGCGTGGACTGCATGACAACGCCGATGGCGGACCCACTCATGTCCGTCAATCGAAACAGTATGAAATTCCTGTCACATTATCAGGAGATCATACGTCTCAACCTTGTCACGATTGCGTCTGCTGACGATAAGGCCATGCGCACATTCGATCAGAAAAGAGGGGGCAGCGATCATGGACATTGGCGAGAAGCGCGAGCTCGGCCGCTCGGGACTGTCGGTAACGGTGCTCGGCATCGGCGGGGTGCCGCTCGGCAACCTCTACCAGAAGTGCTCGGATGCCGACGCCGAGGCGACGTTGCGGACGGCCTATGATGGCGGAATCCGATTTGTCGACACCGCTCCCTTCTATGGCATCGGCATGTCCGAGCACCGCATCGGCCACTTCATGTGTCCGCTGCCGCGCGACAGCTGGGTGCTCTCGACCAAGATCGGGCGGGTGCTCGAGGCCAGAGACCCGGCCCTGGGGATCGACGCCGGACCGTTCGTCGACCACCACCCGTTCCAGTACCGGTTCGACTACACCTATGACGGGGTGATGCGGTCGTTCGAGGACAGCCTGCAGCGCCTCGCGACCCACCGCATCGACGTCCTCCTGATCCACGACGTCGACATCTGGACCCATGGCAGCGAGGAGGGCTTCCAGGCGAAGTTCAAGGAGGTCATGGATTCCGGCTACAAGGCGCTGCGCGAGCTGCGCGACAGCGGCGTGGTCAAGGCGATCGGCGTCGGCGTCAACGAGGTCGATGCCACCATGCAGTTCGCCCGGGCCGGCGATTTCGACTGCTTCCTCCTCGCCGGCCGCTACACGCTGCTCGAGCAGGGAGCGCTCGACGAGCTGCTACCCTGGTGCACCGAGAAGCAGGTCTCTCTCTTCATCGGCGGCCCCTACAATTCGGGCATCCTGGCCACCGGTGCGGTGCCCGGGGCGAAGTACAACTACGAGCCTGCGCCCAGGGAGATCCTCGACAAGGTCGCCGGGATCGAGAGGGTCTGCGAGAGGCACGGCGTTCCGCTGCCGGCAGCCGCCCTGCAGTTCCCGCTCGGCCACAAGCAGGTGGCCAGCATGATCCCCGGCGCCCGCTCGGCCCGGGAGGTCGCCCAGAACCTGACCACCTTCAAGACCACCATCCCGGCCGACCTCTGGGCCGAGCTGAAGCACGAGGGTCTGCTGCGCGAGGACGCACCGACGCCCTGACGCTCCGCCGCAAGGCGTCAGGCGTCGAGCAGCATCCGGGTCGGGTCCTCGATGCACTGCTTCACCCGCACGAGGAAGCTCACCGCCTCGCGGCCGTCGATGATCCGGTGGTCGTAGGAAAGCGCGACATACATGATCGGCCGGGCTTCGATCCGGCCGTCCGGCAGGACCACCGGGCGCTGCACGATATTGTGCATGCCGAGGATGCCGACCTGCGGCGGGTTGAGGATCGGCGTCGACAGCATCGAGCCGAAGATGCCGCCATTGGTGATCGTGAAGGTGCCGCCGGTCAGCTCCTCCATGGCGAGCTTGCCGTTCTTCGCCCGCGTGCCGAGGTCGCCGATCGCAGCCTCGATCTCGGCGAGGTTCATGGCGTCGGCGCTGCGCACCACCGGCACGACGAGGCCGGCATCCGAGCTCACCGCCACGCCGATGTCGTAGTAGTGCTTGTAGACGACCTCGTCGCCGTCGATCTCCGAATTGACCGCCGGATAGGCCCGCAGCGCGTCGATGCAGGCCTTCACGAAGAACGACATGAAGCCGAGCTTGATGCCGTGCTTCTTCGTGAACGCATCCTGGTAGCTCTTGCGCAGCCCCATGACCGCCGACATGTCCACCTCGTTGAAGGTGGTGAGCATGGCGGCCGTGTTCTGCGCCTCCTTCAGCCGCTCGGCGATGCGCTTGCGGAGCCGGGTCATGCGGACCCGCTCCTCGCGTCCTGCCGGCGCCGCGGCACCGCCCTCGGGCGTCGCCACGGGCGCCTTGAGCGACGGCTTGTCCACCGCCAGCACGTCGGCCTTGGTGACGTTGCCCTTGGGCCCCGTCGGCGGCACCGAGCCGAGGTCGACACCCTTCTCCGCGGCAGCCTTGCGCGCGGCCGGGCCGGCCTTGGCGGCGCCGTCACCGGATTCCGCCGGTGCCGGCGGCTCCGCCTCTTCGGCCTTCTCGGCCTTCCCGGCCTTGGGCTCGGGCGTCGCTTCGCCCTTGTCGGCCGGTGCGGCGGCCCCTTCCTCGATCAGCCCGAGGAGCGCGCCGACCTCGACGTCGCTGCCCTCCTCGGCCTTGATCTCGGTGAGCACGCCGGCCACGGGTGCCGGCACCTCGAGGCTCACCTTGTCGGTCTCGAGCTCGACCAGCGGCTCGTCGACGGCCACAGCGTCGCCGGCCTTCTTCAGCCAGCGGGCGATGGTCGCCTCGCTCACCGATTCGCCCAGCGTGGGCACCCGGATCTCGCCGCTCATCGGGACTCCTCCTGTCTCATCCGTGTCGCCGCTCAGCCGCTCAACGCTTCGTCGACCAGCGCCCGCTGCTCGCGCTCGTGCTGCGCGTGGAAGCCCGTCGCCGGGGCGGCAGCCGGCTTGCGACCGGCATAGGTCAGGCGGCGCTGGGCGATGCCCTGCGCCTCCATCAGGTTCTCGATCCTGGGTGCCACGAAGAACCAGGCGCCCTGGTTGCGCGGCTCCTCCTGGCACCAGATGAAGCTCGCCGTGGCCGGGTAGCGCTGCAGCTCCTCGTTCAGCGCGTCCTCGGGGAAGGGGGCGAGCTGCTCGAGCCGGATCAGCGCCACCTTGTCGTCGAGCCCCTGGTCCTCGCGCGCCGCGAGCAGGTCGTAATAGACCTTGCCGGAGCACATCACGACGCGCTCGATGGCCTGGTCGGCATCGCTCGGCGGCCGGTCGTACATGACGCGATGGAAGCTCGTGCCCGGGCCCATGTCCTCGAGCGTCGAGACGCAGCGCTTGTGCCGCAGCAGCGACTTCGGCGTCATCACGATCAGCGGCTTCCTGAAGTCGCGATGCAGCTGGCGGCGCAGCATGTGGAAGTGGTTCGCCGGCGTCGACGGGTAGCAGACCTGAATGTTGTCCTCGGCGAAGAGCTGCAGGAAGCGCTCGAGCCGGGCCGAGCTGTGCTCCGGGCCCTGGCCCTCCATGCCGTGCGGCAGGAGGCAGACGAGGCCGCAGAAGCGCAGCCACTTCTTCTCGCCCGAGGAGATGAACTGGTCGAAATAGACCTGCGCGCCATTGCAGAAATCGCCGAACTGCGCCTCCCAGAGCGTCAGGCAGCCCGGATCGGCGAGCGAGTAGCCGTACTCGAAGCCGAGCACGCCCTCCTCGGAGAGGAAGCTGTCGATGACCTCGAAGCTGCCCTGATCCTCGCGCAGATGCATGAGGGGGTAGTACTTCTCTTCCGTCGACTGGTCGTAGATCGTGGCGTGGCGCTGCGAGAAGGTGCCGCGGCCGACGTCCTGGCCGGTCAGCCGCACGGGAAAGCCCTCGCAGAGCAGCGTGCCGAAGGCGAGGTGCTCGGCGGTCGCCCAGTCGATGCCCTGGCCTTCCTCGATCGCCTTGCGCCGCTGCCCGATCACCCGCTTGAGCCGCGGGTGGACGTTGAGCTCCTTCGGCAGTGCCGTCATCTGCAGGCCGATCTCCCGCAGGGTCTCGAGCGAGCTCGACGTCCTGCCGCGCTCGTAATCGATGGGCGAGGCCTTGAGGCCGGCCCAGGCGCCTTCGAGCCAGTCGACCTTGTTCGACTTGTAGCTTCTCGCCGAATCGTGCGCCGCGTCGAGCTGCTTGTTGAAGCTGTCGAGCAGCTCCTGCCCGTAGCCCGGCTCGATCACCTTCTCGCGCTCGAGCCGCTTCACGTAGACCTGCCGCACGGTCGGGTGCTGTGCGATGTTCTTGTACATCAGCGGCTGGGTGAAGCTCGGCTCGTCACCCTCGTTGTGGCCGTGCCGCCGGTAGCACCAGAGGTCGATCACCACGTCCTTCTTGAAGGTGTGGCGGAACTCGGCGGCCAGCCGCGAGACATGGGTCACGGCCACCGGATCGTCGCCGTTGACGTGGAAGATCGGCGCCTGGATGCCGCGCGCCACGTCCGAGGGATAGGGCGAGGAGCGGGCATAGGCCGGGCTCGTCGTGAACCCGATCTGGTTGTTGACGATCAGGTGCAGCGTGCCGCCGACCCGATAGCCCCTGAGCTCCGACATCTCGAGGCATTCGTGGACCACGCCCTGCCCGGCGAAGGCCGCGTCGCCGTGCAGCAGGATGCCCATGACCTGACCGCGCTCGGTGTCGTTCTTCTGCCGCTGCTTGGCCCGGACCTTGCCCATCACCACCGGGTTGACCGCCTCGAGATGCGACGGGTTGGCGGTGAGCGAGAGATGGACCTGCCGGCCGTCGGGCAGCACCCGGTCGGTCGATGTGCCGAGATGGTATTTCACGTCGCCCGAGCCCAGCACGTCGTCGTGGCTGGCGCCCCCCTGGAACTCGCTGAAGATCGCCGAGTAGGGCTTTCCCATGACGTTGGCCAGCACGTTGAGCCGGCCGCGATGCGGCATGCCCAGCACGATCTCGTCGACGCCGAGCTCGGCACTAGTGCGGATCATCGTCTCGAGCGAGGCGATCGCACTCTCGCCGCCGTCCAGGCCGAAACGCTTGGTGCCCGGGAACTTGACGTGCAGGAACTGCTCGAAGCCCTCGGTCTCGGTCAGGTGCTCGAGGATCTCGCGCTTCTCCTCGGGCGTCGTGTCGAAGAGGCCCCTGGCACTCTCGATCCGCTGCTGCAGCCAGCTCTTCTGGTCCGGGTCCTGGATGTGCAGGAACTCGATGCCGACGGTCGAGCTGTAGGTCTTCTGCAGCACGTCCATGACCTGGCGCAGCGTCGCCGTCTCGAGGCCGAGCACGAAGTCGAGATAGAACTCGCGATCCAGGTCGGCGTCGGTGAAGCCGTAGGAGTGGTAGTCGAGCTCGGGGTGGTGCGCCTTGTGGCTGATCTTGAGGGGGTCGAGCTTGGCGATCAGGTGGCCGCGCACGCGATAGGCGCGGATCAGCATGATCAGCCGCAGATGCTCGCGGATCAGGGTCTTGGTGGCATCCGAGTCGAGCGTGGTGGCCGCCGGCCGGTTCAGGTTGGCCGGCTCGGCGAGGCCCGTCGGACGCGGCTGCAGGGCCGCCCGCGCCCGCCCGAAAAGGGCGCGGTCCTCGCTGTCGAGCCCGTCGAAATAGCCGCGCCAGCTCGGCTCGACGCTCGCCGGATCGTTCAGGTAGCGGGCATAGAGCTCCTCGATGAAGCTCGAGTTGCCACCGTAGAGAAAGGAGGTCTGCTCCAGCTCTTTGCGCGTTGCCATAGCCCTCGTGCTACCCCTCGATCACCGGTCCGGCCGAGCCTTGGAGCCCGACCTCTCGGACAGGTTCTTAGGCCCGGCCGAGCGCCTCCACCATGGCCTTGCCGATGCCGGCCGGATTTTCCGCAATCACGATGCCGGCAGCGCGCATGGCCTCGAGCTTCTCCTCGGCCCCGCCCTTGCCACCCGAGATGATGGCGCCGGCATGGCCCATCCGGCGCCCGGGCGGTGCGGTGCGGCCGGCAATGAACCCGGCCACCGGCTTCTTGACCGGCTGCGAGCGAAGGAATTCGGCCGCGTCCTCCTCGGCCGTGCCGCCGATCTCGCCGATCATGATGATGCCCTCCGTCCCCTCGTCGGCGAGGAAGAGCTCGAGCACGTCGATGAACTCCATCCCCTTGACCGGGTCGCCGCCGATGCCGACGCAGGTCGACTGGCCGAGCCCGGCAGCCGTGGTCTGTGCCACTGCCTCATAGGTGAGCGTGCCCGAGCGCGAGACGATGCCGATCTTGCCGGGCTTGTGGATATGCCCCGGCATGATGCCGATCTTGCAGCCGCCGGGCGTGATGACGCCCGGGCAGTTGGGGCCGACCAGCCGCGTCGCCGAGCCCGTTAGCGCGCGGCGGACCTTGATCATGTCGAGCACCGGGATGCCCTCGGTGATGCAGACGACCAGCCCGATTCCGGCGTCGATCGCCTCGAGGATCGCGTCCGCTGCATAGGGTGCCGGGACGTAGATCACGCTCGCATCGGCGCCGGTGCCTTCGGCCGCCGCCTTGACCGTGTCGAAGACCGGCAATCCCAGATGCTTCTCCCCGCCCTTGCCGGGCGTGACCCCGCCGACCATCCGCGTGCCATAGGCGATCGCCTGCTCGGAATGGAAGGTGCCCTGGGCGCCGGTGAAGCCCTGGCAGATGACCTTGGTCGAGGCGTCGATGAGCACGGCCATCAGCTGACCCCCCTGACGGCGGCCACGATCTTCTCGGCGGCATCCGCCAGATCGTCGGCCGGGGTTATCGAAAGGCCCGATTCGGCCAGGATCTGCTTGCCGAGCTCGACATTGGTCCCTTCCAGGCGGACCACGAGCGGGACGTTGAGATTGACCTCGCGGGCAGCGGCGACCACGCCCTCGGCGATGACGTCGCAGCGCATGATGCCGCCGAAGATGTTGACCAGCACGCCCTCGACATTCGGGTCGGAGAGCAGGAGCTTGAAGGCCGCGGTCACCCGCTCCTTGGTCGCCCCGCCGCCGACGTCGAGGAAGTTCGCGGGCTCGCCGCCGAAGAGCTTGATGATGTCCATGGTCGCCATGGCAAGACCGGCGCCGTTGACCATGCAGGCGATGTTGCCGTCGAGCTTGATGTAGTTCAGCTCGTGCCGGCTGGCCTCGATCTCGTGCGGGTCCTCCTCGTCGAGGTCCCGAAGGTCGACCACCTTGGGCTGGCGGTAGAGCGCGTTGCTGTCGAAGTTCATCTTGGCATCGAGCGCCACGATGTCGCCGCCGCCGGTGACCACCAGCGGGTTGATCTCGACGAGGCTCGCGTCGCGCTCGACGATGCAGTTGTAGAGCCCCTGCATGAACGCCACCGCCTTCCTGACGGCAGCACCCTCGAGGCCGAGGCCGAAGGCGAGCTGGCGGCCGTGGAACGGCATGAAGCCGGTGACCGGGTCGATCGCCACCTTGATGATCTTCTCGGGATGGGTCGCCGCCACCTCCTCGATCTCGACGCCGCCCTCGGTCGAGGCCATGAAGGTGACCCGGGAAGACGTCCGGTCGATGACCGCACCAAGATAGAGCTCGCGGGCGATGTCGCAGCCGTCCTCGATATAGACGCGCTTGACGACGCGGCCCTCCGGCCCGGTCTGATGGGTGACCAGGGTCATGCCGAGGATCTGGTCGGCCAGCTGGCGGACCTCCTCGACCGAGCGCGCCAGCTTGACGCCGCCGCCCTTGCCGCGGCCGCCGGCGTGAATCTGCGCCTTGACCACCCAGACGGGCCCGCCGAGGGCCCGTGCCGCCTGCTCGGCTTCCTCGGGCGTATAGGCCACGCGGCCGGACAGGGTCGCCACGCCGTAATCGGCGAGCAGCGCCTTGGCCTGGTATTCGTGGATGTTCATCGAAGAAGCTCCTAGAGCTGGACGGCGTCGCAGAGGCCCTTGACGGCGGCCACGGACTTGTCGAAGGCGGCCTGCTCGCTCGGGTCGAGCTCGATCTCGACGATGCGCTCGACGCCGCCGGCACCGATCACCACCGGCACGCCGACATAGAGCCCGTCGACACCGTATTGCCCGCTGAGCTGTGCGGCGCAAGGCAGCACGCGCTTCTTGTCCTTGAGAAAGCTCTCGGCCATGGCGATCGCCGAGGCGGCCGGTGCGTAGAAGGCGGAGCCGGTCTTCAGGAGGCCGACGATCTCGGCACCGCCGTCGCGCGTCCGCTGGACGATGGAGTCCAGCTTCTCCTGAGTCGTCCAGCCCATCTTCACGAGATCGGGCAGCGGGATGCCGGCAACGGTCGAGTAGCGCACCAGCGGCACCATGCTGTCGCCATGGCCACCCAGCACGAAGGCCGTCACGTCCTCGACCGAGACGTCGAACTCCTCGGCGAGGAACCAGCGGAAGCGGGCGCTGTCGAGCACGCCGGCCATGCCGACGACCCGCTCGGCAGGCAGTCCGCTCACCTTCTGCATGACCCAGACCATCGCATCGAGCGGGTTGGTGATGACGATGACGAAAGCGTTCGGGCAATGCTGCTTGATCGCCTCGCCCACCGTCTTGATGACGGCGGCATTGGTGGCGATTAGGTCGTCGCGGCTCATGCCGGGCTTGCGCGGGATGCCCGCGGTCACGATGACCACGTCGGCGCCGGCGATGCCGGCATAATCGTTGGTGCCGGTGAGCCGTGCGTCGAAGCCCTCGACCGGCGAGCTCTGCACCAGATCGAGCGCCTTGCCGGCCGGCATGCCTTCGGCGACATCGAAGAGGACGACGTCGCCCAGGTCCTTGAGCCCGGCGAGCAACGCCAGCGTGCCGCCGATCTGGCCGGCCCCGACCAGTGCGATCTTCCTGCGAGCCATGCGGTTTCGCTCCCTATTCAGCCAGATGCCCATCGCAAGCCGCCGCCTGTCTACCGACCTTGCGGCGGCGCATCAAGGTGACCGGCATCGCATCGGCATGGCCCTGCTGCGGCGCAACAGCGCGACGCCCGCCGAATCCGGCGGGCGGGCTCGGCAAAAAGCAAAAAGGCCGGCACCGGGGCCGGCCCTCTCGCGATAAGTCGATCGACCTCAGGCCATCGGCGTCTCGGCGCCCGGGATGATCACGAAGCTCGACGGATCCCCGCCGGCCACGACACCGGTCGGTTCGTTCAGATAGGCGATGTCCACGAAGCTGGCGCTGCCGCCCTTGCCATCGAGGTCAACCTGCACCTTGACGCCGTCGGTGATGGCGCTGGTCCGGATATAGTCGGCGATGTTGTCGGCCGTGATGTCGCTGTCGCGGAACAGCTGCTGCAGGTCCAGCTTGTCGCCTTCGGTGGCATTGAAGAAGCTGATCGTGTCGGCGCCGTCGGAGAGGCCGGTGATTCGCACCACATCGGCCTCGGGGCCGAGGATGATCCGGTCCGGCTGCGGCCCGCCGACGACCGTGTTCTGGCCGGGCTGGCTCACGTCGATCGTGTCGGTGCCGTCGCCACCGTCGACGAAGTCGTTGCCGCCCATGCCGAAGATGGTGTCGTCGCCACCCCGCCCGCTGATCACGTCGTCGCCGGACTGGCCGTCACCGGGTGCGGTGCCGATGATCGTGTCGTCGCCATTGCCATCGCCGGGCCCGGTCAAAAGGTTGTTCTGGACGTCGATGACGGTGGTGCCCTTGCCGGTCAGGCCATCGGGGTCGGTGACGCTGACCTCGATCTGCCGCTCGCCGAACTGCGGGTTCTGCAGGTCGACGCCGATCGAAGCGGCGTTGATCACCTGCTGGTAGGCGTCGATCGACGCCAGGCCCTTGAGCTCGATCAGCGTGTCGCTGACCTGCGTCACGGTGATGCCGGTGCCGGCGGCGACACTCGGGTCGAGGAGCAGGCTGTCGCCCGCGAGCCCGGTCAGCGCGATGGTGGCCGAAGCCATATCGGTGCTGTCCGTGTCGGTGATCTTGATGTCCACGCCGTTCTCGAAGGCCTCGATGACCAGCGTGTTGCTGATGGGCGAGCCGAAGCGCACGCCAAGCACCAGGTCGTCGAAGGTGAGATCCCGGAACCTGCCGATGCCGTCGTCGATCCCGACGAGCAGCAGCCCGTTGCTGCCATCCCAGCCGGACACGAAATGGCCGAGCCCGTCGGGATTGATCACGTTCTGGTTGGGCGAATCGGGGGTGGCGTCGGCCGAGAAGATCCGGTTGCCGTCCGCGCCCTTGAGCACGGTTTCCGTGCCGTCGTCGGCAATGTGCACGAGCAGCGGATTGAGCTGGGGCTTGTCGGTCGGATGAACGTCCGTGATCTTGGCGGTCTCGCCGGTCAGGGGATCGCGCACCTCGTACCGGCCGCCCTGCAGCTTCGAGAAGTCGTTCTGGCGGAACCCGTCATTGAGGAAGAGGATGCCGATCGGGGTGCCGGCCGTGAACTTGCCGAGGGAGATCTCCGTCCCGGGCTCCAGGGTCTTGAGCTCCGCGAACGCATCCTGGGGGACGTTGGTGCCATCGAAGGCGAGCCGCACGTTCACGATCGAGCCGTCGGCGGCGATGTCGTGCACGAACACGCTGTCCACCGAGTACGAGTTCTCGTTGACGAAGCGGATGAAGACCTCGCGCTCGATGTCGAGAGTGACGTTGGCTTCATCGACACTGTTGATGCTGTCGAGGGCCAGCGGATCGATGGGCCCCTTGCTCTCCAGCCACTTCTGGTAGCTGAGCCCCTCGCGATCGACGCCGTCCGGCGTCAGCGAGCTCTCGCTCAGCGGCAGGGTGGGTGTCGTCTTCGGGTTGAAGCCCGGTCCCGATACCTCGCCGACAGTCGCCGACACCGACGACTGCATGATCACCTGCGGCCCGGTGGGATCCGGCGGTGGCGGCGGGTTGTTGCCGCCGTCATTGTTGTCGTCGCCGACGAAGAGGCTCGTGACCTCCGGTGAGGGGAGGCCATAGCTCAGCGAGGTCGGCCCGAGCGGTCCGAGCGGGTCGAGCCCGTCGCCCATGGAACCCGCGTCGTAGGCCGTGAAACCGGCACCGCCGCCGCCCTGCGGGCCGTCGGCCGGGCCGGCTGCCGGCTCGACGCCGCCCTGCTCGTCGAGCACCGGTGCCGCCTCGGCCTGCTGCAGGAGAACGGGGGCCGAGGTCGCCGGGGCGCCGAGCACGCTCAGCTGCGGCGGCGCCTCGCTCGGCGCGAAGAAGCCGACGAGCACCAGGACACCGCCATTGGGCTGGGTGACCACGAGGTCGAGCCCGTCGACCGCATAGACCGCCCGCGACGGATCGAAGGCCGGGTCGTCGAGGACCACGGTCGTGCCGGGCGTCACGGCGATGACCCGCCGCTCGCCCGCGTCCACCGGGGCGATGCCGAGGGTTTCGGGGTCGACCGGTGTCGCTGCGGTGGCTGCGAGCTCCTCCGGCTCCTCGGTGACCGCCGGCTCCTGGACCAGCACGCGCGGCTGGCCGCTGGCCTCCGGAGTCGTCTCGGCCTGTGCGATAACGATGTCTTCCATACCGTCGACCGGCCAATCCGACCCAGTCCGTTCGGTCATGTCGCGCTCCTGCGTCGTAGGCGAGTTGGTCTTTTCTGATTCGCGTTAACCAAAACCTAACCTATAGAGCGCATTTACTCTTCTCAATCGTGAATGGGCGCTGAGGTGAATATCATGGTGCGTATGCACGCCGCACGTTGGAACTGTGCCACATGATTCGCAAGACGATGCGGATCGGTGAGGTCCGAACCTCGATCAAGCTGGAAAGCGAGTTCTGGGAGTACCTCAAGGCCGTTGCACAACAGCGGCATCTGCGGCTTTCGGGCCTTGTCAACGAGGTGGCGTCGGCGACGCCAGAGCGGACGAATCTCGCCTCGACCCTGCGCACCTATGCGCTGGTGCATGCCCGGCTGCGCACCGAGACTATGCAGCGCGACGTGGACAAGCTGGCGCTCGCCGGCAATACCCAGGATCTCGTCCGGGTGCTGGAGGCCTGTCCCCTGCCGTCGCTGATCATCGACGGCGAGCGGGCCATCCGTCAGATGAACCGCGCCTTCGCCTTCTGGCTCAATCTCGACCCGAAGGCGACCATGGGCCAGCGTCTCGACAACATCATGATCCTGCGGGGCCCGGGGATGCGCGACATGTGGACGAGCCTGCTCGACGGCCGGATGGCCAGGGCCGGCTTCAACGCGACCTACGTCTCGCCGGGCAAGGTGCGTACCGCCCAGGCGATCGCCGTGGCGCTCTCCGCCCCGTCGGTCGATCCGACCCGGCGCGGCTGCATCGTCATGTTCGAGACCCTGGCCGGCCGCACCTGAGGAGGCTTGCCGGCCGTCCCGGTGCCGGGCCTCGCGTCAGGAGACGATGTCGATCCGGCGGCCGAGCGGGTCGGGGCCGCGCGGCCGGCGGCGCTCCCGTCGCTCGGCGGGGTTGGGCGGCGTTCCCGGCGACGTCGAGGCATCTGCCGCATAGGGGCGGAATGCGGCAGCCCTCTGGCGGCGCTCCGGGCGCTCGGTCCGGCCGTCCGGCCGGATGATCTCGACCGGCGTGACGGCGGTGTCAGGGGCGGCTGTCATGGTTGCGCAAGCCGGAACAGTTGACCTGCGGCGAGCTTAGTTGGAGAGAATGCCGGCCGGACGGCTGAATTCGTCGAGCGCCTACCCCAAGGCGACCAGACCTTAACGCAACCAACCGGGTTCCTCGACCGGCCCGTCCCCTTGCCATTCTTCTGCAGCACGAGGACCATTCATCGATGCAACGCCGGATGTTCGGAACGGACGGGATACGCGGCACCAGCAACACCTACCCGATGACCGCGGAGGTGGCCCTGGCGCTCGGCCGCGCCGCCGGCGGGCTCTTCCGGCGCGCGGCGCAGCACGGCCGGCGCCACGAGAACCGGGTGGTCATCGGCAAGGATACGCGGCTCTCCGGCTACATGATCGAGAACGCGCTCGCCGCCGGCTTCCTCTCGGCCGGCATGCGGGTGATGCTGACGGGTCCCGTGCCGACGCCGGCCGTGGCCTTCCTGACCCGCTCGCTCCGCGCCGATCTCGGCGTCATGGTCTCGGCCTCGCACAACCCCTTCGAGGACAATGGCATCAAGCTCTTCGGCCCGGACGGCTTCAAGCTCTCCGACGCGCTCGAGGCCGAGATCGAGGCGCGGATGGACGCCATGGCGGCCGACGGCGAGGCGGAGCCGGACGAGATCGGCCGGGCGATGCGCTACGAGGATGCGCGCGGGCGCTATGTCGAGAACCTCAAGAGCAGCTTCCCGCGCGGTGCCGAGCTCGGCGGGCGCAAGATCGTCGTCGATTGCGCCAACGGCTCGGCCTACCACATCGCCCCCGAGCTCTTCTTCGAGCTGGGTGCCGAGGTCGTGGGCATCGGCGTCCGGCCGAACGGCCGCAACATCAATGCCGACTGCGGCTCCACCTATCCCGAGACGATCAAGGCGGCGGTGCTCGAGCACGGGGCCGATCTCGGGATCGCCCTCGACGGCGATGCCGACCGGCTGATCCTCGTCGACGAACGGGGCCAGCTCGTCGACGGCGACCAGCTCCTCGCCCTGATCGCCCAGAGCTGGATGGCGGACGGCCGGCTGCGCGGCGACGGCGTGGTGGCGACGCTGATGTCCAATTTCGGCCTCGAGGGCTTCCTCAAGGGCCTGGGGCTCGACCTTCACCGCACCAGGGTCGGCGACCGCTATGTCGTCGAGCGGATGCGCGAGGGCGGCTTCAATGTCGGCGGCGAGCAGTCCGGCCACATCGTGCTCAGCGACTTCGCCACCACCGGCGACGGGTTGCTGGCTGCCCTGCAGGTGCTGGCGGTGCTCTGCCGCAGCCAGCGCCCGATGAGCGAGATCGGCCGCTCCTTCGCGCCCTTGCCGCAGCAGTTGCGCAATGTCCGGGTCGCCAGCGCCATCGACCTGCACGGTCCCGTCCTGGCCCCGGTGCTGGCGGCGAACGAGGCGCGGCTCGCCGGGCGCGGCCGTCTCGTGGTCCGCCCGTCCGGCACCGAGCCCCTGATCCGCGTGATGGTCGAGGCCGACGACGAGGCGTTGCTCGAGGACGTGATCGCGAACGTCGCCGACGCGATCGAGCGGGTGACGGCTGCCGTCTGAGCGCCCTGGGGTTGTAATTCAACCATAGGTTAATTTATGCTTTCGGGCATTCTCGCATGCGAGGTTGCCCGATGCTGCGTTTCCGCGATCTCCTCGGCCTCCTGCCGTTGCCGCTCCTGGTCGCCTGCGCCGGCTCCGGGTCGGTCGCGACGGACGTGGCCGCCCTGCCGGCAGCGGTCGAGCCGGCCGCCGGCCCGGCTGCGGCCGAGGCCGCTACGGGCTGGCCCAAGGCTGCGTCCTGCAGCGCCCTGGTGCAGCAGCTCGCGACCCTCGGCCCGGCGGCGCGGCGCGACCTCGACCCGCTGACCGCGCCGATCGCCCTGGTCGGCGTCGGAGAGCAGGCACCCCGGCTCGAGCGCGACCTGCCGATTCCCGTGGCAGCCACCGCCACGGCGGCACCCGCCCCCTGCCTCCTCCTCGTCGGCGCGCCCATGGCCCTGCCGGCCGCCGCCGATCGCGTGCTCGACCAGCGCATCGTCCGCTCGACCTACCAGGACGGCAGCAAGCGCCGGCGCAACCCGGAGCATCAGGCGCTGGAGCGCGATCTCGCCGCGGCCAAGCGGGCCCCGGGCGATGATATCGACGTCTTCCGGACGGGCGACCCGATGCTCGACCTGATCGGCACGCTGGCCGGCGGCGTGCTCGGCGGCATCGGGCAGTTCGGCGCCGAGCGCGAGATCGGTGACCTCGAGACGGCTCTCGCGGCGACCCCGGCCTATCTCGAGCAGCCGACCGAATCCGCCTATCGCTACGACCTCGTCGAGCTCGAGGCGGAGCGGCGTGCCAGCCTGCCGGTCGCCCTCTTCGACCGGGCGGGCGGGACCACCACCGCGATCGACCTGACCCGAGCCGAGCGCCGGCTCTTCGCGCTCGCCAACGACCGGCGTCCCCAGGACCTGCAGCCATCGCCGGTGCCCGGCGCCGCACTGGTGACGACCGCGACGCTGGCCGCCTGGCGGGCCGGCAGCCCCACCCTGGCCACGAGTGCTCTCGTCGAGCACATCGCCGAAGCCCTGGTCGACGGCGCGCCGGCCCGTGCCGCCACGCTCGGCGAGACCCTGGCCGGGCTGCGCCGGACACCACTCCGACCCGCCGCCGTCGCGGCAGCCGACCTGCCATCCGGGCACGCGCCAGCGCCGGCCGGGATCGCCCGCCCGCTGGCCGATGGCCTGGTCCAGGTCGGCGGGGAGGGCGGGGCCAGCGGCTTCTACGTCACGGCCGAGCACATCGCGGCCCCATTGAGCGCCCTCGCCCAGTCGAGCCTGGTCCCGGTCCGCTACCCGGACGGCATGGCCGCCTATGGCATGGTCGAGCTGGTCGACGACGAGCTGGGCCTCGCGCTCATCTACCTGCCCCGCCACGGCGAGGCGCCCGCGCGGGCCGTCGCCGCCTCGACGCCGCCGCCACCGGCCGCCCGCATCAACACGTCGCCCGGCGTGCCGCTGGTGGACGGCGACCGGATCGTCGGGCTCTTCGTCGTCGACAGCCTGACCGCCGAGCCGCGCTGGGTCAGCGCCGCGGAGCTCGACCGCTTCGTCGGCCGGCTGCAGTCGCTCTGACCGCCTGCCGCCTTGGGGTCGTCAACCGGCCGCGCGGCGCTGGCGCCAGAAGGCGAGGGCGAGCAGCGCCCAGCCGGCCATGAAGGCGAGGCCGCCGAGCGGTGCGAGCATCGCCACCGGCCCGGGTGCACCCAGCGCCAGCGCATAGAGGCTGCCGGAGAAGGCAAGGATGCCGCCCGTGAAGCACCAGCTCGGCAAACGGGCCGCCGGCAGGGCGATGGCCGCGAGGATGATCGCCAGCGCATGCCACATCTGGTAGCGCGCCGCGGTCTCGATCAGCGCGGCCGCCCGCTCGTCGCCGGCACCATGCGCGCCGAAGGCCCCGGCCCCGACCGCGAGCAGCGCCAGGACCGCGCCGAGCCAGGCATCCCTGCCGAGTTGCATCTGCCGCTCTCGAGTAGTGGGTTGGCGAGTGGTGAGTTGGCGAGTGTTGGGTTGGCCGTGGCTTCGAGATATGCGATTCCCGGAGCCGCGCAACAGGCGCAGGGATGTCGCGGCAGGGCGGAACGGCGATGATCATCAGGGTCGGCATCGACGAAGTGGGTCGCGGGCCGCTCGCCGGCCCGGTGCTGGCGGCCGCCGTCCATCTGCCGCGGGCGATCCCCGGCATGGCGGATTCGAAGGCCCTGAAGCCGGCCCGGCGGGAGGAGCTGGCGCTCCTGATCCGCGAGCAGGCGAGCTGGGCGCTCGGTGCCGCCTCGGTCGCCGAGATCGACCGGCTCAACATCCTCGCCGCCAGCCATCTCGCCATGCGCCGGGCGATGCGGCGCCTCCTGGCGCTCCTGCCCGCCGCACCGGACGAGGTGCTGGTCGACGGCCATCTCGACCCGGGGCTCGGCTGCCGCACGCGCTGCATCGTCGGCGGCGACGCCACGGTGGCCGAGATCGGCGCCGCTTCGATCATCGCCAAGGTGGCCCGCGACCGGCTGCTGGCGCGCCTCGGCCGGCGCCACCCGGCCTACGGCTTCGAGCGCCATGCCGGCTACCCGACGCTGGCGCACCGGACGGCCCTGGCCCTGGTCGGGGCCTCGCCGCACCATCGCCGAAGCTTTGCCCCGGTGCGCCAGGTGCTGGAAGCGGCTCTCGCCGCTCAGTAGCCGAGCATCGCCGTCCAGAAGGCGTCGCGCGCCATGAAGCTCTCGGCCGAATCGTTGGGATAGACGGCGAGATAGAGGAAGGCGAAGCCGGGCAGCCGGGCCATCACGGCCTGCAGCCGCTCGAACCCGCCCTCCTGAATCCAGTCGAGCGCCGCCGCCTGGTGCTCGGCACTGCGCGAGAGCAGCAGTGCGAGCGCCTGCTCCGGCTGCGCCGCCGCACCGCCCTCCTCGAGCAGCATGAGGATGCTGGTGATCACCGCACTGCACATCGTCGCGTATTCGAGGATCGCGTGGCTGGTGGCGAGCGTGTAGGGCTGCCGGTTGATGACCGCCGTGATCTCCTCGTTGGAGAGCAGCCGGCGGGCCTCGCCCCAGACGAAATCGTCGAGCAGGGTCATCCGGTCGGCCCAGGGCAGATACTGCAGCCGGGTCGCGAGGCGCCGGGCGTGCGCGGCGGCGTCCTGCCAGCCATTCGGCACCTGGTCCTGCAGGAAGGCGTCACAGCCGGGCGAGAGATGGATCATGCGACCCTCCCGCGGCAGCGACGGCCCAGCCCGCCACCATGTCCGGCCCGGCGCCGGACCAGAGCTTCCTCGTGCCGGGCAGCCGCAAGGCTGCCCGCTCGTTCCTTCGACATGCTCGCCCTCTCCTCGCTCGGCGCGCTCGGCACTGCCCATGCGTTGCTCGCTCGACCGACGACGCTTCCTCGGCGATAGTGGCCTGACTTTCTTGGCCCCCGGCCGGGCGTCGTTCACAACCGGTCGTCCCGGGAGCGCATGATAGGAACTGGCGCGAGCGTGGCAACCCAAAATTCAACTATAGGTTATTAGATGGCGGCACGGCGTCCCCGTCCGGTAGAAACCGACGCACGGGCCGGCGAGCGGGCGAGCCCCATGATCGAGCAGTACCAGGGGCTCAAGGCCGAGCACCCGGGATCGCTGCTGTTCTTCCGCATGGGCGACTTCTACGAGCTCTTCTTCGCCGACGCCGAGGCGGCCGCCCCGGCGCTCGACATCGCCCTGACGAAACGCGGCCAGCACGCCGGCCAGGACATCCCGATGTGCGGCGTGCCGGTGCACAGTGCCGAGAGCTATCTCGAGCGGCTGATCCGCGCCGGCTTCAAGGTGGCGATCTGCGAGCAGGTCGAGGATCCCGCCCTCGCCCGCCAGCGCGGCGCCAAGAGCGTCGTTCGCCGCGAGGTCGTGCGCATCGTCACGCCGGGCACGCTCACTGAGGAAAGCCTCCTCGATGCACGGCGCCACAACTTCCTCGGCGCGCTCGCCCGGGTGGGCGGGGCGCTGGGCTTCGCCTGGGTTGACATCTCGACCGGCGCCTTCCGGACCGAGGCCACCACCCCGGACGATCTCGGGCCCCTCCTGGCGCGCCTCGCCCCGGGCGAGATCCTGGCGCCGCGACCGCTCGCCGACGACGCAGCGCTCCAGCCGGCCCTGCAGCCCTGGCAGGCGCGCCTGACCCTGCTGGAGCCGCCCGCCTTTGACAGCCAGGCGGCCGCCCATCGGCTCCAGCAGCAGTTCGAGGTCGCCACGCTCGATGCCTTCGGGCGCTTCGAGCGGGCCGAGATCGCCGCCGCCGGGGCCATCCTCGACTATCTGGCAACCACCCAGAAGGGTCTCCTGCCCCGTCTCGACCGGCCGGAACGGCAGGAATCCGCCGCCTCCCTGCGCATCGATCCGGCGACCCGGCGCAATCTCGAGCTCCTCGAGACCCAGGACGGCCGCCGCCAGGGTGCCCTGCTCGCCACCATCGACCGCACCCGGACCGGCGCCGGCGCCCGCCTCCTCGCCGAGCGCCTCGCCGCACCCCTGGCCACGCTCGCGCCGATCCAGGCGCGGTTGGCCGAGGTCGCGGGCTTCGTCGCCGACGAGGACGCCCGCGAGCATTGCCGGACCGTCCTGAAGGGCGTGCCGGACATCGCCCGGGCCCTCTCCCGCCTCGTGGTCGGCCGTGGCGGCCCGCGCGATCTCGTGGCCCTCGCCACGGGCCTTGCAGCCGCGCACGGCCTCAGGGACCGGCTCGGGCCGGCGGAGCCGGCGCTTGCCGCCCTGGCCGATGGGATCGCCGACACAGAGCGCCTCGTCACGCGGCTGGAGCAGCTGCTCGAGCCGGCGCCGCCGCTGCAGGCCCGGGACGGCGGCTTCATCCGTGCCGACGCCGTGGCCGAGCTCGACGAGCTCAGGACGCTCAGGGACCAGGGCCGCCGCCACATCGCCGCCCTCGAGGCGCGCTATCGCGAGATGACCGGCATCGCCTCGCTGAAGATCCGCCACAACAACATGCTGGGCTACTTCATCGAGGTCACGGCGACCCATGCCGGGAAGGTGCCGGACGATTTCCGCCGGCGGCAGGGCATGGTCAACGCCCAGCGCTTCGGCACGGACGAGCTGGCCGACCTCGAGCGGCGCATCGCCAGCGCCGCCGACCGGGCGCTGGCGCTCGAGCTCGAGCTCTTCGAGGAGCTGCGCGGCCTGGTGCTCGACGCCGCCGAGCCCATTGCCCGGACGGCCGCGGCGCTGGCGGCGATCGACGTCGCGGCGGCGCTTGCCGCCCTCGCCACCGAGGCCGACTGGACGGCACCCGTCCTCACCGACGGCCTCGACTTCAGCATCGAGGGCGGCCGCCACCCGGTGGTCGAGGCGGCGCTCGAGGCCGGCCGCGGGCGGTTCGTCGCCAATGACTGCCGGCTGGAGGACGAGGAGCGCCTGTGGCTGCTCACCGGCCCCAACATGGCCGGCAAGAGCACCTTCCTGCGCCAGAACGCGCTCATCGTCGTGCTCGCCCAGATCGGCAGCTTCGTGCCGGCCCGGAGCGCGCGGCTCGGTGTGGTCGACAAGCTGTTCAGCCGGGTCGGCGCCGCCGACGACCTGGCGCGCGGCCAGTCGACCTTCATGGTCGAGATGGTCGAGACGGCGACCATCCTGAACCAGGCCGGCGAGCGCAGCTTCGTCATCCTCGACGAGATCGGCCGGGGTACGGCGACCTATGACGGCCTGTCGCTCGCCTGGGCCGTGGTCGAGCACCTGCACGAGGCCAATCGCTGCCGCGGCCTTTTCGCAACCCACTACCACGAGCTCACCGCCCTCGCCGCACGGCTCGAGGCGCTCGGCGCCTACACCGTCCGGGTGAAGGAATGGCAGGGCGACGTCGTCTTCCTGCACGAGGTGATGGCCGGCACCGCCGACCGCTCCTACGGCCTGCACGTCGCCCGCCTCGCCGGCCTGCCGCATGCCGTCCTGGCCCGCGCCCAGGAGGTGCTGGAGAAGCTCGAGGCCGGTGAGGCCCGGGCAGCACCGGCCGAGATCGCCGAGGACCTGCCGCTCTTCCGCGCGAGCCTCAAGAATCGGCCGCCTGTCGCTGCGCCGGCCGCCATTCCGCCCCATCTTTTCGTCCTTGGCGACCGGCTCGCCGCCGTGCGGCCGGACGACCTCTCACCCCGTGCCGCCCTGGAGTTGCTCTATGAGCTCAAAGCCATCGCCCGGGAGACCTGACCGCGCCGCCCTCGGGGCGATCGCCGGCCTCGCCCTGCTCGCTGCCGGCGGTGCCGCGCTCGCCGCCGGCGAGGGCTTCGATCGGGCGGTGCGCGGTCTCGGCCGGGAATGCGTGAACGCCGCCTCGACGGCCTGTGCCCGAAGCGCCTTCCAGCTCGCCGACACCAACAGCGACGGCCGGGCCGATCTCGCCGAGCTCTCGACCCTGAACGATCGCCTCAGGGTGTGGACCAGGGCCAATGGCAAAAGCGTGCCGCCCGCCGACCTGAAGGCGCTCAACCTGGGCTTCGTGCTCGTCGACAGTATCGGCCTGCAGAACTGGATCGCCCTCTACGACACCGACGGCGACAGTGCCCTGACCTTCACCGAGGCGACCGCCGACCTGCAGCTCGACGAGCGGCCGGTGCCGGAGCTCGTGCGCACCCGCGAGCTGGTCGACTGGCAAAGCCTGCGCCAGCGCTTCGGGGCGATGTCCTACATCTTCGACTATCTGGGGATCAGGTAGACGGCAGTTGTGCACGAGGAGCGCGAGCACGCGGCTCTCCTCCGTGCACAGGCCGATCAGAAAATCGCCGGGCGATCCAACGCGTGCGGCCGCCATCGCCGACGACCCATAACGATCCGTGATGGCTATTCCCTAGCCGCGGGCATCCGAGCCGAACCCTGTCGCGCATGATGCGATACTAGTCTTGGGTTGTCGCGTTATGCGCGACAGTCGGGTGCCGACTGTCGCATCTGATGCGACAGCAGGGCGGCAATTGTCGCGGAATATGCGACATCACAAATCGTTATGGCGCATATTCTGCAACTTTTGCGACGAAGGAACCCGGGAAAACGACGAACGAACCTGCCGAATCGACGATCGAACCCGGTGATTCGACGAACGAACCCAGGGATCGAACAAACAAACCCGAGCCCTCACCCGTTCATGATTGCTGAATTCTTTCAACGGGTTGGTCGGACAAACGCGACGCTCCGGCGGGATCGGGGCCGGTGCCGGAACCCGGGAAGGGCGATTTCGCCGAGCGAACCCGGGCCATGCTTGACGCCAGGCAGGAACTAGGATAATATACCTACACTCAGTACCAGAAGCCGAGCCGGCGGTAGCGGGGCGGTCCGGCATGGGCCAGCCCGGCCGGCAGGACCTGGTGCCGCGGGCCGGGCGTGACCGGTTCGCCGGCATCGCCATAGAGGGAAAGCAGGCGCTCGATGCGCTCCGCCGTCGGCGGGTGGGTGCGGAGCAGCGAGGGCTCCGGCATGCGCCGGCCGGGCAGGACGATCTCCTCCCAGTAGGCGCCCTGGTAGCGGTCGAGCTTGCGAAGTGCCGAGGCGAGCCCGGCGGGGTCCCGGGTGAGCGTCGCCGCTTCGAGGTCGGCGTCGAACTCCCGCGCCCGCGACAGGGCGAGCTGCAGCAGGCTGCCGATGGTCGGCGCCAGGACAAGGATGGCGAGCGTGAGGAGCGGCACCGGCGCCAGGCCGAGGAGCAGGAGGGGCAGGCTGACCACGGCGAGCAGGAGGCCCGTGGTCGCCATGAGGCTGGTCAGCCGGCTCATCGTGTCGGCGAGCGCCATCAGCCAGAGGTCGTTGTTCCTGACATGGCTCAGCTCGTGGGCCAGCACGCCGGCGAGCTCCCGCCCGTCGAGGGCGCGCAGGAGGCCCGTCGTGATGCCGATCGCGGCCTCACGGGCGCTGCCGACCGCAAAGGCGTTGAGCGTGGCGGACGGCAGGAGATGAAGCTTCGGCACTTGGTCGAGCCCCGCCCGGGCCGCCAGCGCCTCCAGCATGGCGACGCCTTCGGGAAAGCTCGACCGGTCGAGCGGCCGCGCCCGGTAGGCCCGCATGACCCACCCGGGCGCCACGCCGGGCGTCAGCAGGAAGCCGAAGAGCCCGCCAGCCATCGCCCAGAAGGCCACGACCGTGCCCCAGAGGCTCCAGGCCGAGACCCAGAGGATGGCCGCCATGCCGCCCAGCAGCAGCGCTGAATGCAGCACGTTGCGCCGCTTGTGCCGGCGCCGGGCAGCGGCGTCGAAGGCGAGGCGGCGGGGCGGTGGTGCTCGGAACAGTCCCTGCATGGCCGACATCTAGTGAGGACATGGCCGCTGGCCAACGGCGGATTGATCACCGCGCTTCGACCTGCGACAAGTCCCGCCGGAAGCGGGGAGGAATGCAGTGGCGGAGCCGTCGATCGTCGGGGTGGATTGGGGTACCTCGAGCCTGCGCACGGGTCTGCTTGGCCCGGATGGCGCCGTGCTGGCCGAACGGCAGTCGGAGGACGGCATCCTCAAGGTCGAGGGCGGGGCCTTTGCCCCCGTGCTCCGGCGCGAGCTCGCCGCACTCGAGGCACCGCCGGGCCTGCCCATCGTCCTTTCCGGCATGATCACCAGCCGGCAGGGCTGGCACGAATGCCCCTATCTCGCCTGCCCGGCCGATGCGGCCGCGCTTGCCGGCGCCCTGCAGCGCGTGGCCGAGCCCGAGCTCGGCCCCCTCCATTTCGTCACCGGCCTCGAATACACGAGCCCGGACGGCCTGCCCGACGTGATGCGCGGCGAGGAGACCCAGATCATCGGCCAGGACGACCTCGCCCCGGGCGAGATCGTCGTCCTCCCCGGCACGCACAGCAAGTGGGTCACGGTCGAGGGGGGGCGCATCATGCGCTTTCGCACCTGGATGACCGGCGAGGTCTTCGCCGTGCTCAGGGGCCACTCGATCCTCGGCAGGCTGATGCGGGAGGCGCCGACGTCCCATGCGCCAGACCCGGCCGGCTTCGATCGCGGCGTCTCTGCCGGGCTGGAGGGACAGGGCCTGCTCGGCCGGCTCTTCAGCGCCCGCACCCTGCCGCTCACCGGCCGCCTCGCCGAGACTGCCGTTGCCGACTATCTCTCCGGCCTCCTGATCGGCACCGAGATTGCCGAGGCCGTCGCCGCCGAGCGGCCCACGGGCGTCGTCGTGGTCGGCAGCGACGCGCTGGCCAGACGCTATGGCCAGGCGCTCGACATGGCAGGCCTCGCCCATCGCCTCGGCCGCCCGCAGGCCGCGGCCCGAGGCCAGTGGCGCATCGCCCGGGCCGCGGGGCTCGTCCGATGAGCGCCGCCGTCCGGCAGCGCCTCGATGCGGCGATGGCGGCCCTGCCGCTCGTCGCCATCCTTCGCGGCCTCAGGCCGGACGATGCCGAGGCGGTCGGTGCCGCCCTGGTCGAGGCTGGCTTTCGCCTGATCGAGGTGCCGCTCAACTCGCCCGATCCCTTCAGAAGCATCGAGAAGCTCGCCCGGCGTTTCGGCGATACGGCCGTCATCGGCGCCGGCACGGTGCTCGAGACCGCCGCTGTCGGCCGCCTGAAGGAGGCCGGGGGCGAGCTCGTCGTCATGCCGCATGCCGATGTCCGGGTCATCGCCGAGGCCAAGGCTCAGGGCCTCGTCTGCGTGCCCGGCATCGCCACCCCGACCGAGGCCTTCGCCGCCCTCGCCGCCGGTGCCGACGGGCTCAAGATCTTCCCGGCCGAGATCCTGCCGCCCAAGGCGGTGAAGGCGATGCTGGCGGTGCTGCCGAAGGGTACCCGCCTTCTGCCGGTCGGCGGCATCGAGCCGGCCACCATGGCGGGCTATGTCGCGGCCGGGGCTGCCGGCTTCGGGCTCGGCTCCGCCCTCTTCAAGCCGGAGTTCGCGCCGGCCGAGGTCGGTGCCCGGGCGCGAGCCTTCGTCGATGCCTGGAGCGAGCTCAGGCGCTGAGCCGGAGTGCCGCTACCGGCCCCTCGAAGACCATGCGGTCGGCGAGGCGGGCGGCATAGGCCCTGAAGGCAAGGGGCGGGCCGGCGCGTTCCGGCCCTTCCGGCAGGAAGGCGTGGACCTCGAAGCCCGACGCGCGCTCCGGCTGCGGCCGCCGCTCCAGGGGTCGCCCGGCCTTGCCACGGCGCTCGTCCAGTGCGCGCACGAACCCGTCATCCGCCGTCGCCTGGCCGGCGAGCTCGGCCAGGAGCAGGGCGGCTTCGCGCACGAAGACGGGGCGGACCTGGAGCATGATTCGGTTATCGCGCGTTAAGCTTAACAACCGGTGAAGGAGAGGCGGCATGGCGAAATCCGGAAGCTGGAGCGGCGGCTGCGCCTGCGGCGGCGTGCGCTACCGGGTGGCGGGCCCCTTGCGCGAGATCGTCGCCTGCCATTGCGGCACCTGCCGGCGCACCAGCGGCCATCATGCCGCCGCCACCGCCTGCCGCACCGCCGATCTCCAGATCGAGGACATGGGCACGTTGCGCTGGTACCAGGCGAGCACCGAGGCCCGGCGCGGCTTCTGCGGCCACTGCGGCGGCCACCTCTTCTTCGAGCGCCTGCCGGCCAACGGCACGACCAGCCTCTTCGCCGGCACGCTCGACGACACGACAGGCCTCGTCCTCCGCACGCATATCTTCACCGCCGGCAAGTCGGCCTATGTGATGATCCCGCCCGGCATGCGTGCGTTCGAGGGCTACCCGGATGCCGGCGAGATGCCGGTCGTGCCTAGCCCTTGACGGCGCCCAGCGTCAGGCCGCGGACGATGTAGCGCTGCGCCAGGAGCGCCAGCAGCACCGGCGGAACCATGGCGATGAGGGCCCGCGTCGCCATGAACCAGAACTGGATGCCGCGCGTGTCGACCGCACCCGCCA
>JAUIID010000034.1 GCA_030431615.1 Alphaproteobacteria bacterium
TGGTCAGGGCGGGGCGCGCCACGCTGCGCACCAAGAGGCTCCCTCTGCACGCCGCGCGCGGCCTGCTCAACGCGGTGGCGATGCTCTCGTTCTTCTACGCGGTGACGATCACGCCGCTCGCCACCATCGCGGCCCTGGCCTTCACCGCCCCGCTTTTCGCCGCCCTCCTCGCCATCCCGTTCCTCGGCGAGCGGCCGGGCTGGCGGCGCTGGGCCGGGCTCTTCACCGGCTTTGCGGGGGCGTTGATCATCATCCGCCCGGGCTTCGCCGATGTGGGCCCCGGCGTGCTCCTGATCCTTCTCTCCTCGCTGGTCTGGTCGGGTGCACTCATCATCATCAAGATCCTGGCCCGCACCGAGACGAGCCTGACGATCACCACCTATGCCGGGCTCTTCCTGACGCCAATCACCGGGGTCGCCGCCTGGTTCTTCTGGACCTGGCCCGATGCCACCGGCTGGCTCATGATGATCGCCATCGGCATCTTCGGCAGCATCACCCAGTGGTCGGTCGCCCAGGCCTTCCACGAGGCCGACGCCACGGTCGTCCTGCCCTTCGACTTCACCAAGCTCATCTGGGCCTCGGCCATCGGCTACGTCTTCTTCGGTGAGCGGCCGGACCCCATGACGCTCATCGGCGGCTTCGTGATCCTCGCCTCGATCACCTATGTCGCCTATCGCGAGCGCGAGGCGCGCACCACCTGAGAGGAAGAGCGCTCTAGAAGCGCAGCCAGCTGCGCAGCTTGACCACCAGCCGCTCGTCCGGGCGAAGCGCTGCCCGCTCGGCCAGGAGCGTCCTGAGCTCGGCCGGCCGGTCGGTGATGATCGCGTCCACGCCCATGTCGATCAGCCGCGACATCTCGCGCCGGTCGTTGACCGTCCAGGCGTGGACCTCGTAGCCGAGCCGGTGGGCCCGGACCACCTGCTCGGGCGTGATGGCGCTGGCCCGGATCGACAGGATGTCATAGTCGCGCCGATCCGGCTGGCCGATGCTGGTATGGACGAGGAGCGCTCGCCGCAGGCCAGGTTCGAGCTTGCCCACGTCGTCCAGCACCGTTCGGTTGAACGAGGCGACGACGGTTCCCTCGATCGCATCCATCGCCTGCAGGCGTTCCACCACATTGGCGACGAGGTCCGGCATCTGGGGAGCGGTCTTGATCTCGATGTAGAGCCTGGCCTCGCTGCCGACGGCCACGATCGCCGCATCTAGGGTAGGGGCCGGAACACCCTCGAAGCTCGCATCGAACCAGCCGCCCACGTCGATGGCGCTCAGCTCGGCCGCCGGTACGTCCCAGATGCGCCGATCGAGGCTCGCCACCCGGCGAAGATCCCGGTCGTGCAGCAGGACCGGCACGCCGTCGATCGTCTCCTGCACATCGATCTCGACATAGTCGGCGCCGTCCTCGACGGCCTGGCGGATCGCCGGCAGGGTATTCTCGGGTGCCGCCTCGGAGCTGCCACGGTGTGCCGCGATGCGCACGTCGTCGGTGAGGTCGAAGCCGGCCAGCACGATTCCGGCCTGGACGAAGGCGAAGCCGAGCAGGGCCAGCTCCACGGCCCAGAGCGCGAGCCGCCCGCCGCCCTGGGGCGCCGCCGCGAGGACCGGCCGGACCGTGCCGGTGAGCCGGCGGTGCAGCGCCTGCAGGACAAGTGCATTGGAAGCGATGCCGAGATAGGTGGCGCCAATGGCGCCGATGATGGCCAGCGCAATGACGAAGAGGGTCGCCGGAATGATCAGGTCGAGGCGGTGCGGCAGGTTGCCGAGGAGGAGGGCGGCCGTCCGGTCGACGATGAACGTCGAGAGCAACGGCAGGAGCAGGGCGATCACCGATACCGGCAGGACAGTGAGCGTCGTTCGCGCCAGCTGATGTCGCGTCAGCGCCGCACTGCGGCGCAGGGCGGCGAAGGCACCGAGATCCTCCAGAAGTGCTGCCGGCGGGGCTAGGGACCAGCGGAGGTAGACGAACGCATTGGCCAGGACCAGCGCTGCCGCCAGGGGAGCGGCCATGGCGATGAACGGCCAGATCGCGGGCGGGCGGGTGGTCCAGAGGAAATAGATGTCATACTGGCCGAGCTGCCAGTTGAAGAGCCAGGCGATGCCCGTACCGAGGGGCAGGCTCAGCGCGGCATGCACCGCCACGCGGACGAAGGTGAGGCCGAGCAGCCGGGGTGCCAGCCGGCCGACATGCCAGAGTGCTGCGGTCGCCGCCCGATAGCGCCCGCGCGGCGCCACTGCCGCAATCACCATCATGCCCGCCTCGTCGAGCGTGATCAGCGTGACCGTCACGGTGGCGGCGGTGAGCGCCCAGACCAGCCCCCAGGGCGACAGCAGGAAATCGAGGATCTCCGCATTGGTCATCGCCGGCTCGCCGCTCGTCGTCAGCAGGGCGGTGAGCATCGACGAGGTCAGCGGCACGAGGGCGACGACCGTCAGGATCGAGAAGAAGAGGTGATAGAGCAGGAGCGAGCGGCCGTAGCGTACGAAGCCGACCGACGCCTCGCCGAGAACCTTGGGGACCTTCCTCATCCCGTATTCGGCTCGGCCACAGGCGGGGCCAGCATCAGGCGGCGGGTTGCCTCGTCGACCACGGGCCGCGTGCCACCCCAATGCGTGAAGCCCGGCACCGCCTGGTGCAGCAGCATGCCGAGCCCGTCCACCGTCCGATGACCCCGGCGCTCCGCCTCGGCGAGCAGCGGCGTGGTGAGCGGCGTGTAGACGATGTCGGCGACCACGGCGGCAGGAGGCAGGGGCGCGAGATCGAGATCGAGCGCCGGCTGGCCGACCATGCCGAGGCTCGTGGTATTGACCAGGAGATCGGCACCTTCGAGGGCACGATGCCGCTCCGCCCAGGGCAGTGCCGAGACGGCGGCACCAGCGCTGTCGCTGAGGCGCCCGACCAGCGTCGCCGCCCGCTCCGGTGTCCGGTTGACGAGTGCCAGCTCGTTGATCCCGTTGGCGAGGAAGGTGAAGGCGAGGGCCCGGGCGGCACCCCCGGCACCGACCAGCACCACGCGCTGCGTGGAGGCGCGCCAGTCCGGCACGCTGGCATCGAGATGGGCGAGAAAGCCGAGCCCGTCGGTGTTGTGGCCATTGAGCTCGCCCGACTTGCCGACCAGCACGGTGTTGACGGCGCCGATCGCGGCTGCCAGTGGGTCGACCGTGTCCACCAGATCGAGCATTGCCGCCTTGTGCGGCAGGGTGACGTTGCAGCCGAGAAAGCCCATTCGCGGCAGGGCACGAACCACCGAGGCGAGATCGGTCGGTGCCACCGGCAAGGGCACGTATACGCCATCGAGCCCGTGACGCTCGAACCAGAAGTTGTGCAGGAGCGGGGATTTCGAATGACTCACCGGCCAGCCGAGAACGCCGGCGAGCCTCGCCTTGCCGCTGATGGTCACCACCGTGCGGAAATCCTTTCGTGAGCTTCGGCCGGCTCGCGGACGCCTTCTGGCGCAATGTCTACCGTTGCGGCTATCCCTGCGCCCGTCTCGTCTGGCACCTCACCAATCCAGACGCACGAGGTGTCAGCGTAGCTGTCCGGCATGGCGATCGCCTGCTCTGCATTCGCGAGTCGTACCGGTCCGGTCTCAGCCTGCCCGGCGGCGGGACGAACCGGGGCGAGACCCCGCTCGATGCCGCGCAGCGCGAATTGCGCGAGGAAGTCGGGCTCGACTTCCCGGCAGAAGCGTTCGTCGAGCTCGGCGAGCTCGACTTCAGCGCGGACGGCCGGACCCACTTCGTCACCTTCTTCGCGCTCGATCTGCCGTCGATGCCTGCCCCAACCGTCGACCGGCGCGAGATCGTCTGGGCGGGCTGGCTGACCCGGCAGGAATTCGCCGGGGCGGACTGCCAGCACGCCATCGATCTCTATGTCAGGCACTTCGCCAGCGACCTCTGATCAGGCAGGACCGACGTCGAGCGGTGTCGCCAGCTCGGCCCAGGCGGTATCGACCGCAGCGTCGCCCGTCGCCGCCATCATCATGAGAAACGTGCTGGCGTGGTCGAGGATGGTGATCGGCAGGTGCCAGACCCCGCGCCGGTAGCAGATGCCGGTGCCGCCGCTGACGAGAAAGCCCTTGAGCGTGGTGAGATCGGGGGCGCCGTCCGGTCCGGGCAGGGCGGCGCCGATGGCATAGCGGGCGGGCCCGATCGGCAGGAAGAGCTGCTCGGTCAGCGGATGGCTCTCCATCTTCGGCGCCTGCAGCGGCAGCGATCCGGCGGGATGCGTGTCGAGCTTGACGCAGATGGCCGTGCCGGGCCCGCCTTCGCCGAGATGCGCCAGGAGATCGGCATTGCCCTTCGGCGCCGGCGGCTCGACCACGCTGCCGAAGGCCGCGAAGGCCGCCGGGTCGAACGCCTGCAGTGCGAGCTTCATGCCACGCTTTCCTTCCGTTGATGATCCAGTGCGTCGTCGAGCCGCCGCATCAGCCAGTCGAGCTCGGCCCTCGAGGCTGCCGTGAGTTTCGGCGCCGGGTCGCGGGTCGCCGGGCAGGCGAGGGCACCACGCCGCCAGAGCAGGTATTTGCGTGCCGCGAGGCCCAGGCCCGGCTGCTGCTCGTAGCGGACCAGCGGCAGGTAGCAATCGAAGAGATCGAGCATTGCCTCGCGCTCGCCCTGCGCGAAGAGGCGACAGACCTCGACCAGCATCTCGGGATAGGCGAAGCCGGTCATTGCGCCGTCGGCACCCCGCTCGAGCTCGAACGGCAGGAAGACGCCGCCATTGCCGGTGAGGATCGAGATCCGCCGGGCGCCATCTGCCTCGGCGGCGCGCACTGCAGCGAGCTTGTCGAGCCCGGGCCAGTCCTCGTGCTTGAGCATCACCGCATTCGGGCAGTCGTCCATGATCCGCCGGATCAGCCCGGCGCTCATCGGCACCGATGCCAGAAGCGGGAAGTCCTGCAGCACCCAGGGCGTGGCCGCGCCCAGCGTCTCCGCCGCCTTGCGGCAATAGCCCAGCACCGCGTCGTCGCCTCTGGCCGAGCTCGCCGGCGGCTGCACCATCACGCCGGCAGCGCCATCATCCATCACCGCCAGGGTGAGCGAGCGCATCGCCGCGAAGCCCGGGGCCGAGACGCCGACCACCACCGGCACCCGGCCGGCGACCCGGCCGAGCACATGCCGCGCGAACGTCTTCGCCTCCTCGTCGGTCAGCTTTGGCGCTTCGCCCATGACGCCCAGGATCGTCATGCCGTGCACGCCCTTCTCGAGATAGAACTCGATCAGGCGGTCGGTGGCAGCGAGATCGAGCCGGCCGTCCTCGGTGAACGGCGTGGCGGCGATGATGAAGACCCCCCTGGCGGAGGTGTCGAGGCGTGGCATGACCATTTCCGTTGGCTGGTGCGCGGCTTTCTAGCGCCTCGCGCCGGAGCTGGCCATAATGGCGGCATGGCCGAGAGCACCGAAGCCCGCCTGACCTTCGAGCGCGTGACTTCGCCGATCGGCGATGTCGTGCTGGCCCATGACGGCCGGGCGCTGCACCGTCTCGAGTTCGACGACCGGCTGGCCGGTCGCTGGCCCGAAGCGTCGACCTTGCCAAGCGCCACCGCGCCGACGTCGCCTTTCGGCCGCGCCGTTGCCGCCTATTTCGCGGGCGAGATCACCGCCCTGGACGGACTTGCGGTGCATGTCGCCGGCCGCGACTTCGAGACGACCGTCTGGCAGGCGCTGCGCCAGATCGACTGTGGCACCACCTGGTCCTATGCCCGGCTCGCCGCGTCCATCGGCCGGCCGAAGGCGGTGCGTGCGGTCGGCGCCGCCAATGGTCGCAACCCGATCTCGCTGGTTTTGCCCTGCCACCGGGTGATCGGCGCCGATGGCCGGCTGGTCGGCTATGGCGGCGGGCTCGAGCGCAAGGCCTGGCTCCTGCGTCACGAAGGCGTGCTGGTCGCCTGAGCGGCCGGCCGGTGCGCCAGCCAGAGGCCGATGAGGGCGAGTGCCAGCATGGTCAGGATCGCCGGCCGCGCCGTGCCGTCGTGAACTGTCGCCACGAAGGTGCCGACGATCGCCGGGATGACGCTCTGCGCCACACCCAGGACCGAGGTCGCGGCACCGGCGATGCGGGCGTGCGGCCGCATCGCGAGGGCCGTGGCATTGGGCACGATCACACTGAAGCAGAGGAAGAAGAGCCCGAAGAGCGGCACCAGCGCAAAAGCGCCGCCGACACCGGCCTGGGCCACGCCGAAGGCCACCGCCATGGCGATCACGGCCCCGGCGAAGGCGAGGCGGATGATCGCTTCGAGCGGGTAGCGCCGGACCAGCCTGGTATTGAGCAGGCTGCCGATTGCCGAGCAGACGGCGATCGCCGCGAAGACCACGCCGAAGGCGGAGGGCGTCAGGCCATAGGTTGTCATGAAGATGGGTGCTGCACTGATCAGGTAGCTGATCAGCATGGCGAGGCCGAGCACGGAGAGGGCGCCGAAGCGGCGGGAAACGGGGTCGCCGAGGACAGCCCGATAGGCGCCGACGATGCGCCCCGGCCGAAGCGCCTGGAGATCCGGCTTGGCCAGGCTCTCGTCGAGCCTCGTGACCACGAGCACCAGCAGCACCGTGCCGTAGCAGGCGAGGAAGCCGAAGATCCAGCGCCACGAGGCGAAGCCGAGGATCAGGGCGCCGATCGATGGCCCGATGGTCGGTGCCAGGACGAAGGCCGCCATGACGAACGACATGACCCGCGCCATCTCCGCGCCCTCGAAGCGGTCGCGGATGACGGCCCGGCCGAGGATCGGCCCGGACGCCGCCGCCAGGCCCTGCACCAGCCGTGCTGCCAGCAGCATCTCGATGCTGGGTGCGAGCGCACAGGCGAGCGTCGCCACCAGATAGGCGAGAATGCCACCGATCAGCAGCGGCCGCCGGCCGAAGCGGTCGGCGAGCGGCCCGAAGAAGGCCTGGCCAACGGCGAAGCCGAGGAAGAAGAGCGAGACGGTGAGCTGCGCCTGCGTCTGCGACGTGTTGAAGGCCTGTGCGGTCACCGGGATGGCCGGGAGGTTGATGTCGATCGTCATCGCCGACATGGTGAGGACCGCGGCGATCAGTGCCACAAAGGCGGCGGATCCCGGCACAAGGGGGTTCTTCGGCATAGGTGCCCAGGGTGGCATCGGGGGGAGAGGAAGTGTCTGCAGGCGAGGCTGTAGGGGGTATCTACCCCATCGTCTATGCGTTCTTCGACGGGCGTGGCCGGATCGATCGGGCGCTGATGCAGCGCCAGGTCGAGGTCTGCCTCAGGGGCGGTGCCCATGGCCTGGCCTGTCTCGGCCTCGCCACCGAGGTCGGCAAGCTGACACCGGAGGAGCGTCAGGAGGTGCTGGACGTGGTGGCAACCACGCTCCGCGGCCGCGTGCCGCTCGCCGTCACCGTCTTCGGTCGCACGGTGGAGGAGCAGTCCGCCTTCGTGCGCGAGGCGGCCGCTGCCGGGGCCGGCTGGGTGATCCTCCAGCCGCCGGCCATCGCCGACCTCGACGAGGCGGCGCTGCTGCGCTTCTTCGGCCGGGTCGCGGACGCGGCCCCGGTGCCGGTCGCCATCCAGAATGCGCCGCAATATCTGGGCGTCGGCCTCTCGCCCGGGAGCCTCGCCGAGCTCGGCCGCCTGCATCCGAACGTCACCCTTCTCAAGGGGGAGGCGTCGGCGGTCGAGATCGAGGCCATGGTGCGCACCACCGAAGGCCGGTTTCGTATCTTGAACGGCCGGGGCGGGCTCGAGCTCACCGACAATCTCCGCGCTGGCTGCGTCGGCATGATCCCGGCACCCGACTGTTTCGACGTCCAGGTCCGGATCCTCGAGGCCATGCGTGATGGCCGGGAGGCCGAGGCGGAAGCGCTCTACCGGGAGATCCTGCCGGCCATCACCTTCGTCATGCAGTCGATCGCCTCGCTGCTGTGCTACGGCAAGCGACTGGTCGCCGCTCGCCTCGGGCTCGATCCGGCGTCGGTCGTCGACCGCGACCCGGCTATGCTGCCCTCGGAATTCGGGCTCGCCGTCACCCGGCGGTTGGCGGCTGAGCTCGGAGCATACCGCGGCGGTTGACCATCTGGCCGGGTTGCCGCACGGAGGTTGGTATCTCCGCGGCCAGTTGATACAAGGGCTGTGCACAGCCGGCATCACCACCCTCGGGGAGACCCCGTCCCATGTTCCGCAAGAAAGACGACGAGCCTATTCCGCCCTTGCCTTCGCGCGGCGCCATGCCCGCACCCCCGCCCCCGCCGGCGGCCAAGTCACCCCCGCCACCGGCAAGGGCACCTGCGGCCGCTCCCGCGGAGCAGGTCGGCAAGCGCCTGATCGTCGGCCAGGGCCTGAGCCTGAGCGGCGACATCACGTCGTGCGACCTGCTCGTCGTCGAGGGCAACGTTCAGGTCACGCTCAACGACACGCGCGCCATCGAGATCGCCGAGAGCGGCCGCTTCACCAACGGCAAGGCCTCCGTCGAGGATGCCGTGATCAGCGGTGTCTACGAAGGCGAGCTGACCGTCAGCGGCCGCCTCCTCGTGCGCGGCACCGGCCGGGTCGACGGCTCGATCCGCTACGGCGAGCTCGAGGTCGAGCGCGGCGGCCGACTCACCGGCTCGATCGCCATGCTCGATGGACCGGCGGCGAAGCCGTCCGCTCCCCGGCCGGCCGAGCCGCCGAAGATGGACAACCCGACCGGCTCCTGAGCCGACGGGAACGCCGCCGGTCCAGGGGGAGGGGCTTCCAGGACCGGCGGCTCATGACATCGTCCCGCGGGTGATGATTCGGGTCGCGCCCGAAGCATTGCCCGCGAGCGATTCCCGTTGACACGCACGACTTGCAACTTGATGCTGATATCGGTGCGATCCGACTATCTGAAGACTGGGTCGGCGCATTTTCTGATTGGATGAGAGAACGGTAGTTCAGTTGCGCATTTTGCGGGCTTGTCTGGCGGGTTACTACCGGTGCAACGGACAATGAACGTCGAAAGTGGAAATCGACCGGTAGGCTAGTGCTTGCGCGGCGGAGAGAGCTTGATGTTCCTGCCAGTGGACGTCGACGAGACCACCGCCACCGAAGCCGTCTCGACCGGACATCTGCCCGACCCGGAGCTGGTCGCTCGACTCCTGGGCGAGGCCTATGAGCGCTATCGCACGCTCGACGAGGGCAGGGTCGCCGACTACATCCCCGCCCTGGCCCGTACCCCGCGCGACCTCTTCGGCCTCTGCATCGTTGGCGTGAACGGTGCCGTCCACCAGATCGGCGACGCGGCGCACGGGTTCTCCATCCAGAGCATCTCCAAGCCCTTCGTCTTCGCCCTGGTGAGCGAGGCGATCGGCTGCGAGCCGGCGCGCGAGAAGATCGGCGTGAACGCCACCGGCCTGCCGTTCAACTCGGTCATGGCGGTCGAACTCAACGGTGACCGCACCATGAACCCGATGGTCAATGCCGGTGCCATCGCCACCACCAGCCTCGCCCCGGGCGACACGTCCGAGGCGAAATGGCAGTGGATCAAGGACGGGCTCTCCCGCTTCGCTGGCCGTACCCTCGAGATCGACGAGGAGGTCTACCGCTCCGAGGCCGAGACCAACCAGAGGAACCGCGGCATCGCCAAGCTGCTCGAGGGTTACGGGCGCATGTATGCCGACGCCCTGGAGGCGACGGACATCTACACTAGGCAGTGCTCGCTCGTGGTCACCGCCCGGGATCTCGCCGTGATGGCGGCGACGCTCGCCGATGGCGGCGTCAATCCGGTGACCGGCGATCGGGTCATTGGCCACAACACCACCAAGCGCGTGCTCGCCGCCCTCGCCACGGCAGGGCTCTACGAGCGCTCCGGCGACTGGCTCTACGAGATCGGCCTGCCGGGCAAGAGCGGGGTCAGCGGCGGCATCGTCACCATCGCACCCGGCAAGGGCGGGCTCGGCACCTTCGCCCCGCCGCTCGACGAAGCCGGCAACAGCATCAAGGGGCAGCGTGCCACCAAATACCTCTCGGAGCGCATGGGGCTGAACCTGTTCGCCTCCCGCCCCGCGACCTGATCAGGCAAGAAGAACGAGTCAGGGAGACCATCCCATGAACGCCGCGACCGCCGACCCGGGACAACGCGAATCCTGGGTGCCGATGATCGCCATCGCCCTCGGTCAGGTGATCATGTCGTTCAACGTCGCGGCATTGCCGGTCTCGATGAGTGGCATGATCGCGAGCTTTGGCGTGCCGCCGACCACCGTGGCCACCGGCATCGTCATGTACTCGCTCGCCGTCGCCGGCCTCGTCATGCTGGGTGCCAAGCTCCTGCAGTGCTATGGCGCCACCCGGGTCTTTCGCGTGGTCGTCGCCATCTTCGCCATCGGCCAGGTGGTGATGACCTTCAGCCCTTCGGCCACGCTGATGATCGTGGCGCAGGGCCTGATCGGCGCCTCGGCGGCAGTGATCGTTCCCTCGCTCGTCGCCCTCATCGCCAACCACTACAAGGGCGCGCAGCAGGCGACCGCGGTGGGGGCGCTCGGCTCGGCCCGCGCCGGTGCGGGGGTCGCCGCCTTCACCATTGGCGGGCTGCTCGCCACCTTCGTCGGCTGGCGCCCGATCTTCGGCCTGCTCATCGTCCTCGCTGGCATCGTCTTCCTCCTCAGCTTCAGGCTCAAGGAGGACGAGAGGCGGCCGGAGGTGCAGATCGACCCGATCGGCGTGGTCCTCGCCGCCGTCGGCGTGATCTTCATCAGCTTCGGCTTCAACAACCTGAACCGCTGGGGCCTCGGCTTCGCCACGCCCAACGCGCCCTTCGATCTCGCCGGCATGTCGCCGGCGCCCTTCATGATCCTCGTCGGCATCGTCGTCCTGCAGCTCTTCGTGCGCCGTTGCCGGCAGGTGGCGGCGGCCGGCAACACCCCGTTGCTCGATCTCCGCGTCGTGCTGTCGCCGACCGAGCGGGCGGCGGTGATCACCATGTTCGCGGTGGTCGCCATGGAGGCGATGCTCAACTTCACGGTCCCGCTCTATATCCAGATCGTCCAGGGCCAGTCGCCGCTCAGGACGGCGGTCGCCATGATGCCGTTCAACCTCACGGTCTTCTTCACGGCGATCCTCGTGGTGCGCCTCTACGGCAGGATGGCGCCACGGCAGATCGGCCGGCTCGGCTTCGCCATCTGCACCGTTGCCCTCCTCTGGCTCGCCTTCGTCGTCAGGAACGACTGGAGCGCCGGTCCGGTGCTCATCGGCCTCGTCGCCTTCGGCATCGGCCAGGGTGCCCTCGTCACTCTCGTCTTCAATGTGCTGGTGACGGCCGCCCCCAAGGACCTCGCCGGCGACGTCGGCTCGCTCCGCGGCACGACGCAGAACCTCGCCGCCGCCGTCGGCACGGCGGTCGCTGGTGCCCTCATGGTGGGGCTCCTCAGCGTCGGCGTCATGCGCAACCTCGTCGAGAATCCCTACATCCCGCCCGAGGTGCAGGAGCGGCTCGACCTCGACAGCATCAACTTCGTCAGCAACGACCAGCTCACCGCCATCATGGAACGGATCGAGGCGACGCCAGCGCAAAAGGCGGAGGCGTTCCGCATCAACACCGAGATGCGGCTCAACGCGCTCAAGATCGGCCTCCTGCTCATGGCCGCGATCGCCGCCCTCGCCATCCTGCCTGCCGGCCGGCTGCCCGGCTATCGCCCCGGCGAAATTCCGGCCAACCCGCCCGAGCCGTCGGCCGAGGAGGAGCGCCGGATCGCCCGCGAGTACGAGGCGAAGGAAACGGCAGCATGAAACCGCGCCTGCTCGTCCTCTCGCTCGGTGGCACGATCACCATGGTGCCAACCGCCAAAGGTGGGATCGCCCCCAGTCTCGGTGCGGAGGAGCTGGTCGCCTCCGTGCCGGCCCTGGCCGATGCGGCCCTGATCGAGGCACGCTCGCCCCTGCGCCTGCCGAGCCCGTCCCTGACGCCAGAGGATCTGGTCGCCGTGGCCGGCGAGCTCCGCGCGGCCTTCGCAGCCGGCTTCGACGGTGCCGTGGTCATCCAAGGCACCGACACGATCGAGGAATCCGCTTTCATCCTCGACCTCCTGGTGGATGGCGACCAGCCGGTCGTCGTCACGGGTGCCATGCGCGGCGCCGACGCGCCGGGCGCCGACGGGCCCGCGAACCTGCTCTCCGCTGTCCGGGTCGCGGCCTCGCCCGCGGCGCGAGGCCTCGGCACGCTCGCCGTGCTGAACTACGACATCCACGCCGCCCGCTTCGTCCAGAAGTCGCACACGGCGCTGCCTTCGGCCTTCCTCTCGCCGCTCGCCGGCCCGCTCGGCACGATGATCGAAGGCCGCCCGCAATTCTATGTCCGGCTGGCGCCCAATCCCTGCCTGCCGGTCGCGGCCGGACCACTGCCACCGGTGGCCCTCCTCAAGTGCCCGATGGGCAATGACACGAGGATGCTCGAGGCGCTCGGCGGGCTCGGTTATGCGGGCGTGGTGATCGAAGGCATGGGCGCCGGCCACGTCCACGCCGACGCGGCACCCGTGGTCGGCGAGCTGGCCCGGTCCATGCCGGTCGTCCTCGCCTCGCGCGCCATGACGGGGCCGGTCTTCACGCACACCTACGGCTACCCCGGCGCGGAGATCGATCTGCTCGGGCGCGGCGTGCTGGCGGCGGGCTACCTCTCCGGGCTCAAGGCCCGCCTCCTCCTGTCGCTCGCCCTGCGCGCCGGGGCGGACCGCCGGGCGATCGAGGAGGCTTTCGCCGTCTATGCCTGAGATGGCGAAACGCTCACTCGCGGTCGTCATGCTGCGGTGGTATCAGCACACCAGTCTCACACAAGAAGGGAACAGGACGCCATGGCGGATCTGCTGGTCATCGAGTACCCGACCGAAGAGCGGGCCGAGGAGGTGCGGCAGCGGCTCCTCAGCCTACAGACGGAGTACCTGATCGAGCTCGGCGACGCTGTCGTCGCGATCAAGAAGCCGGACGGGACGGTCAAGCTCAAGCAGCTCATCAGCCCGGTCAAGTCGGGGGCGCTCGGCGGCGTGCTCTGGGGGTCGCTCATCGGCCTCCTCTTCATGATGCCGCTCGCCGGAGCTGCCATCGGCGCCGCAGGTGGGGCGCTTGGCGGCAAGCTCACCGATTTCGGCATCAACGACCAGTTCATGAAGGAAGCGGCGCAGACGCTGCATTCGGGCAATGCCGCCCTCTTCCTCCTGATCCGCAAGATGACCACCGACAAGGTGATGGCCGAGCTCAAGGGCAGCGGCGGCAAGATCATGCGCAGCTCCTTCGACGACGCGAAGGAAGCAGAGCTCCGTGCCGCTCTGCAGGAGGCCCAGACCGCCATCCACGAGGCGACGCCGCAGACGCAGGGCTGACCTGCGGCGGCTTCTGTCGAGCACCTTTTCCCGGTCGCGAGCCGGGCATGGATGCCCGGGTTCGGTTGGTCCATCTGAGACAGTCGTGAGGCACGGCATGGCTTTGCTCGGCGCAGTCTTCGGTTCAACCGACCAGTCCATCGGCGGTCGGCGGTGGCCTCTGCTGATGGTTCTCCTTACTGCCCTCGTCGCCTGCGACAGCGAGCCCGAGGCGGTCGAGCCGGCGCTCCGCCCGGTCCGCACCGTGACCGTCGAGGAACGCGAGGCGTCGGGTGCGGTGGTGCTCACCGGCACCGTCGAGGCCGCCGACGAGGCGGCGCTCGCCTTCCGCCTCGGCGGGCGGCTGGTCGAGCGGCTGGTCGAGCGGGGCGATGTCGTCGAGCCCGGCCAGATCGTCGCCCGGCTCGAGGCGCGGAACGAGCAGAACTCGCTCCGCGCCGCGGAGGCCAATCTCGTCGCCGCCGAGGGCCAGCTCACCCAGGTCCGCAACCACTTCCAGCGCCAGCAGCATCTGATGGACCGGGGGTTCGCCGCGCGGGCGGTCTATGACGACGCGCGGCAGGCCTACCAGACCGCCCGCTCGCAGGTCGAGGCGGCCGAGGCCCAGCTGCGCTTCGCCGAGGACCAGGTGGGCTTCACCGAGTTGGCAGCCGACGCCGCGGGCGTCGTGACCGACATCGGTGCCGAGCCCGGCGAGGTGGTCCATGTCGGCCAGATGATCGTCCGCCTCGCCCGCGAGGGCGGGCGCGACGCGGTCTTCGACGTGCCGGCCCAGGTGCTGCGCACGTCACCGGGCGATCCTGTCGTCGCGGTCACCCTGACCGACGATCCGACGGTTACTGCCACAGGGCGAGTCCGCGAGGTGGCACCGCGCGCCAACCCGGTGACCCGCACCTTCGAGGTCAAGGTCGGCATCATCGATCCGCCTGAGGCGATGCGCCTCGGCGCCACGGTGACCGGGCGCATGGACCTCGAGGCCGGTGCGGTGATCCAGATCCCGGCGGCCGCCCTCACCAGCCAGGGCGGCGAGGCGGCGGTCTGGGTGGTCGATCCGGCGAGTCTCACCGTGAATCTTCGGGCCATCGAGGTGGCGTCGTTCGGCCCGGCCAAGGTCGGCATCGCGAGCGGCCTCGAGCCCGGCGAGGTGGTCGTCGTCGCCGGCGTCCAGGCCTTGCACCCGGGGCAGGAGGTCCGCCTCCTCGAAGCCGTGCCTTGAACGGCTTCAACCTCTCGGGCTGGGCGCTGAGGAACCGCTCGCTCGTCGTCTTCCTGATGATTCTCTCGGTCGTCGGCGGGCTCTTCGCCTTCGTCGAGCTCGGCCGCAACGAGGATCCGCCCTTCACCATCCGCACCATGGTCGTCCAGGCCCATTGGCCAGGCGCCACGCTCGACGAGACACTCCAGCAGGTGACGGAGCGGATCGAGCGCAAGCTGCAGGAGAAGGCGGGCGTCGACACGCTCCGCAGCTACACGCGCGACGGCGTGGCGACCGTCTTCGTCGACCTGCTGGATACCGTCTCCGCCGACCAGGTGCCGGCCGCCTGGCAACAGGTGCGCAACGACGTCGCCGATATCTGGCGAACCATGCCGCAAGGGGTGCGCGGCCCGTTCTTCAACGACCGGTTCGGCGACGTCTTCGGCATCATCTACGGCTTCACCGCCGACGGCTTCTCGCATCGCGAGCTGCGCGACCGTGTCGAGGACATCCGCTCGGAGCTCCTGCAGGTGCCGGACGTCTCCATGATCGAGATCCTGGGTGCTCAGGACGAGCGGATTTTCGTCGAGTTCTCGATGCAGCAGCTGGCGACGCTCGGCATCGATCGGCGTTCCCTGCTGGCGGCTCTCGCGGCCCAGAATGCGGTCCGCCCCGCCGGTGCTATCGTCACCGGCGACGAGACCATTACGCTCCGGGTCTCCGGCGCCTTCGCCACCGTCCAGGACATCCTCGACGTCAACTTCGTCGCCAGCGACGGGCGCGTGCTGCCGCTGCGCGAGGTCGCCGAGGTGCGGCGCGGCTTTGCCGATCCGCCGCAGCCGATGTTCCGCGTCGGCGGCGAGCCGGCCATCGGCCTCGCCATCGCCATGCACGACGGCGGCGACATCCTGGCGCTCGGCGAGAACATCCGCGCCACCATGACGCGACTCACCGCCGATCTGCCGCTCGGCATCGAGCCGCATCTCGTCGCCGACCAGCCGGTGGTGGTCGACCAGGCGATCGCCGAGTTCATGGAATCGCTCTGGCAGGCCATCGCCATCATCCTCGCCATGAGTTTCATCAGCCTCGGCGTGCGGCCGGGTCTGGTCGTCGCCCTCGCCATCCCGATCACCCTCGCCGTGGCGCTGGCGATCATGCTGGCCGCCGGCATCGACATGCAGCGGATCTCGCTGGGTGCCCTGATCATCGCGCTGGCGCTGCTGGTCGACGACGCCATGACCACGACCGACGCTACACTGAACCGGCTGAACGCCGGCGACGACAAGGCGACCGCCGCGGCCTACCCCTTCGTCCAGTACGCCTTCCCGATGCTGGCCGGGACCCTCGTCACCATCGCCGGCTTCGTGCCCGTGGGCTTCGCCCAGAGCTCGGCCGGCGAATACACCTTCTCGCTCTTCGCCGTCGTCACCATCGCCCTTCTCGTCTCGTGGTTCGTGGCCCTGGTCTTCACCCCGATCCTCAACACGGCGATCCTGAAGACCCCGAAACCCCGCGCCGCCGACGCCCGCGAGCCCTTCGTCGCCCGCATGTTCCGTTCGCTGCTGGGTGGAGCGTTGCGCGCCCGCTGGCTGACGCTGGGGGCCACGATCGGCGCCTTCGTCCTTGCCGTGCTCGCCTTACCCCTGATCCCGCAGCAGTTCTTCCCGTCCTCCGACCGGCCGGAGTTGCTGGTCGATCTGCGCCTGCCGCAGGCGGCCTCGATCTACGCCACCGAAGACGTCGCCGAGCGCTTCGACCAGGTCTTGCGCGAGGATCCTGACGTCGCCCGCTGGAGCACCTATGTCGGCCGCGGCGCGATTCGCTTCTACCTGCCGCTCGATGTCCAGCTCGCCAACGAGTTTTTCGCCCAGTCGGTGATCGTGGCGACCGACATCGAGGCTCGCGAGCGCCTGCAGGAGCGCCTCGAGCAGGTGCTGACCGAGGAATTTCCGGACCTCGTCGCCCGCCTCTCGCCGCTCGAACTCGGGCCGCCGGTCGGCTGGCCCCTGCAGTACCGGGTGATGGGTCCGGAGCCGGAGGAGCTGCGGCGGATCGCGTTCGAGCTCGCCCGGGTGATCTCGGCCGACCCGCAGACGCTGCAGACCAACTTTGACTGGATCGAGCCGGTTCGCCAGCTGCAGATCGACATCGACCAGGACGAGGCCCGACGGCTTGGCCTGAGCTCGGCTGATGTCGCCGAGATCCTCGACACCATGATCACCGGCACCACCGTCACCCAGCTCCGCGATGGCATCTACCTGATCGACGTCGTCGCGCGGGCGACCAGCGACGAGCGGGTTTCGCTGGACGCGCTCAACACCGTCCAGGTCGGCCTGCCGTCCGGCCGCACCGTGCCGCTCGGCCAGTTCGCCCGGTTCACCTACGCCCAGGACCTGCCGCTGGTCTGGCGCCGCGACCGCGTACCGACGCTGACCGTGCAGGCCGATCTGGTGGATGGCATCCTGCCGGCGGCCGCCGTGGCCGATCTCGAGCCGGCGATTGCCGAGCTGGCTGCAGGCCTGCCCCGCGGTTATCGCATCGAGGTTGGCGGCACGGTCGAGGAGAGCGCCGAATCTCAGGCATCCGTCGCCGCCGTGGTGCCGGCCATGATTCTCATCACGCTCGCCGTGCTGATGTTCCAGCTCCGCAGCTTCCAGCGCCTCGTCCTGGCGCTCAGCGTGGCCCCGCTGGGCCTGATCGGCGTGGTCGCAGCTCTCCTCGGCACCGGCCGGCCGATGGGTTTCGTCGCCATCCTCGGCATCCTCGCCCTCTTCGGCATCATCACCAAGAACGCGGTCATCCTCATCGGCCAGATCGAATCCGAGCGCGCCGCCGGCAAGTCGATCCGCGACGCCGTCCTCGATGCCAGCAGCTCGCGCTTCCGCCCGATCATGCTGACAGCGCTCTCGACCGTCCTGGGCATGCTGCCCATCGCCTTCACCGTCTTCTGGGGCCCGATGGCCGTCGCCATCATGGGCGGCCTCATGGTCGGCACCGTCCTCACCCTGATCTTCCTGCCGACCCTCTACTGCACCTGGTTCGAGCTGCGCGAGGGCAGGTCGGGGCGTACGGCGTCTGAAGGGACGGCCGCCACGGCGACTTGAGGGGCTGCTTTCGCCGCGGCAGGGATTGATATCAATGATATTATCGCTTACAGTGATCTCAGGTTTCGAATGGTCAAGGAAGGCCACTCATGGCAACATTGCTCGTACGTCAGCTGGAGCAGGGCCTAAAGGAACGCCTGCGGGTGCGTGCAGCCTCGCATGGCCGTTCGATGGAGGCGGAAGCGCGAGCGATCCTGAAGGCGGCGCTCGATCAGGCGGAGCAGCAGACCGGCGCTGACCTGTTTGCCGACATACGGCGACGTTTCGCGCCGCTCGGCGGCGTCGAGCTGGAGCTGCCGCCCCGGGAGCCCGGTCGGGAGCCGCCGGTCTTCGAATGATCATCCTCGACACCAACGTCCTCTCGGAGCTGATGCGGCCCGAGCCGACGGCCCAGGTGGTCGAGTGGTTGTCCGGCCAGCCACGGGCTTCGCTTCATGTGACGAGCCTGTCCTGTGCCGAGATTCTCTTCGGTCTCGCCCTCATGCCCGAGAGCAAAAGGCGGGCCGCGTTGAGTGCGCAGGCAACCGGTCTCTTCGACGAAGACTTCGCCGGACGTGTGCTGAGCTTCGATGCCGGTGCTGCTGCGGCCTATGCCGTCATCGCTGCCCGGCGCCAGCATTCCGGCAACCGGATCGGGCCGATAGACGGAATGATCGCCGCGATTGCCCGGACGTATGGCGCATCGCTCGCGACACGCGACCGGGATTTCTCGGGCTGTGGGATCACCGTCATCAACCCCTGGCTCGAGACCTGAGGGCAAATCCCGCCCGCAAAGCGTCCCGCCTGAAAGACGGAAGGGGCCCGGGGGAACTCAGTTCCCCCGTCGCCTTCCTTGCTTTCGGCGTCGCCGGCTCAGGCGGCTGCGCGCTCCGGCGCCCTGAGGCCCTGCGGAAACCAGCTCTTCAGGTCCGGCACCCTGGCCACGACCTCGAGCGCGTCGTGGCGAATGTGGTTCTTCGCCATTTCCTCGCGCAGCAGCGCCTCGTCGAAGACGCCGGTCTCGAGGCACTCCTTGACCAGGCCGAAGAAGAAGTTCTCCTGGTTCGGGTCGGGGTGCTTCACGTAGGCGCCGCCGTAATCGTGGTAGCCGAAGAGCAGCTGGCGGCCGCGGCGCAGCCAGCCCTTGGGCGGGAACCAGCGGAACTTGTCGGCCATGACGAAGTCCTGCGGCAGCCCGGTCTTCCACGGCTGCGTCTGTCGCTTGGTGTTGTGCAGGAGCTTGGTCTCGGCGGTCAGCCGGTCGAAATCGTTCCACTCGTTCTCGAAAAAGCCGATCGTCTCCTCCGGCTCGAGCTTGAGGGCGATCCACTTGGCGTAGTCGCGCTCTTTGGTGAAGAGCTCGCCGAAATCCTTCTCCAGCTGCCAGTGGGTCAGCCTGGTGCAGTCCATCAGCATGACGCTGGTGGCGAGGTCGCCGACCTTGCCGTCTCGGCGGAGCGGGCGCGGCCGGCACATCAGCGCCTTGCCCTGCATGTCACGGGTCAGAAGCTCGAGGACGTCGCCGACAGCGAAGACATCGGGGTCGATCAGCAACGCCCGGTTGCGATAGCCCATCACCTCCGGCGGGGCGAAGCGGAGCGGTGTGAATGACTGCAGGTCGTCATTGTGCCAGGGCACCTCGCGGCCACCCCGGAGATAGGGCTGGCCCTCGCGGCCCAGCAGCGCCGGAAAGTCCTTCGTGTGCAGGTAGCGGACATCGAACGCCTCCGGGTCGGCGGCGTTGCGCTTGAGCGAGTAGGCCGATACCAAGGCCCCCACCCACTGGCGATGGTTGGTGTGGATGAAGACGGTGGGCTTGGTCGCTTCCGACGCGGCGCTGGGCGTGGTCAAGGGTCGTCCCCGCTACTGGTCTTGCCCGGCTTGGCATGGCCCGGGCGATGATCGCCGATAGCAGACAAGGCACCCGGGCGGCAAGCGACACCCCGGCGCAGGAATGATGGGCGAGTGATGCTGGAGGCTTTGCGCGGCTGGTGGCTGGACCGCAAGGATGCTCGCCTGGTGGCCGAGCGGGTGGCGCGCTTTGCGGCGGCGGAGGTGCTCTTCGTCTCCTTCACCAAGAGCGGGCGAACCTGGCTTCGGGTCCTCCTCTCGAACGTCTACGCCCGCCGCTTCGACCTCTCGGATCGCGAGCTGCTCAACGGCGACAATCTGCACCGCCTCGATCCACGTGTACCGCGGGTCCACTTCGCCCCCGACACCTGTCTGCCCTATCCGGAGCTCGGGCCGCCTCAGGTTCGGGCCAGCCCGGCGCAGAAGGTGGTCTTCCTTGTGCGCGATCCGCGCGACATTGCCGTCTCGCTCTACTTCCATGTCCTGCACCGTGCCGGCGAGCGCGAGCTCAGGCGCAAGAAGATCCCGCTGGCCGCCCGCGACACCGATCTCGACAGCTTCGTCCTCGACGAAAGCCACGGCGCGCCCAGGGTCATCCGCTACCTGAATCGCTGGGTGGCGGACGCGGCGACCCTGCCGGCGAGCCTGCGCATACGCTACGAGGACCTGCGTGCCGACACCCGGGGCGAGCTCGGCCGCCTCGTCCGCTTCGTCGACCTCGATGCCACGCCGGAGATGCTGGACGAGGCGGTCGCCTTCGCCGCCTTCAGGAACATGCAGGAGAAGGAGCGCGAGGGCTATTTCAACTCGGACCGGCTGGGGCGGGCCAATCCTGATGATGTCGCGACCGGCAAGGTCCGCGAGGGCCGGGTCGGCGGCTATCGCGAGAGCCTCCGGCCAGCGACCGTGGAAGCGCTCGACCGGCTGGTCGAGACGCGCCTCGATCCGACCTACGGCTACCGCTGAACCTCGGCTGCCGGGCCGCCTGGCAGGCTGTAGCCCCAGTGTGCGAGATCAAGACCGCGACGCCGTGCCAGCTCGGCATTGTCCGCAGCCACGAGGTCATGGATATGCGTGCGGACCGCGTCCGGCATCACGATCCGTGCCCGCGCCCCGCCCTTGAGCGTGAGCTTGCGTGACCAGTTGCGGACGAAGCGGCGCGGCAGGACGTGGCTGGCATGCCGCCAGAAGGCGAGATAGCGATTCGACATGGCCGAGTTCTCGCGCTTGCCCGCGACCATCGCCGCGAACCCGTCGGCATCCATGTCGAGGTAGGCGGATAGCCGTCGCAGGAAGGTGTTCGGCTCGCGAATGAACTCCTCGAAGGTCAGGACGCTGACCCGTTCCGGCCCGAACAGCGCCTCGTAGCGCCGGATCATGCGGTCGAAGCACAAATCGTCGAGGATCGAGTTCCAGGGCTCGCGCGCCTCCATCCAGTACCATTCGTCGAAGGGGATGTAGGCCTTGCGCTTGATGCGCACGCGCAGCTTGGTCAGGTACCAGGAGGTGACCAGATCTTCCTGCCGGCGGATGGTGAAGAGGACGCGGGCATTGGGAAAGAGTGCTGCCAGGCGATCGGCGACGAGGCCCTTGTCCTTCGATTCATGCAGCGCGAAGTTCTCGTAGGAGATGAGCGGTCGGGCATCGGCCGCGGTGCCGGCGAGGCTGCCGGCAAGCACTTCCTGCAGCCGCTCGGTCTCGAAATGGGTCGAGTCCGCCTGGCAGATATGGCGGATCGCCCATTCGAGCTGCGGGGTCGGCGAGGGCAGGCCGAGATAGTGGATCTTAGGGTGGTGGCTGAAGACGTGGCGCTGCAGCGTCGAGGTCGCGGTCTTGACCATGCCCGGATGCAGCCAGACCGCCGCATCCGTGACCGGCCGCAGGGCACTCGGTCGAAGCGGGAGCGGGGCGCCGGTCACCCTGCCGCCCCCCTTCGGCAAGGCACGGGCGCAGCATCCGGTCCATGCACCCGAGGCGGTTTCACCCGGTCGCTGTGGGAGTCCACTCAGCCTTCCCTCGGTCACGCGGGTCGAATTCGGGAGACATGCCGGGCCCACGCGACGGTGTCCTCGAATTGACCCGACTCGCCGTTGCGCTTCGGCAAGGAGGGCGATACCAACACTCGCACTCACTGGCAATGACCGGCATGAAACGGCCCGGTCGGTGCCCGGCGGTTGGGGCCGGGGGCAAGGCCCCTCTTCGCCTTTCAGTCGCACAGTCTCGTGCGGGAGAATCCCCCAGATGCAGCTCACTCCGGCAGCCGCAAGCCCACTCGCGGCCGATGATGCATGGGTGTGGCGGCTCTTCGAGCCATTCACCGATCGGGGCGTCGACCCCGCCGCCTGGCTGCGCGAGGCCAGGCGGCGCAAGTTCATGCTGGTCAAGCGGTATCTGCGCCGCAAGCTGCTCGGTCGGCTGACCGGTGACGAGCGCAACGAGCGGACGGTCCTGAACGAGTACGAGAGATCCTGGTCGGGCACCACGTATGATCGCTACAGCCTCGACCGGTTTCCCAGGAACGATTTCATTCCCTGGGTCTGGCGGGACCGACGCTTCTTCGCCACCGATGTCGGCGGCACCCGCATTCGCCAGCTCCTGCTGGTCCGCGCCATCGAGCTGGCGAAGCCCCGCTCCGTCCTCGAGATCGGCTGCGGCAACGGCATCAACCTAATCCTCCTGGCCTGCCGCTTCCCGGAGGTCGCCTTCACCGGGCTCGAGCTGACCGAGGCCGGCCAGCGCGCGGCCAGACGCTTTCAGGATCACCACGCGACCCTGCCGGACTTCCTCCGCGACTTCGCACCGGAGCCTCTGCCGGACCCCACGGGCTTCAAGCGCATCCGCTTCGAGCGCGGCTCTGCCGCCGAATTGCCCTTCGCCAATGGCAGCTTCGATTTCGTCCAGTCGGTGCTGGCGCTCGAGCAGATGGAGCAGATCCGCACGAAGGCGCTGTCCGAGATGGCTCGCGTCACCGCCCGCCACAGCTTCAACATCGAGCCCTTCCGCGACGTCAACATCGGCTGGTCGCGGCTGTACGTGGAGCGGCGCGACTATTTTCGGGGCAGCATCGACGAACTCGGCGGCTACGGTCTCGCACCCCAATGGGCCGTCGCCGACTTCCCCCAGGAGCTCTTCCTCAGGGCAGCCGCGGTCCTCTCGAAGAAGAACGGCTGAGCCGGCCGGCCGATGCGGGCGCTGTTGCGCGACTGGTGGCTGACCTTCCGGGACCGCGGGCTGACCGCCGAGCGGGTCAGGAGCTTCGCCGCCGCCGACGTGCTCGTGGTCTCCTACACCAAGAGCGGCCGCACCTGGCTGCGCGTGCTGCTCTCGAACTACTACAGCCGGCGCTTCGGCTTCTCCGACAAGGAGCTGATCGACGGTGACAATCTTCACCGTCAACAGGCTGAAATTCCAAGGATCTTCTTCGCGCCCGATACGCGGTTCCCCTACCCGGAGCTGGGCGCGCCCAAGGTCCATGCCGCACCGCACCAGAAGATCGTCTTCCTGGTGCGCGACCCGCGCGACGTTGCCGTCTCGCTCTATTTCCACGTCAGGAACCGGGCCGGCGAGCGGGAACTGCGCCGCAAGAAGATCCCGCAATCCGCCCGCGAACTCGATATCGACAGCTTCGTGCTCGATCCCTCGTTCGGCGCCGTCCGGATGATCGGCTACCTCAATCGCTGGGCCGAGGAGCGGCACACGCTCCGCCAGGCCCGTCTCCTGCGCTACGAGGACCTGCGCGCCGACACCGAGGCCGCCTTCACCGACCTCCTCGCCTTCATCGGCGAGACCGTCGATCCCGTCCAGGTCGCCGAGACCGTCCGTTTCGCCTCCTTCCAGAGCCTGCAGCAGAAGGAGCGCGAGGGATACTTCAACTCCGACCGCCTCGGCCAGAGGCGCGCCGGCGACGTCGAGACCGCGAAGGTGCGCAAGGGCCGCGTCGGCGGCTATCGCGCCGCGCTCAGGCCGGAGACAGCCGAACGGCTGGACCGGCTGGTCAGGGAGCGCCTCGATCCCGGCTTCGGCTACCACTGAGCGCCACCCGGCCGCCGCTTGACCCGCCGGCTCCAGGCACCCAGATAGGGCGGGCGAGGCCACGACCTCCCCCATCATGGGCAGCAAATCCGGGACGGCCCGGTCCTTCAGGAGGAGGGCCGCTCGTGCCCTGGATCATGTTGTTCATCGCCGGCCTGCTCGAGGTCGTCTGGGCCTACTTCATGAAGCAGTCGGAAGGCTTCAGCCGGCTCGGGCCCACCATCATCACCCTCGTCGCCATGCTCGGCAGCTTCGGCCTTCTGGCGCTCGCCATGCGCGCCCTGCCGCTCGGCACCGCCTACATGATCTGGACCGGCATCGGTGCCGTCGGCGCATTCATCGTAGGCATCATCGTCCTGGGCGAGCAGGTGACAGTGATGCGCCTCATCGCCGCCGCGATGATCACCGGCGGCCTCGTGCTCATGAAGCTGGCCTCGGACGCCTGAGAGAGACGAGTTCCCGGACTGCTACCGGGGCAGCAGTTCGGCGTAGTAGGGAACGAGCCTTTCCGAGATCGCGAGCACTTCCGGCACATCCTTGCGCAGGGCGATCCGGCCACCTTCGAAGACCTCCCAGCTTGCCGAGGCGTGGCTAACCGGTCCATGGGCATCGACGAGGGCCCGCCGGATCCGCTCCTCTTCCGGTTTCGCGGTCAGGATCCAGACCAGTTCCAGCACACCGTCACCGAATACCGCCTCCAGCTTGCGCGGGCCGCCGGCGAAATCGATGCCGAGACAGTCGATCTGCGTTTGCGTCTCTGGTTCATGCGGCAGCCAGATATCCTCGATCTCCCGGATCGCCATCGTCGGGCAGGCCGCCGCGAAGAGTGGCGTCGAGCTCTCCAGGTCCGCGCCGAACGCGATGAAGCTCGGCAGCGCCGCGGAGGAGGCGGCGCTCGGCGGCGTATCGGTCGACCGGTACGGAAACGGGGTGGGCCAGAGGAACAGATGCGGATGCAGGGCCTCCTCGCTCAGCAGCCAGACAGTGTCGCTCGCGGGATCGGCAATGAGCTGTCCGTCGTCGAACACGAGCCAGCTCAGGTAAGGTGAGGAATCGGTGCGCTCGCCAAGCAGGGTCCGCAAGGCACCACCCTGCGCCTCGATCATCTTCAGCCTGTCGTCGGCGAGCACGAAAACGGCGGACGCCAGCTCCTCTTCTGCCAGTCGCAGACCGACGCAGACCGCATGCTGTTCGGTGTGCCGCGCCAGCGGGAAGCGGACCTGCGCCGCCCTCCTGATGTGCAGGTCGCGGCAAACCTCCTGCAACTTCGCGACCACCAGCGAGCCTGGGTCATCCCACGCCAGGCCGGCAATGACGCTACGGTCGTTTGCCGCCTTGCCGGGCCCGCTCAAGGCACCGATCAGCAACACGACAAGAAGGGTCGACCTGCCCATCACGATCTGCCGAGTGCCCGCCCGCCGCCTCCGGACAGGCCGTCGACCGCCACTCCCTAGTTGTCGTAGCTCTCGATATTGATCGTCAGCGTCCGGCGCATGGCGTCCGAGCCCTTGCCGGTCATCGGCCGGACGGAATGCCAGGAGTTGAACGTCTTGACGAAGATCACGCCCTGGTTCGGCGTGAACTCGAAGGTGTCGATGACGTCCATCTCGTCGAAGCGTGCCTGCCGGTTCAGCTCGTTGTAGGTGAGCGTCGGGTCCTTCGGCTTGTTGATGTCGGTGCCACCGCCGAGCGCCGGGTCCCATTCGCCGTCATCGACGATCGAGACCACCATGGTGATGAGCTTGCCCGGCGAATCCGAGTGCGGGATCACATAGCCGCCGTCCGCCGGCAGCATCGAGTACTCGAACCGCGCGGAGAGCGGCGACCGGCCGGCATCCAGCCTGCCGCGCAGAAGGTTGCGCACGAATTTCTTGGTCCGCCGCGCCGGGGTCGGCAGCTTGCCGTAGCCGAGGTCGACATGCCGTTCCGACAGCGCATCGACCACGCCTTTGATGAAGGCGTCGCTCTTGACCATGGCATGGAAGTCGCGCCAGATCGGTTTCGACTGGACGAAGTCGTGATAGGCCTTGGGGTTGCTCTTCTCCGAGAGCGAGTACTTGTGCCCGACCTTGGCGAGATAGGCGAACATGTCGCGATCGGGATAGTTCGCCAGCATCTCGGCATAGCGATCGGCATCCACCAGCGGCTTGGCCAGACCGATCGGGAAGGGGTCATAGCGCAGCTCGAGGTGATCGTAGTTGAACATGCCCGTGTCCTTGCGGGAACCGCCGGCCGGGGCGGCAGGGGCGGGGGCTGGTTCGACGGCTGTGGCCATGGCTTCAGGAGGCTCCTTGGGCGGCCAGGGGCGCTGCGTCGCGGCGGCCGCCCTGTCTTGCCGGCGATGCCGGAAGGAAGGGCAGGCCGGCGCGCTCATGCACCGCGGGCTCGGTGGTGAAGATGCCGGCATGCCGGTCTGCGAGGCAGCGCAGGATGGCGATATCGGTCTCGGTGTGCTTGCTGCGGGTCGATCCCGCCTCGTCGATCAGGGGGTTGTGGGCGTAGGCGTGCGTGATCTCGAAGGAGAACCCGCTCATCACGAACCGGTCGAAACGACCGTCGGCGAGGCCGATGGCGAGCGCCATCACGCCGGTCGAGGGCTGCTTGCGCACCATCAGCGCGGCGATGTCGGGGTCGCTGCCGGTCAGCTCCCGCATCACCGCATCGTACCGCTCGCGCGACCAGGCGATGGCCTCGTCGAAACCGTAGTCCAGCGCCCTCAGCCGTCGCTTGAAGTACCAGGGATGCATCCGGTAGCGCCGCAGCTCACGCCACGCCCGCTTCAGCGCCGAGCCGTTCACTTCCGGTCGCGGGTAGATGTAGAGCTGGCCGGTGCGCAGGCCGCGCAGCGCCTCGAGCGCCAGGTCGTTGGCCGCCTTGTGACCGGAGGTCAGGACCGCGGACATGACCGTGACCACCGGGTCCGGCAGGCCGTGACGCAGGGCCGACCGGCCCGAGGCATTGGCGCAGGCGACAGCATCGATCAGGGCCGGCGGCGGCAATACCGGCTCCGGCTTCGAGCCCAGGATCAGAAGTGTCGACATGGTCCGGTCGTTCAACCCGCGGCAGGCACATCCCGTCAGATAGCATGTGGGCCGCCACCCGCAACCGGGTGCGGCAACCGGCCCGGCGATCCGGCGGCCGGTGTGCCCCAAACGGCGCTCAAGCCATGGCCCGCGCTACCTCTCTGGTCCTGACACCGGTCGGCCCGACCTCGTAGACCCGGTCGGCCAGCTTCACCCAGATCGGCCGATGGGTGATGGCGACGATGGAGACCCGACCTCTCAGCTGGCGCACATTGGCGCAGATCGCGGCCTCCGTCTCGGGATCGAGCGCACTCGTCACCTCGTCGAGGATCAAGAGCTTGGGCTTGACCACGAGTGCCCGGGCGAGGGCGATACGCTGGCGCTGGCCGCCGGAGAGCATCGTGCCGCGCTCGCCGACCACCTGCTCGATGCCGTTCGGCAGGGCGGCGACGAACTCCCAGGCGCCGGCGAGGCGCAGCGCCTCCTCGGCCGCCGCCGCGTCGAAGGCGGGATCGCCCAGGGTCACGTTGGCCAGCACGCTGTCGTGGAAAAGGGCCAGTTCCTGCGGGACGTAGCCGAGCATGGACCGCCAGGCGATGACATCCAGCTCGTCGAGCGGCACGCCATCGACCCGCACCGTCCCGCTCTGCGGCGTGAGCAGGCCAAGGAGAAGGTCGGTGATGGTGGTCTTGCCGACGCCGGACGGACCGGTGATGACGGTGAGCCGGCCCGCCGGGATGGTCAGGCTGGCATTCTTGATGACCGGCTTCTCGCCATAACCGAAGGTCACCTTGTCAAGCGAGCAGCCCTCGTTGAAGGTCGGCTGGCGGGTGCCGGTGAACTGCTCGCTCTCGGCCTCGGCTTCGGCCACCAGTTGGTGCACCGACCAGTAGGAAGCCTGCAGGATCTGGGCGCGCTGCTCCAGCTCCTGCACCTTGCCGAGCGTGCTGATGATCCGGGCGAGAAGCACGCCCATGACCAGGAGCTCGGGCAGGGCGATGACCTCGCTCGTATAGACGAAGAAGAAGGCACCGGCCGCCGCCAGGGCGACGATCGGCTCCCGCAGGCTCTTCATCAGGTGCCGGCTCATCGCCTCCTGCTGCAGGGCAACGCGCAGCTTGCCGGTGCGTCTCGAGAAGAACTCGGCGAACTGCGCCTGCCGCGACATCGCCTTCAGGGGCTTGATGTTCGAGAGCGTGTCCGAGAGGAGCGTGACGATATCCTCGGTGCGCTGGCGCTGCTTGATGCCCGCACGCTTCGCCATTTTCACCAGCGGCAGGAGGATGACGGCGATGAGCGCACCCACCAGCAGCCCGATCAGGGCCACCTTCCAGGAGACGAGCAGCGCCACCACGAGCGTAATCGCCGCCTGGAAGACGGTCGCCAGATAGGTCGTGGCGACCAGATAGGCGTCGCCGGCGCGGGTCGAATCGAGGCTCACCGAGTTCGCCAGCCGGCCGACCGGGTGGCGGGTGAAGTAGGGCCAGCGGACGTTGAGCAGCGCCGTGACCAGCGCGATCCGCACGCGGGAGGCGACGGTGGCGACCACGGCGCTCACATGGTACATCGCGAGGATCACCATAAGTGCCTTCACCAGCATGCCGATGACGATGACCGCGAGCAGCATCGGCAGGCTGGCGGGCAGGCCGAGCCAGGCAAGCCCGTCCGTGACGGCCTGGCCGATGCCGGTCGTGTCGTTCTCGCCGAAGGCGAGCGTCACGGCGGGCAGCATGCTGGCGAGGCCGATGCCCTCGGCCATGGTGGCGAGGATGAGCGCCGCCAGTACGGTCCATTTGACCATGCCCGAGGAGCTCATGAAGATGCGAAAGACGTCGCGCATGGGATCCGGCTGCTAAGAGTGCGGCGCGCAGATGCGTGACGCGCGTTCTAGGCGATGTGGCCACCCCGTGCCAATTTCGCCATGCGGCGCAATTGCCTTATCCGCAGTCGTACCCGAGTTGCGCCAGCGGCAGGCCGGTAAGTTGCGCCAGGCGTTGATTGCTCTCGGCGTAGCTGCCTTCGACCGTTGCCGCGATCTGGCGCTGCCAGCGCCGGCGAACGCGACGGCTGAGCGGGTCGAACAATCGGCCCTGCAAGCGCGCGCAGAAATTGTCGATCAGGCGCCTGCCGAAATTCGTCGCAAGGGGGCTGAGGCCGTTCAGGGGATCGGCGCGGCGCAGGTAGTTGAGGTGACGCATCACCACCAGTGCCACGGCATCGCGCGACGCGTTCAGCACCTCCTTGCCCGGCTCGGCGATCTCGCCTTCGATCCCGAGGAAACGACGCAGCTCCGCGAGCAAGCGGACCGGATCGTTCACGATCCACTCGTAGGGCAGCACCTGGACATGGTCCGCGCCGAACAGGCCTTGATAGTGCGCGACCAGTCGATCGTACTTGAACTGCCGCAGGTTGAAGAATGGCATCCGCATGCTGCGTGAGCCCGCCAGGAAGGCGTCGAGCCGAAGCAGTCCGCCCTTCTTCACGTACTGGCCATAGGCGGAGAGGATGATCGAGCGCTGCTCCCGCACGACGAGCAGAATGCGGGCGTCGGGGAAGAGCCCATGCAGCAACTCGGCATTCCACGCGCTGTTGTGCCCGCCAGAGAAGAGACTGCCCGAAAGGCTCTCGCCCGACAGTGCCACCCAGGCATCCGCCGGCAGGTCCGGCTGCAGGCGTGCGAGGTAGGCTTCGCGAGGGCCTGCGAGGTCCGGCGCCAACGGATCGACGTGGTTCAGCGCGTGCGCACCTTGCTCCGAACCGTCCTGGCCCCAGGGCAGTATGCCGTAGCGGCCACTGTCGAAGACCACCCGTTGCAGCCAGGTGCTGCCGGTCTTCGGATAGCCGATATGGATGAGCAGTTGTCGGGGTATCGATCCCGCCATTGCACCGACCGTTTCGGCGGGAGAACAGTCCGGTGCGGGCGAGCTGGACGCAGTCACAATGCTGGCGCGATGGAGGCTCGGGAAGAACCGCCACCCGATTCCGGCTTGTCACCCGGGTTGGGCCTGGATCCATCGGCGGCGAAATCACCACCGTCAGCGTGCGCCATGTCCGACGTCTCGACGATGCGGCCGGACTCGATCCTGATCAGCTGGTCGGCGATGTCGAGGAACTCGCCGCGATGCGTTATCACGATGATCGTCACCAATCCCTTCAGTCGCTCGACTTCGGCCTGGATCGCCTGCGCCGTCGCCCTGTCCAGGGCACTAGTCGCTTCATCGAAGATCAAAAGATCGGGCCGGCGGGCGAGCGCTCGCGCCAGAGCGATACGCTGTCGCTGTCCGCCAGAGAGCTTGGCGCCGCCTGAACCGACCTCGGTGGCGATGCCCTTCGGCAGGGAAGCAACGAACTCGGCAGCACCCGCCAGCTCCAGCGCCCGTGTAACGTCCTCCTCGGTGATCGACGGATCACCGAAGGTGACGTTGTTGTAGATGGTGTCATGCAGGAGCATGAGTTCCTGGGCGACATAACCCACCCGATTGCGCCAGGCGCTGATGTCGAGATCCCCAAGCTCGACGCCGTCGATCGTGATCGAGCCGGAAGAGGGCTCGTACAGACGCAGGGTCAGATCGATGATGCTGGTCTTGCCGGCACCCGATGGACCGACGATGACCGTCAGGTCCTTTGCCTTGATCTTGAACGACACGTCCTGCAACGCCTGAACATCACCATGCAGCAGCGACACGTGATCGAACCGGATTCCGTCACTCAGCTCCGCCTGCTTGCCGCCGGTCCGCTCTTCCGCGGCCAGATTGAGATCCTCCAGCAAACGGCCGGTGACGATGTAGGCGCTCTCGAGCATGGCCACACGCTGATAGGTCTTCTGGAGCTTGCCGATGTTGTTCGCGGTCCGCGCCAGAGCCACTGCCATGATGGCCAGCGTCTCGAAGCCGACGTCCATGAAGGCGGGTGCGGCAAGGATGATCGCCGCGAATCCGATCGCGATGAGGATCTCGTTCAGGCCGGTCAGCCCTTCGCGATACAGGATCTGGCGGCGCATCGCCCGCCGCACCTTCTCCACCTGCGCCCGCAGGACCTGCTCGTACGCAGTCTCGCGACCCATCGCCCTGAGCGGCTTCAGATTGTGGAGAGCGTCCGTGAGCTCGCTGATCAATGCTCTTCTGGTAAAGGTCTCGCGCTTGCCAGCCTTCTTGGCCAGCGGGACGAGAAAGCCCAGTGCAGCCGCTACGACCAGCCCCAGGGCAACACCGGCGATCGCCAGTTTCCAGGACAGATAGAGGGCGACCAGAAGATTGATTGCCGTCTGGGCCACAAGGGCAATGAACGTCGTGCTCGTCAGATAGGCGTCGGCCGCCCGGTTGGACTCGCCGGACACGATGAAAGGGAACTGCCCCTTGGCGCTGTCGATGATGTATTGCCAGCGAGCCCGCATGATGCCGGAAATCACCCGCCGGCGGATGACGGTTGCGACTTCTGCGGCAGTGTTGCTGATGAACTGGGTGGCCAGGAACGTTATCGATGCCTTCAGGATCATCATGATGATGAAGACACCGATGAGCGAATGCAGGTTGGGCTGAATGCCGAACTCTGCCAGCTTGTCGAGAATGACCTTCGACGTGCCCGAGGGATCCGAATCGCCACCGACGATCGCGATCACCGGCAGAAGTGTAACGAGTCCGATACCTTCCGTCAGGCTCGCCAGAAAGAAGGCGAGCACGACCAGCCATGGTCGCCCGCCCGGCGCCGAATTGAAGATCCTGAAGAGCGTCCGCATCTAGGTGTCAATCAGGCAATCAGAACACATTCGCATTGGCCGGCCCCATCGCATGGTCCGGTGGCGCGAACTTGACTGAACGAGTTGTCGATAACGGCAGCCATCGCCTAGCCGCGTGACCGCGGCTTGTCCAGCGGGCGAGGCTGAGCCCTTCCGCCATGATGAAGGCGCACGGATGCCTGCGCGCATTGCAGCGAATGTGGTGAGCCGGCGCCCGTTTCGCCATGCGGCGCAATCGCCTCCCGGACTTCACTCAGGCCGGCAGGCAGGCCGGGCCGAGCGGCGCGAAGCTCTTGTAGGTCAGGACGAATTCCTGATGCCCGAGTGCCTCCGACTTCGTCGGCTCGCCTCCTGCCACCCGCTCGACGAGGTCCACGATCTCCCGGCCCACCTCGTCCAGCGTGCCGCGGCCTTCGAGGATCCTGCCGGCATCGACATCCATGTCGTCGGTCAGCCGCCGGTAGGTCTCGGGATTGGCGCAGATCTTGACCACGGGCGAGATGGCCGAGCCCACGACCGAGCCGCGGCCGGTCGAGAAGAGGGAGAGATGCGCACCCGAGGCGATCATCTCGGTGATCTCGGCATTGTCGTTGATGTTTGGGAACCCCCAGCGCACCGGGCCGTCGCCGATCATGTCGAGGAGATAGAGCCCGGGTGCCGTGGGCTTCACGCCCGGTTTGATCATCCCGACGATCGGCCGGGTCCCGCTCTTGGTGTAGGCGCCGATCGACTTCTCCTCGATCGTGCTGAGCCCCCCTGTGATGTTGCCGCCGCCGAAGCTCGACTGGTCCAGCATGCCGTAGACCCGGCGGCTCTTGTCCATGGCGTCCATGATCGCCTGGCCGAGCTCCGGCGTTGCCGCGCGGCCCGCCATGTGCGCCTCGCAGCCGAAGAGCTCGCCCAGCTCCTCGAACATCACCCGGGCCCCGGCATCCACCAGGATGTCGGCCGCCTTGCCGATGGCCGGGTTGGCGGTGAGCCCGCTGGTTCCGTCCGAGCCGCCGCAGATCGTGCCGACGATCAGCTCGTCGAGGCCCATGGGCACCCTGGGTGCCCGGTCGAGCGCCGCGACCTGGTCTCTGACCCAGGCCCGCCCCGCCTCCACCGTGCTGCGC
>JAUIID010000274.1 GCA_030431615.1 Alphaproteobacteria bacterium
AACCGTCAGCCTCCTCCTCAGCCTCCCCGACAACGCCAGCGTCGCCGAGCTGGTGGTCAACACGAGGCTCGAATCGATGCTCTGAGGGATCACGGAGGCGAAGCACCCCGCATTCATCCCTGCAACGATCTTTCAACACCTTCGGGCGCACACTGCCAGTCTCCGCCTGGAGCCGCTTCGTGAGCCACCTCGTTATTCACGTCCCGCACGCATCAACCACCATCCCGCCCGATGTGCGCGACCAGTTCACGCTGTCGCCGCCCGCCCTCGCCGCCGAGGCGCGTCTGTCGGCCGATCTCCTGACCGACGAGCTGGCCCGTGCTGCCTGGCCTTCCGCCACCATCGTCGCGGCCGAAGTGTCGCGCCTGGTCGTCGATGTGGAACGCTATGCCGACGACAGGCTCGAGCCGATGGCGGCAGTCGGCCGCGGCATGATCTATTCGCGCACGCGCGACGGCCGACCGCTGCGCCGGGACCTTTCCGCCGGCGAGCGGGCTGCCCTGCAGGCGGCCTGGTACGATCCGCACTGGCAACGCCTGCGGGCCGCGGCGGCGGGTCGAATCATGATCGATCTGCACAGCTACCCGAAAAGGGCCTGGAAGGTGGAGCCGCATCCGCAGGCGCCTCGTCGCGAGATCGATCTCGGGACGATGTGCGACCTGACCGCCGACCCCTGGGTCGCAACACTGCAGGCCCACTTCGCCGCGGCCGGCTACGACGTCGGCCTGAACACGCCCTATGCCGGCGTGGTCGACGCCGGTGCCGCCGCAGCCGTAATGATCGAGATCCGCCATGATCTGATGGGCCCACTTCCGCACGGCCCGGGATGGGAGCGACTGCGAACCTGCCTGTCGCAATTGCCTATGCCGTGACCATTGTCAGCGACACCATGTCCCGGGACACAACCTGCAGACGGTCTTTCAAGCAGAACCCGTCCCAAGTGATGGACCGGGCGCTCGACCTCGACCTCTTGCGGCGCCATCTAGAAACCAGCGACGCGAACGGCCAGTGACAGCTAAAGCGGCGTTGTTCCGTGCCAACACCTTTGCCTAGTATGCGATCGGTTCCGAAGTGCCTGCCGGAGCCGCCGTCGAGCTGCGCAGGACGAGTTCCGCCTCGAGTACGACGTGCCGTCGCGGGCCTGTTTCCCCGGCGAGCCTGGCCAGAAGCTGCTGCCAGGCATGGCGGGCGATTGCCTGGACTGGCTGACGGACGCAGGTCAGGGGTGGCGTGACGAGTTCGGCCCAGGCTGGCTCATCGAAGGCAAAAACGGAGATGTCGGCAGGCCAGCGCCATCCGGAACCGGTGAGAGCCTGCAGCGTCCACTGGGCGAGGATGCTGTTGCTGGCGATGATTGCCGTCGGAGGCTCGGCTTCGGTAAGCACCCTCCCGAGGTCGCCGGCATAGGCAAGGGGATTTTCAGGGCGCGCCAGCACGCGGCTCCGTGCCGCCGGCCCCGCCTCCCGCATCGTCGCCTCGAAGCTTTGAATGCGCGCCTGCGTCGTGACCAGCTCCGGATGTTGCACGGTATAGAGGACACGCCGATGGCCGAGTGACAGCAGATGCCCAGTCACCCGGCGCATCACCCCGGCGTCGTCGAGCGTGACTGTATCGAAGCGCTGGTCGTCCGGCAGCCGGTCGACGACGACCGTCGGCACGCCGCTCCTGGCGATCGCTTCGAGTGTCCGAGCTGGCATCGCGCACGGTACCAGCACGAGGCCGTCGATCTGCCTTGCGAGCAGCATCTCGACGCGCGCGAGTTCGAGCTGCGGATCGCTGTGGCTGAGCACCTGCATGATCGCGTGGCCCTGGACCGCCGCCACCTCCTCGAAGGCCTCGACCATCGCGGCAAAATAGGCGCTGCCGGTGAGCGGCACGCAGAGACCGACGACACCCGTGCGACGCTGGCGCAGGCTGCGGGCGATGCTGTTGGGTCGCCAGCCCAGCTCCTGGGCAGCCTCGAGCACCTTCTCGCGCAGCGCGCCGCCGACCTGCGGTTTCCTGTTGAGGACGTTCGAAGCCGTACCGATCGATACGCCTGCACGATCGGCGACGTCGCGAATGGTAGGCGGACGAGCGAAGGTCATCGGCGCGGCATTTCCGGGATTGCAACCTCGGACGATGATGATACTCTAAATGAAACGGTTCATTGCGGCTAGGCTCATGCTTTGGGCGCCGATGACAGGGGGGCGCATGCGCATAACGGCGGTCGATACCTTCAAGGTCTGGGTCGACTGGTGCAACTGGCTGTTCGTTCGGATCTCGACCGACGAGGGTCTGGTTGGCTGGGGCGAGGCCTCCCTGCACGGCGCCATCGACCCCGTCGAGCGCGCCGTTCACGACTATGCCGGACACCTGATCGGCCAGGACCCGTCAGGGCCGGAACGGCATTGGCATCGCCTCTACAACGCTTGGCGGTGGCGTGGTGGCGCGGTCTTCATGTCGGCTCTCGCCGGTCTCGACATCGCCTTGTGGGACATCGAGGGCAAGCGGCTGGGCGTGCCGGTCTACCGGCTCCTCGGCGGCCCGCATCGCACGCGCCTGCCGGTCTATGCCAGCCACTGGCTGCAGGGTGCCGCCGGGCCCGACGACGCCCATCGCGGTGCCGAGGAAGCCGTCCGGCGCGGCTTTCGCGGGTTCAAGTTCACACCCATCCGGCGCGAGCAGCTGCACCAGGATGAAGCGGCCGAACTGCGCCGTGGCGCCGCGCTCATGGAGGCGGCACGCGCCGGCGCCGGGTGCGATGTGGAGATCTTCATCGAGTGCAGCGAGTTCTTCTCGCCGCGCACGTTACCAATGGTCGATGCAGCCCTCCATCCCTTCCGGCCGGGCTGGTTCGAGGAGCCGGTGCCATTCGAGAACCCCGCCGTCATGGCGGCCATGCAGGCACAGATCAGGACGCCCATCGCCACCGGCGAGCGGCTCCTCTCCCGCTTTGAGTATCGCGAGTTGCTCGTGCATGGTGGCTGCCGGATCATCCAGCCGGACCTCATGCATGCCGGCGGCATCACCGAGGTGCGGCGCATCGCGAGCCTCGCCGACACCTGGTACGTGCCCGTCGCCCCGCACAACCCGGGCGGGCCGATCTGCACGGTGGCCGCCATGCACCTCGCGGCCTCGATCCCCAACTTCTTCATCCTCGAGCAGATGGAGCCGCAACGCGCCATCCGCGATCTGGCGTCGCGACCGGCCGTCCGCTTCGAGGACGGACACTTCCTCATGCCGGACGGCCCGGGGCTCGGCCTCGAACCGGATCTTGAGGCCTTGAAGGATCTGCCGTTCAAGCAGCAACCGCGCGTCGAACGCAACGGCGCCCTCTGGCGCTGAGGTTAATAAGGGAGCAGCACGATGACATCGAGAAGCCTGAAGATCGCCCTACTCTCCACCACCCTGCTCGGCCTCGCGGCGGCCCCGCTCGCCGCCGAGACCCTCACCCTCCAGTGGCAGACGGCCAATCTCACCGAGAAGCAGTTCGAGCCGGTCTGGCACGCCATCATCGAGGAGTTCGAGGCGGCCCATCCGGACATCAAGATCGAGCCGATCCTCGTCGCCCGCGCCGACCACTGGACGCGCTTCGTCACCGCCGCCCAGGCACAGCAGGCGCCGTGCATCGTCTCCGTCGACGTCACCACGGCCGCCTATAACGGCTATCTGATCCCGCTCGACGAGTACTGGAACGCGGAGCCCGAAGGCTTCCGCCAGGCCTGGTCCGAGAGCATCCTCTCCGCCGCCCGCTGGGACGGCGAGCTCTGGGGCGTGCCGAGCTGGGGCGGCGTCTATGCCGAGGTCTACAACCGTGACCTGGTCGAGGCGGCCGGTCTCGATCCCGAGAACCCGCCGGCCACCTGGGCCGACTACATGACCTGGGCCGAGGCGCTCTCGGGCGACGAGCAGTGGGCCACCGCCATCCTCGGCGGGCGGACCGACACGACGACCCGCACCCTCCTCACCTGGATCTACTCGAACGGCGGCGAACCCTTCAACGAGGACATGACCGAGGCGCGCTTCGCCGCCGACCCCCGTTCGCTCGAGGCGATCAAGACCTATCTCGGAATGGAGGCGGAAGGCCTCGCCGCACCCGGTGCCACGACCATCAACTATCTCGAGCAGACCAACCTCTTCGCGCAGAACCGGATTGCGACCATGCGCAACGCCTATTGGAGCATCGCCAAGGTGCTGGGCGACAACCCGGATCTCGAGGGCAAGCTCTTTGTCGCCGACCCGCCGATGAACGTCGAGGAGAAGGCGACCGTCGCCACCATGACCGCGGACAGCATCAGCTCGAGCTGCGCCCACCCGGACGAGGCCTGGGAATTCATCAAGTTCAACAACGAGCGCAAGTGGGCGGTGCAGCGTGCCACCGTGGCCAACTGGATGCCCCTGCGCAACGATGTCAGCGACGAGCCCGAGATCGCGGACAACCCGATGCTGCGCAAGTTCGTGGAGATCGGTGGCTATGCCCGGACCTACCCGCTGCCGCACCCGCACTGGGCCGACATCTCGACGAACGACATCGTCGATGCGGTACAGGAAGCACTGCTCGAGCCCGAGCGGGTCGAGGAGATCTTCCGGGCCCTGGACGTGAAGCTCAACGAGAAGCTGAACGACGTCTGAGCATGGCGATCGGCATCCGCCGGAAGGACAGCGCCGCCGCCCGCCAAGGGGGGGAGGCCGGCGCTGCCGCCTGGCGCGGTGCCGGCCTGCGCCGCGAGCGCTTCCACGGCTACCTGTTTATCGCCCCGGCTTTTGTGTTGCTCGCGGCGATCATCCTCTACCCGCTCATCCACGCCTTCCAGACCAGCCTGCACCGTACGCGCGGGCTGCGCATCGACTTCATCGGGCTCGGCAACTATGAGAAGATCCTCACGGAGCCCGCCTTCTGGGACAGCCTTGCGATCTCTTTTGCCTTCACCGGGATAGCGGTCGCCCTGCATGTGGCACTCGGCCTCGCCCTCGCCCTGCTCCTCAACGAAGTCCGCTTCGTCAAGACCGCCATTCGTATTGCCTTCCTGACGCCCTGGATGGTTGCCCCGGCGATCGGCGCCATCATCTGGATGTGGCTACTCGAGCCGCAGTTCGGGGTTGTCAACTATCTCCTGCGCAGTGCTGGGCTGATCAACGAGTATCAGGTCTGGCTCGGGGAGCCTGCCCTCGCCTTCGGTTCCATCGTCGCTGTCGACGTCTGGCGCGGCATGCCCTTCATCATGCTCCTGATGCTCGCGGGCCTGCAGGGCATCCCGCGCGAGCAATACGAGGCTGCCGAGATCGACGGTGCCACGAGCCGCCAGCGCTTCCGCTACGTCACCTTGCCCAACCTCCGCTATCTTCTGATCGTCGCCTCGACGCTCGACTTCATCAACACCATCCGGCACTTCGACATCATCAAGGTGATGACCCAGGGCGGGCCGGCGCGGGCCACCGAAGTCCTGCCGGTGCTGCTCTACAACAGGGCATTCCTCGCCAACCGGTTCGGCGAGGCGGCGGCCATCGGCGTGGCGCTGCTGGTCATCGTCCTCGTCCTCACCATCCTCTACATCCTC
>JAUIID010000275.1 GCA_030431615.1 Alphaproteobacteria bacterium
AGCCGGGGCCGAACATGAAGTGGTAGAGGACGAGTTGGCTGTTCTGGCCGAAGAGCCCGGCCAGGGTGATGGGCCCTTCCTGGCCATCGAAGCGGTAGTCCTTTGCCACGCGCTCCCAGGGGAGGGCGCGGCGGGCCTCGTTCAGGCGGTCCCTGGCGCGGGTCAGGGCCTTCTCCTCGGCGAGCAGGGCCTTGCGGGCTTCGAGCCATTCGCTGTGGGAGACGATCGGGTGGGCAACGGTGGTATCATGCATGGTGGTTGTCCTAGGACAGGCTGGCGAGGTGATCGTCGAGGCAGTCGAGGCAGCTGGTCCAGCCGCCCATGTGGCTGTCGCGGCTTTCGACGTCGCGGAACGGGGTCTGGTGGAAGGTGAGGCGGGTCCGGTCGCCGTCGGGCTGCAGGGTGACGGTGATCATGGTCAGGAGGGCGTCCGGGGATTCCCAGGCGAAGCTGAAGACGAGGCGGTCGATCGGGTCGATCTCCTGCCAGGTGCCGCCCATCCAGTGGTCCTCGCCTTCGGGCGAGCGGATGCAGGCGCGCCAGTTGCCGCCCGGGCGGATGTCGGCCTCCATGGCGGGCAGGGTGTAGCCCTTCGGGCCCCACCAGCGGGCGAGCTGGGCGGGGTCCGTCCAGGCGGCGAAGACGCGCTCCTGCGGGGCGTCGAGGGTGCGGGTGATGCGCAGCTCGATGGGGCTTTCGGTAGCTGTGGCGGTAGCCGTGGCGGTGGCCATGGGTGGGTGTCCTCGATGAGGCGTGGTGCCGGGCGGCTCAGGGAGCCTCGCTTGCCGGGCGGGGGCGGAGGAGCTCGGTCTCGATGAAGAGCTCGACCGTGTCGCCGACCCCGAAGGTCGTGCCTTCGAGCGGCAGGCCCGTGGTGATGTCGAAGGCGGAGCGCTCGAGGCTGCCCTGCAGCGAGAAGCCGATGCGCGAGCCGCCGGGGTCGAGCGGGTGGCCGGCATAGCCGCCATTGAAGGTGGCCTCGAGCACGACCGGCCGCGTGACGCCGCGGAGCGCCAGGTCGCCGGTGACGCGGGCGGTGTCGGGGCCGGTGGGCTCGACGGCGGTGGAGGTGAAGGTGATGGCGGGATGTTGCGCCGCGTCGAGCCATTCGGGGCCTGTGAGGTAGGCGTCGAAGTCCATGTCGTCGAAGGGGTAGTCGGTCTCGAGCGAGGCCGGGTCGATGGTTGCCGTGACGGTCGCCGCCCCGGGATCGGCCGGGTCCAGATCGAGCACCGCCTCGACGCGGGTGAAGCGGGCGGTGTAGCGCGAGAAGCCGAGATGGCTGACGCGGAAGGTCAGGCTGGTATGGGCGGGGTCGCTGGTGTAGCGGCCGGCCGGGATGGCCGGCTCGGCCGCCATCGCCGGCGAAGTGATGGCAATTCCCAGGAGTGCCAGTGCTGCCACCGGCGTGGACCAGGTCATGGGGGCGGCTCCTTCGCCGCCGCCGGTGCGGCCGGCGGCGGCGTCTGGATCAGTCCTGGGAGGCCGGGGTCATCCAGCCGATGCCGGCGCCGCCGGGCTGCTGCAGGATGGCGATGCGGCCGACCCCCGGCACGTCGAAGATCGGGCGCTTGAGCTCGGCGCCGGCGCTGACGGCCTTCGCCACGCGCGCGTCGACGTCGTCGACGGCGAGATAGGCCATCCAGAACTCCGGCAGGCCCTCGAACTCCGGTTTTTTGAGCTGGAACATGCCGCCGGCATAGGCATCGCCCATCTTGGCAACCCAGTAGGTGCCGTCGGGCATCGGCATGGATTCGAAGGTCCAGCCGATCGTCTCGGCGTAGAAGCGCTTGGCGCGCTCCACGTCCCAGGTCATAAGCTCGTTCCAGTGAAAGGCGCCATGCGACCATGGCATCGTCGTTCCTCCTTTGGGTGGACCGATGGTTGGTTTGTCAGGCCGAAAGAAAGGCTTCGAGCTTGTCGAGGGAGCCGGTCCAGCCCTGCGCGTGGCGGCCCCTGGTCGCCTCGTCGGCGAACTGTTCGTGGACCAGCGTCAGGAGCGTGCCGTCCTGCACGGCCGCGAGGCGCAGCGTGACGACGGACTGGCGCTCGGGCGTGCTCTTCCAGGCCCAGGTGAAGACCAGCCGCTCCGGCGGCACGACCTCGCGAAAGGTGCCGCCGACCTCGTGCCGCCCGCCGTCGTCGTCGAGCATGACGATCCGGTAGCTGCCGCCCTCGAAGGCGGCGACCTCCGCCTCCAGGACCGAGACCCGGGCCGGGCCGAACCAGCGGCTCAGCTTTTGCGGGTCGGTCCAGGCGGCGAAGACGGTTTCCCGCGGGGCGTTGAACTGTCGCCTGAGGGTGAGGCTCGGTCTCGTGTCGGTGGCGGACATGCTTCGTCCTTCTCTTCCTCGAGGAAGGCGGCCAGGCGATCGAGGCTCTCGGACCAGAATCGCTGGTAGCGCTCGAGCCAGTCGATCGCGTCGCGCATGGGTGCCGCATTGAGCCGGCAGGTGACGGTGCGGCCGGCCTTGCTGCGCTCGACCAGGCCGGCATCGGTGAGCACGGCCAGATGCTTCATGACGCCGGGCAGCGAGATGGCGAGCGGCCGGGCGAGCTCGCTGACGCTCAGCGATTCCGCCTCGCCGAGCTGGGCGATCAGGGCGCGCCGCGTCGGGTCGGCAAGGGCCGCGAAAGTGCGATCGAGGTCTGGCGACTGAAAGTTAACCATGAGGTTAAGTGTATGGTCGCGCCGGGCGGGCGTCAAGCCTCCTTCGTTCAGTCGGGGTGAAGTTTCGCGGGCCAGCGCTGGCGGCCGTGCAGGACGCGCAGCACTTCGACGGCGTCGGGCGTGATGCGGTAGGCGACAAGCCAGGGCGTGCCGGTGATGATGAGCTCCCGCGTGCCACGGCGGCGGCCGGGGCGGCCGATCATCGGATGGTCGATGAGGCGGAGTGACGATCTCCTGATGCGGTCGGCAATCCGCCCGGCAGCGTCCGGATCGAATTCCGCAATGTAGGCGCGAATGCGCTGCAGGTCTGCGCGCGCCGTGCCGCCCCAGAGCAGCGCGACCATTTCTCAGCGGCGGATCGTTGGTTCGGGAGCTGCTGTTTCCTCGTCAGTGCCCCATCCGGCGAGCCACTTGTCGATTTCCTCGTGCGGGACAAAGAGGCCGCCGGAGTCGGCTTCGGCGATCGCTGACGCTATCGCCCCAGCGTGCCAGTCCTCCTCTTCGAGGAAAGTCTCGATGGCGTCCGCAACGACAGCCTCGCGGTCACGTTCGGTGCGGCGGGCCACTTCGTCGAGGCGCTCGGCGAGCTCTTCGGAAAGGCTGATCCGGATCGTCGTGGTGGCGCTCATGGCCGGGCCGGGTCAGTCGGGCTCGTTGGGGTAGGGCTTGCCGAGCAGGCCCATGAGCCAGGAGGTGAAGATCGATTCCTCGCGCTCGCCCGGCTTCGGTGCCGGCAGGGCGCGGCCCCAGGCGCCGCGGACCACGACCCGCGGCGGGCCGAGGCGCGGCTTCTCGCGGGACTTCCCGGCGCGATCGGCAAGGGGCCGATCGTTTCGGCCCTGCATCGACATCGGCTCAGTCGCCATGGCTCATCGTCCCATGGATGCCGGCGGTTGCCGGACCATCCGGCAGTGATCGCGTCACGTCCATTATGTAGGTGGCGGCGACGAACAGCAATGACAGAGCCAGGGCGGCCGTCAGGCCGTTGAAGGCCCGGCTGCGGGCCGCATGCCGGCGCTCGTTCTGCTGGCGATTGTTGCTGGCTGCCGTAGCGAACTGGTCGATCATCTGCTGGCGCAGCTCGCGATGTGCCTGGGCTTCCGCCTCGGCCTGCGGCAGGCCCTCGTTGACGTAGAAGTCGAGGAGGTCGTCGGCGGTGCGGCGGATCTCGGTCTCATCGTCGGGAAACTGGTAGCGGCGCGCCCGGAGCGCCACGAACATGAAGACGAAGACGTACAGGAAGGCAGCGGCGATCGCGATCAGCAGGCCGTGCAGGGCGAGGTTCGCCCAAGTGCCGTCGACCGGCGGGATGTCGCCGCCGAACTCGCGCAGGACGAGCAGGGTGAGGCTGGCGAGGGCGGCGAAGAGCGGCAGGGTGCGGAGGACGTTCTCCTCCTGCTCGACCTCACGCCTGAAGGCATCGGCGAACAGCTTCTCGAGGTACTCGTCCACGAGAGGCTGCTCGCCGTGCGGTAGTCAGCTCAGCTGATGCCGCCGAGGCTGACGTACTTGATCTCCAGGTACTCGTCGACGCCGTACTTGGAGCCCTCGCGGCCGAGACCGCTTTCCTTGACGCCGCCGAAGGGGGCGACCTCGACGGCGATCACGCCGTCATTGACGCCGATCAGACCGACCTCCATCGCCTCGGCGACGCGGAAGACGCGGCCGATGTCACGGGCGAAGAAGTAGCCGGCGAGGCCGACGTCGCTGTCGTTGGCGAGCTTGACGACCTCTTCCTCGGTCTCGAACTTGAAGACCGGGGCCACCGGACCGAAGGTCTCCTCGTGGGCGATCTTCATGTCGGCGTTGCAGTTGGCGAGCACGGTCGGCTCGAAGAAGAGGCCGCCGAGCTCGTGCGGCTTGCCGCCGAGGGTGAGGACGGCGCCCTTGGAGACCGCGTCCTTGACGTGCTCGTTGGACTTGTCGACGGCCGCCTGCTCGATCAGCGGGCCGACCTCGACGCCGCTCTCGGTGCCGTGGCCGACCTTGAGCTGCGACGCCGCCTCCTTGAACTTCTCGACGAACTCGTCATAGACGCCGGCCTGAACGTAGATGCGGTTGGTGCAGACGCAGGTCTGGCCGCAGTTCCTGAACTTGCAGAGGATCGCACCCTTGACCGCCGAGTCGATGTCGGCGTCGTCGAAGACGATGAAGGGGGCGTGGCCGCCGAGCTCCATCGAGACCCGCTTGACGGTGTCGGCGCACTGCTTGAGCAGGAGCTTGCCGACGTCGGTCGAGCCGGTGAACGAGACCTTGCGGACGGACTTGTTGGAGGTCAGCTCGCCGCCGATGACGCGGGCACTGCCGGTGACGATGTTGAAGACGCCCTTGGGCATGCCGGCCCGCTCGGCGAGCTCGGCGAGGGCGAGGGCCGAATAGGGGGTCATCGAGGCAGGCTTGACGACGAAGGTGCAGCCCACGGCGAGGCCGGGCGCGCATTTGCGCGTGATCATCGCGTTCGGGAAGTTCCAGGGTGTGATGGCGGCGCAGACGCCGACCGGCTGCTTGATGGCCAGGATGCGCCGGCTCGGCACGGTCTGCGGGATGACGTCGCCGTAGACGCGCTTGGCCTCCTCGCCGAACCACTCGACGAAGGCGGCGCCATAGACCACCTCGCCGGTCGCCTCGGCGAGCGGCTTGCCCTGCTCGCGGGTCATCAGGTAGCCGAGGTCCTCCTTGCTCGCCATGATCAGGTCGAACCACTTCTCGAGGATCGCGGCCCGCTCCTTGCCGGTCTTGGCGCGCCAGGCCGGGAGGGCGGCCTCGGCGGCGGCGATGGCGCGGCGGGTCTCGTCGACGCCCATGTCGGGGACGCTGCCGAGGCGCTCGCCGGTCGCCGGATCACTGACGTCGAAGGTCTT
>JAUIID010000276.1 GCA_030431615.1 Alphaproteobacteria bacterium
GAGGGTGTAGGGGACGACCAGGTGATGGCCGCCGGCAGGTTTCTCGACCCAGTAGGGGAGGTCGTCGGCGTAGGAGTCGGCGTCGTAGAGGAAGCCGCCCTCCTCGATGACGAGGCGGCGGGTCTGCGGGCTGGTGCGGCCCTGGTAGAAGCCCAAGGGGCGTTCGCCGGTGAGGCGGGTCTGGATCTCGACGGCTTTTCGGATGTGCTCGCGCTCGACGTCTTCCGGGATGTGCTGGTAGTCGATCCAGCGATAGCCGTGGCTGGCGATCTCCCAGCCGGCCTCGACCATGGCGGCGGCGGCCTCGGGGTTGCGCTCCAGCGCCATGGCGATGGCGAAGACGGTGACCGGCAGGCGGCGTTCGGTGAAGAGGCGGTGCAGGCGCCAGAAGCCGGCGCGGCTGCCGTATTCGTAGATCGATTCCATGTTCATGTGACGCACGCCCGGCAGGGCCGCAGCACCGACGATCTCGGAGAGGAAGGCTTCCGACGCGGCATCGCCGTGCAGGATGCAGTTCTCGCCGCCCTCCTCGTAGTTGATGACGAACTGGACGGCGATCCGCGCCCCGTCCGGCCATTGCGGGTCGGGGGGATTGCTGCCGTAGCCCCGCATGTCGCGGGGGTAGGGGGAGTCGGGCATGGCTGGTGGTCCCGGCTGCTGGCGCCTCGCTGGTCGTGCGGCGGCTTCTAACAGCTGGGAGGGGCGAGGGCGAGGGGCAGCGGGGTGGTGGCGGCCGGTCGGCTCAGAAGACGGCGCCGCGATGGATCTTCGGCGGGGCGCTGGCCCGTGCCGCCCTGGCGGGCGTCTGGCCGGAGCGCCGCCAGCCGCCGGCGAAGAGATGGTTCAGCCAATGGCGGGCCGGGCGCTCGACGAGATGGTGGGCGAGCACCGAGGCGGCCAAAGTGAGGGCCAGGGCGATGGGGCCGAGCCACCAGAGATGCGGCGAGGCGGGGTCATGCAGGAGGATGCCGAGGCCGCGGAAGAAGACGATGAAGACGATCGCGTGGGTCATGTAGATCGCATAGGAAATCTCGCCGAGATAGACGAGGGCGGGCCGGGCGAGCCAGTCGAGGCGGCCCTGCCGGGCGAGGCTCGCCACGGCGAAGATCAGGAAGGCGAGGAGGAGGACGGCATAGAGGCCGTCGAGGTCCCAGTGGGTGATGGCGAGGAGGGCGCCGAGCGTGCCTGCGAGGATGGCGCCGGCATGGCGGGTTTCGAGGTCCCAGGCGCGGATGGCATGGTAGAGCGCGATGCCGAGGACGAACTCCGGCAGGATGCGCAGGATGCCGAAATCGTGGGTGAGGTGGGTGAGGGGCCGGCCGATCGCCCGCTCGGCGACATAGGACGCGGCGAAGAGGCCGAGCACGGCGATGGTGAGCCGGCCGCCCGGTCCTGTGGGCAGGCGCAGCACGAGGAGGCTGAGCGGCAGGAAGAGGAGATAGGCGAACCACTCGGCACTGATCGACCAGGAGACGTAGTTCCAGCTCATGTGGTCCTGGATGCCCCAGGCGTGCAGCATGAGCAGGTTCGGCCAGGCGGCCTCCAGCGTGTAGGCCTCGGGCACGCTCAGGCCGATGCCGGCGAGCCGGCCGGCCGTGACATAGGCGACGACCACGAGAAACGTCACGAGATGCAGGGGATAGAGGCGGGCGAAGCGGCGGAGCATGAAGCCCTGCCAGGCGAAGTCGCCCGTCTCGAGGCGGCGGAGATAGACGTGGGTCAGGATGAAGCCGGAGAGCACGAAGAAGAAGTCGACGCCGAGCTTGCCCGCGGCGAAGAAGCCGGTCACCGCGGCGAAATCGGCGGGCATGAAGTCCGTGTAGTGCAGGGTGAGGACCCAGAAGGCGGCGAAGAAGCGCAAGGCCGTCAGCGCCCGCACGTCGTCCGGCAGCGGGGCGGTGGCGGGCTTGAACAGGGGCATGGGCACGAGCTCGTTCCATTCGACCGAGAAGGTGCCGACCACCCGGGTCGGGCGCATCGACAGGCGAGACCCGCATCCTGCGCCATGGACGTTAACGCCCGTTTAACGTTCGTGATTACTAACGGATCTCAACCATGTTTCGGCGTACCCTCTTGCTCATCCCGGTGGCTTGCCGCAAACCAAGGCCGCAACGGCAACCGCAGATGCCGGATCGGGGTTCAGGGAGGAAGCAGACTTGCCGCGTTTCGCCGCCAATCTCAGCATGATGTTCACCGACAGGCCGTTCCTCGACCGGTTCGCCGCGGCCGCGGCGGCCGGCTTTGCCGCGGTCGAGTATCTTTTCCCGTACGAGCACGAGGCGAGCGAGATCCGTGCGGCACTGGACGATGCGGGGCTCGAGCAGGCGCTCTACAACCTGCCGCCCGGCGATTTCGCCAAGGGCGAGCGCGGGCTGGCGGCGCTGCCGGGGCGCGAGGCGGAGTTCAGGGACGCGCTCGACAAGGCGCTGCATTATGCCGAGGTCATCGGGGCGAAGCGGCTGCACTGCATGGCCGGGCTGATCGGCGCCGACGACGACCGGGCGCATTACGCGAGCACCTATCTCGAGAACCTGGCGCTGGCGGCCGAGCGGGCCGCCGCACAGGACATCACCATGCTGATCGAGCCGATCAACACGCGCTCGATCCCGGGCTATTTCCTCAACTACCAGCGTGACGGGCGGCGGATCATCGAGCGGGTGGGAGCACCCAACCTCAAGCTGCAGTTCGACTGTTTCCACTGCCAGATCATGGAGGGCGACCTCGCCATGCATCTCAGGGAGCTGATCGGCGTCATCGGCCACATCCAGATCGCGGGCGTGCCCGACCGGCACGAGCCGGACACGGGCGAGATCGCCTATCCCTATCTCTTCGGCGTGATGGACGAGATCGGCTACGCCGGCTGGGTGGGCTGCGAGTACAACCCGAAGGGGCGGACCGAGGATGGGCTCGGCTGGTTCCAGCCCTACCGCAAGAGTTGAGCCGAACATATTGGACGAATGGAGCAAACAAAGATGACAAAAGTGGCGATGGTGACGGGTGCCGGCAGCGGCATCGGCAAGGCCTCGGCCCTCGGTCTCGCCGAGGCCGGCTATGCGGTGGTGCTGGCCGGCCGGCGGCAGGAGCCCTTGGCGGCGGTGGCGGCCGAGATCGAGGGCAAGGGCGGGCAGGCCCTGGCGGTGCCGACCGACGTGGGCGACGCCGAGTCCGTCGCCGCCCTCTTCAAGGCCTGCGCCGAGCGCTTCGGCCGGCTCGACGTGCTCTTCAACAATGCCGGGGTGGGCTCGCCGCCGGTGCCGATGGACGAGCTGCCGCTCGAGCAGTGGAAGAAGGTGGTGGACGCCAATCTGAACGGCGCCTTCTACTGCTCGCGCGAGGCCTTCGGCATGATGCGCCGGCAGAAGCCGCAGGGCGGGCGGATCATCAACAACGGCTCCATCTCGGCGCACGTGCCGCGGCCGTTCTCGTCGCCCTACACGGCCACCAAGCACGCGATCACCGGCCTCACCCGGTCGATCAGCCTCGACGGCCGCGCCTTCGACATCACCAGCAGCCAGATCGACATCGGCAATGCCGCGACCGAGATGACCGAGCGGATGACCGGCGGCGTGCTGCAGGCGAACGGCGAGACCAAGGTCGAGCCGCGCATGGACGTGGCGCATGTGGCGAGCACGGTGGTCCACATGGCGAGCCTGCCGCTGGATGCCAACATCCAGTTCGTGACGGTGATGGCGACCAAGATGCCGTTCATCGGGCGTGGCTAAAGGGGGCCGCGGCTGAGCGGACGGTTCGCCCGGGTCAGCTTGCGACCACGAGCATGACGACGAGCATCAGCGCATAGGCGATGGCGGCGGCGATGAGGGCGCGAAGCAGGCGGCGGCGCTTGAGCTCCCTGAGCCGGGCGAGCTTCATGATCTCGAAGCCGAGCTCGGTCGGCCAGTCCGTCGCCGCCACGTCGTCGAGATAGAGGGGCAGGCTGTAGCGCTCGCGGACGACGAAGTAGCTGTGGCGGACCGGCCGGTCGCCAAGCTCGACCGCCTCGGCCAGCCGTCTTGCCGGGTAGAGGACGAAGCCGAAGAGGCAGAGCGGCACCAGCACGAGGGCCGCGATGACGATGATGGCCGGCGGCGGCAGGGCGACGCCGCCCGCGACCTCGCGGATCAGCGGCAGGACGAAGTTCACCGAGAGGATGAACATGATGCCGATGATCTGCGCCTTGGTGTCGTAGCTGCGGATCGTCTCGTGCGTGCTGCGCAGCGCATCGATCAGGCAGGTGACGGTCTGGGGCTGCGACAGTAGCTTCGTCCCGAGGCTGGAGGCTGGGTGCCTGCCACCGGCACTCGGGGAATCGTGGTCAGCCTGTCAAGGGTCGGGCGTCGCGGAAGATCGGAACGACGATGTCCTGCTGGTCGAGGGGCCGCGCAGGTTTAAGTCGTTTCCATGACGTCACCACCCCTCCTGCCGACGGTCGAAGGGCTGTATTGCCCGGCGGGCGATTTCTTCATCGACCCGGTTCGGCCGGTCGAGCGTGCCCTCATCACGCATGGCCATGCCGATCACGCGCGGGCGGGGCATCGAGCCGTGCTCGCGACGGCGGAAACGCTCGACATCATGGCGATCCGCTACGGCCCCGACTACGCCAGGGAGACGCAGGCGACGGATGGCGACTGGATCACGCTCGGCCGGAGCCGCGTGCGCTTCGTTCCGGCGGGCCATATCCTGGGCTCGGCGCAGATCGTGGTGGAGGTGGCCGGCACGAGGGTCGTCGCGGGCGGGGATTTCAAGCGGGGCAGCGATCCGACCTGCGCCGAGTTCGAGCTCGTCCCGTGCGATATCTTCATCAGCGAGGCGACGTTCGGCCTGCCCGTCTTCCGCCACCCGCCGGCGCCTGAGGAGATCGGCAGGCTCATCGAGTCCCTGAGCGTCAATGCCCACCGGACTCATCTGGTCGGCGCCTATGCGCTGGGCAAGGCGCAGCGGGTCATCCGGCTCCTGCGCGACTCCGGCTATGACGCGCCGATCTTCCTGCACGGCTCGCTGCAGCGCCTCTGCGACTATTATCAGGCGCGGGGCGTGGCGCTCGGAACGCTGCTGCCGGCGACCGTCGATGCGCCGCGTGACGGCTTTGCGGGCAAGGTGGTGATCGGTCCGCCCAGCAGCTTCGGCACGCCCTGGGCCAGACGCTTCGCCGATCCCATGATCGCCTTCGCCTCGGGCTGGATGGGGGTGCGTCCGCGCATCCGGCAGCGCGGGGTCGAGCTGCCGCTCGTCATATCCGACCATTCCGACTGGCCGGAGCTGACGCAGACGATCGGGGACGTGGGTGCGGAACAGATCTGGGTGACGCATGGCCAGGAAGAAGCGCTGGTGCGGTGGTGCGAGCTGCAGGGCATCAGGGCGCGACTGCTGAACCTCGTGGGCTACGAGGAAGAGCCGGAATGAAGGCCTTTGCCGGACTTCTGGACCAGTTGATCCTCACGCCGTCGCGCAACGAGAAGGTGGCGCTCGTCCGGCGCTATCTCGGGGCAACACCGGACCCGGAT
>JAUIID010000035.1 GCA_030431615.1 Alphaproteobacteria bacterium
CACGCGGACGTAGTTGTCAAAGCCGGCAAATACCTTGTCGGCCATGGCGAGGCTGGGTGGCGTGCTGAAGAACGAGAGGTGGATCGTGTAGTAGATCGGGTAGGCGATGACGAGCAGCATCACGCCGAGGGCCGGCAGCACGTAGAGATAGTCGTACCGGCTGCGGAAGAACCGGGCACCCAGGGTCTCGGAGCGCTCGCCCCGGCTTGCCGTGCTCATGCTGCTGCTCGCGCTCGCCTGTCTGGCCCGATCACCGGAGGTCGCCTTCATGCACGACCTCCGGTGTCATCGCTTCGAGGACGACTCAGATGCCGTCGCGCAGGCTCTCGATCTTGGCCTCGGCGTCGGCCGCGGCCTCTTCGACGGTCATCTTCTCGGTGAGTGCGTTCTGCATCATCTCCGGCACGATGATGTTCATGATCTCCGGGCTCTCCGGGATCACCGGGAAGGGGATGCCGTAGGGCAGCATCGAGGTGGTGACGTCGAGGAACTTGATGGTGTCCAGCCGCTCCTTCATCCATTTGGTGCGGAAGCCCCGGATATTGCCGGGATTGGAGCTCACCCAGGCGAGCTTGGTCGTCCATTCGGGGCTGGTCGAGAAGCAGATGAAGGCCTTGGCCGCCTCCATGTCGAGCTCACCGTCGACATTGTCCGGGTTGAAGACGTGGATGTTGGAGCCGCCGAACACCACGGCCCGGCCCCGCTCGCCCTTCGGGATCAGCCCGTAGCGCATGTTCGAGACCACCTTTTCGGCGGCGACCTTGTCCTCGCCCTGCGCCTGCGCGGCCCGGTCGAGCATGGTGCCGTACTCGCTGGGGTGCGCGATGACCATGGCGAGCTGGTTGGCGAGGAACGGGTCCTGGTTCTCGGTCTGAGTATTGGTCAGGGCCGAGACCGGCACCGACTTGTCGCGCACGTACATGTCGTAGGCGTGCTGCAGGGCGCGCCTCGAGCCTACGTTGTTGATGTAGATATTGTCGTAGGTCGGCTGGTCGTCGGCCTCGTCCAGGGCACCACCGCCCTCGGCCCACATCACGGGCATGAAGCGGAAGGGGGTGTTGCCGGCATTGACGCGGGCGACCAGCCCGTAGCCGCTCTTGCCGGTCTTTTCCTTGATCTGGTTGGAGTAGGCGACGACGTCGTCCCAGGTCTCGGGCGCCTTTTCGGGGTCGAGCCCGGCCTCCTCGAAGATTCCGGCGTTCCAGATGAAGCCCATGGTCTCGTTGTTGGTCGGCACGCCGTAAGTCTGGCCGTCCCAGGTCACCGACTTCATGGCACCCGGCCAAAACTCGTCGGCCGAGTAGCCGACATCCTCGGGGCCGAACGGGCTGAGCTGGCCCTTGGCGGCGAACTCGACGCCCCAGAGGATCGGCAGCCGCGCCACCATCGGCGCCGCATTGCCGAGGGCCGCGGTGCGCAGCTTGTTCAGCATGTCGTTGTAGCCGAGGCTCTGCGCGTCCAGCTCGATGTTCGGGTACATCTCGGCGAAGGCCGCGAAGAACTCGGCATACATCTTGTGCTCGAGCTCCGGGCTGGCATCGGTCGGGCCGAAATACCAGTAGGTCAGCCGGCCGTCATAATCGAGCGGCACGACGTCGGCGCACTCGGCCGCCGTGTCCACCTCGAGCGTGCCGGCGATCTCCTTGACGTATTCCGGGCTCCAGGAATTGATGTCCACCCCGGTGTCATTGTCCTGGGCAGCCACCGTGGCGGCACCCAGGCCGGCCGCGGCGAAGAGTGCGAGGGCGGCCGAACGGCCGAGCAGCACGCGGCGAAAGCAGTCGATGCGATTCGTCGACGAGACTTTGAGCATGACGGTTCCCTGATCGCTGTCTTGGCGTCTTTTTTTGGAAGCTCAAGCTGACCTAAGCTCGTTACCCCTGTCAAGCCGGGAGTGACCAAGTCGAAGTACTGTCAAGGACAGGCCGCAGGCCGCCTCGGCCTACACGCTGGCTTGCGCCGCCGGCGACCCCTTGGGCGGGTAGTCGAGCGTGTCGGCGAGCTCGTAGCGGAACTGCTCCTCGTGGTTCGGGAAGGGCAGGCGGTTCTCCTTGCGCCAGCGCTCGACCGTCTGGCCAGCGGCCTCTGCCTGTTTGGGGTCGGGGCCGGCCGAGCGCTCGAGATAGAGCGTCTGCGACGGGAAGGCGAAGCCGGCGCCAATGCCTTCGACGATATCCTTGATGCGCAGGTTGATGTCCTCCTGGATCGCCAGGAACTCGCTGAAGTCGCGCGTCGTGACATAGGCGAAGATCTCGATGTCGAGCGAGAACGCCCCGTAGCCGACAAAGCGCACCCGGGCCGGCTCGATGGCGACCCTGGGGTGGCGGATCAGCAGCTCGCGCAGCCGGACCAGCACGAGGCGGAGCTGGTCCGAAGTCGTCTCGTAGCGCAGGCCGATCAGGGTCTTCAGGAGCATGCTGTCGCGTCGGGTGAAGTTGACGATCTGCATCTGGCAGAACTCGGCGTTCGGCACCGAGATCACGGTCCGGTCAATGCCGCGCACCCGGACCGACCGCAGGCCGACCGCCTCCACCGTACCCATCTTGTCGCCGAAGAGGCAGAACTCGCCGACCTTGACCGGCTTGTCGGCGAAGAGGACGAAGCCGGCCACGACGTTCTCGAGCGTCGGCCGCACGGCGAGCGCCACGGCGAGGCCGCCGACGCCGAGGCCGGCGAGCATCGGCGTAACCGGCACGCCGAGCCGGTCCGCCATGTGCACCAGGACGTAGAGGCCGAGCAGCACGCTCGCCAGGTGGAACACCAGCCGGACGAGCTGCGTGTCGAGGCTGGCGACGCCGAGTTCGCGCACCTGGATCACGAAATCGGCGGCGATGTTCAGGAGCTGGAAGATGAGCCAAGCGACGGCGAGATGGCCGATGATCGTCAGGAGGACCCCGACCACGGCCGCGGGCATCCCGGTGATTCCGAAGACATCGAGCAGGAGGAAGTGGGTGACGATTGCCAGCACCAGGGCCAGCACGCTGCGCGCGGCACCTGCCCAGCGGACGCGATGGCCGGCCACTGCCGACCGGCGCTTGATCCGATCCGCGAGCCGGAAGCCGAGGATGTAGATCGCGATGGCAAGCAGCAGCGTCGTCACCAGCGCCGTCCACTTCCACAGCGCCAGCTCACCGACCAAGGTGAACCATGAGCGCGGCAGGCTCTGGATGAAGCTGGTGAATGCTGCCGGTGCCGCGAAGCCGGGCCCCCGGCGGAAGCGCTCGACGATGCCCTGATAGCGGCCGAGCTCGCCCCTGGCCGGCAGGTTCTGGATCAGCCGGTAGAACTCGGGAATCCTGAGCACCGTCTCCTCGGTGAACAGGAAGTCGGCGACGTTCTCCGTTTCGTCCGGTTGGCTGGCGATACGCAGCTCGGTGCCTGGAATGGTCCAGCTCGTCATGCCGCTCTCGGCAACCTCCTCCGCACCCGGCATGTCTGCCGGCGGCGGGAGGTCGATCCGCGCCAGGACCTCGAGCAGCATGAGGGTTCGATCGGCCATCTCGACGAAGCTCGCTTCGCCACCGACGGAGGTCGGCTCAAGGGCCGCGAAGGCACGTCCGGCATGCGCGCGCATGGCACCGAGGTTGCCTTCGTAATAGGTCCGGATCCCGGCCTCCATCTCGTCGATGAAGGTTTCGAGCGTCGCCCGGGGGCTCGAAAAGTCCGGGGGTGCCAGGGGATCGGCGAGGCTGGTGGCATCGGCCCGGGCACCGGTTGGCCAGCCCATGGCCAGGGCCAGCAACAACACGAGCAACCGGACTGCCCGGCGCCCCCGATCCGCGATCGTCGACCTCGTCGTCACCCTGTCACCTCCACATTGGCCATGTCGCGGACAGGATGGCCGGGGAGCAGCCGGCAAGGCAACCCGTGGAGGCGGGTGGCAGCTCAGCCCTGGAGCCGGTAGACCCGCCTTGCAGTCTCGCGGTAGAGCTGCCGCCGCTCCGCGTCGCTCGCGCCCTGCATCACCTCGTCGATGATGGCGACCCAGTCGGGGTAGGGGTGGGTGAGCTCCGAGACGGTCCAGTCGCTGCCGTACATCAGCCGCTCGAAGCCGAAGCATTCGATGGCGTGGCGGAGATAGGGGAGCACCTCCGCCTTCTGCCAGTTGGCATGATCGGCCTCGGTGATCACGCCAGAGACCTTGCAGATGACATTTGGCAGCCGGCCGAGCTCGACCATCAGGTCGGCCCAGGGCTGCCACATGCCGTGCTTGATGCCGGGCTTGCCCAGATGGTCGAGGACGAAGGTGACATCGGGGCAGCGCTTTGCCAGCTCGACCGCGAAAGGCAGGCACCAGTGCTTGACGCAGATGTCGAAGACGAGGTCGTGCCGCGGCAGGAGCTTCAGGGCCGCGAGGAAGCTGGGCTCCAGGCAGAAGCGCGGGTCGAGCTCGATCTCGATCAATCGGCGGATGCCGCGGAGCGTGGGGTGTTGCCGGAGCTTCTCGAGGTCGGCCTTGACCGCGTCGGGTCCGAGCTCCAGCGGCAGGTGCGCCACCATTCCCTGGAGCCGCGGGTCCCGGTCGGCGAGGGCCTGGACCCAGGCCGCCTCGTCCAGGTGCAGCCCCGACCCGACCCAGACCTCGGCGAAGACCAGGGCCTCGACCTCGACCGGCCCGCGCGCCGCGTCGAAGTCGGCCAGCCCGTAGCTGCGGTTGATCCGCGGCACGTTGGCGAGCCACGGATAGGACAGTTTCTCCACATCGTAGAGATGGACGTGGCTGTCGATGATCGGAAAGTCCGGCATCGGTCTCCCCCCTGGTCTGACGTTGCGGCGTGCGGTAGCGCCGGCCCGCCTCTGTCGCAAGCCCTGGTTGCTGTTGCTCAGGCGGAGGGCGCCGACTCCGCGGACCGTTTCGCCGTCGCGGTGCGATGGGGGAAGATGCGGCGCAGGGTAGTGAACAGCACGGGCGTCAGGAACAGGCCGAAGAAGGTGACGCCGAGCATACCGGAGAAGACCGCGGTGCCGAGGGCCTGGCGCATCTCGGCGCCGGGGCCGGTGGCGAGCATCAGCGGCACGACGCCGAGGATGAAGGCGAAGGCGGTCATCAGGATCGGCCTGAGCCGCAGCCGGCAGGCCTCGACCACCGAATCGACCAGATCGCGCCCGGCTTCCTGGTTCTGCTTGGCGAACTCGACGATGAGGATGGCGTTCTTGGCGGCGAGGCCGACGAGCACGATGAGGCCGACCTGGGTCAGGATGTTGTTGTCCATGCCGCGCAGGTCGACGCCGACCAGGGCTGCGAAGATGCTGAGCGGCACGATCAGGATGATGGCAAGCGGCAGGACCCAGCTCTCGTACTGGGCGGCCAGGACGAGGAAGGCGAAGAGCACCGAGAGCGCGAAGATGAAGACGACGCTGCTGCCCTGCGAGCGCTCCTGCAGGGCGAGCTCGGTCCACTCGAAGCCGACGCCGGGCGGCGAGGCCTCGGCCGCCAGCGCCTCCATCCGGTCGAGTGCTGCACCGGTCGAGACGCCGGGGGCGGCATTGCCCTGAACCGGCACTGAGACCAGCATGTTGTAGCGCTGGACCAGGGTCGGTCCGGCGGTGTCCCGGATCTCGACCAGCGTGCCGAGCGGGACGAGCGCCCCGCTGGCCGAGCGGACGAACAGGCGGGAGATGTCCTCGCGCTCGATCCGGTACTGGTCGTCGGCCTGCGCCAGAACCTGGAAGAGCCGGCCGAACGCATTGAAATCATTGACGTAGGAGGCGCCGAGGTTGATCGCCAGTGTCTCGAAGATGTTGGCGATGGGCACGTTCAGGATCTGTGCCCGGACCCGGTCGATCTCGAGATAGATCTGCGGGCTCTCGGCCGAGAAGGTGGTGAACACGCCGGTCAGGTCGGGGGCGCCGGCCGCCCGGCCCATGAGGTCGCGGGCGGCGGCGAGGACCCGGCTCATCTCGCCGGTCTCGCGCTCCTGCAGCTGCATCTTGAAGCCACCGGAATTGCCGACGCCGCGGATCGAGGGCGGGGGGATGGCGATGACGAAGGCTTCGCGGATTGCCTGCATGCGGCCGTAGAGGTCGCCGATGATGGCATTGGCGGTCCAGCCATGTTCGAGCCGCTCTTCGAACGGCACGAAGGGGACGAAGACGACACCCTGATTCGAGGCATTGGTGAAGGTGGCTCCCGAGAAACCGGCGAAGGCCACGGCATGGGCGACGCCGGGCGTCGCTTGCGCGATCTCGGAGACCTTGCGGATAGCCGCGTCGGTGCGGTCGAGTGCGGCACCCTCGGGGAGCTGGACGACGACGATGGCGTAGCCCTGGTCCATGGCCGGGATGAAGCCGGAGGGCACCTTCTGCAGCATGAGCCAGCCGCCATAGAGCAGGCCGGCGAAAACCACGAGCATGAGGCCGAGGGCGGTGCGTGTCCGCACGAACCCGTGCACCACTCGGGCATAGCCGGCGGCAAGCCGGTCGAAGCTGCGGTTGAAGGCGTCGGCGGCGGCGCGCAGCGGTCGTCGCCGGCCCTCGCCATGCGCCGAGTGCGGCTGCAGCAGGATGGCGGCCAGGGCCGGCGACATGCTGAGCGAGTTGAAGGCCGAGATGGTGGTCGACACGGCGATGGTGACGGCGAACTGCTGATAGAACTGGCCGGTGATGCCGGGCACGAAGGCGGAGGGGACGAAGACCGCGACGAGGACGAGCGTGGTGGCGATGATGGCACCCGAGACCTCGTCCACGGTGCGGTGTGCCGCGGCGCGCGGGCTGAGGCCGTCGCGGATGTTCCGCTCGACATTCTCGACCACAACGATGGCGTCGTCGACGACGATGCCGATGGCGAGCACGAGGCCGAAGAGCGTCAGGAGATTGAGGGTGAAGCCCAGTGCCGACATCAGCGCGAAGGTGCCGATCAGCGAGACCGGTATGGCCACGATCGGGATCAGCGCGGTGCGCCAGGACTGCAGGAAGACCAGGATGACGACGATGACGAGGAGGGCAGCCTCGAAGATGGTCGCGTAGACCTCGTCGATCGAGGCCGCGATGAACTCGGTCGGGTTGTAGACCACGCGGTATTCGAGCCCGGCCGGGAACTCGGCGGCGAGCTCGTCCATCGCGGCGATGATCTCCTCGGCCGAAGCCAGGGCGTTGGAGCCCGGGCGCTGGAAGATGCCGAGCGCAACGGCCGGGCTGCCATCGAGGTAGGAGTTGGTGACGTAGGCGCGGGCACCGACCTCCACCCGGGCGACATTGCGCACGCGCACGATCCGGCCGTCCTCGGTGGCGCGGACGATGACGTTCTCGAACTGCCTCACCTCGTCGAAGCGGCCCTGCGCCGTCACTGTGACCTGGAAGGCGTTGTCGGCGCTGTTGGGCGGGGCGCCAAGAGCCCCGCCGGTCACCTGAACATTCTGCTCGCGCAGCGCTTCGACGACGTCGCCGACGGTCAGGCCGTAGGCGGCGAGGTGGTCCGGGTCGAGCCAGACGCGAAGCGCGAACTCGCGCTCGCCGAAGATGATCAGGTCGCCGACGCCGTCGAGCCGGACCAGCCGGTCGCGGACGCGGGCGCGGGCGTAGTTCGAGACGTAGAGCTGGTCGAAGGTCTCGTCGGGCGAGAGCATGTGCACGACCATCATCAGGTCGGGCGAGCTCTTGGTGGTGGTCACGCCGAGCCGGCGGACCTCCTCCGGCAGCCGCGATTCGGCGATCGCGACGCGGTTCTGCACCAGCACCTGGGCGGCATCGAGGTCGGTCCCGAGGGCGAAGGTGACGGTCAGCGACATGGTGCCGTCGGCGGTCGAGTAGGAGGACATGTAGAGCATGCCCTCGACGCCGTTCACCTCCTGCTCGATCGGCGTGGCCACGGTGTCGGCCACCGTCACCGCGTCGGCACCGGGGTAGCTCGCCTGCACGACGATGCTGGGCGGAGCGATCTGCGGGTATTGCTCGACCGGCAGCTGGAAGTAGGCGAGGACACCGAGCAGGCTGATGATCAGTGCCGTGACGGTGGCGAAGATCGGCCGGTCGACGAAGAAGTGGCCCATCGTCTCAGCCCTTGACCGGTGGCAGCTCGATGCGCTCGGGCGTCACCTCGCTGCCCGGCCGGGCGCGGATCAGGCCCTCGATCACCAGCGTCTCGCTGCCGTCGAGGCCGTCGCGGATCACCCGGTAGCCGTCGATGCGTGGGCCGGGGCGCACCTCGCGCTGCGCCACCTTGTTGTCGGCGTCGATGGTCAGCACCAGTCGCCGGTTCTGGTCGGCGAGGATCGCCTCGTCGGGGATCAGGATGCCCTTGTAGGGCAGTGAGCCAGGCACGTTCACGCGGCCGAAGAGGCCCGGCTGCAGCACGCCGTCGGGGTTGGGCACGATGGCGCGGACCCGCATCGTCCCGGATTGCTGGTCGAGCCGGTTCTCGGAGAAATCGAGCTTGCCGTGGCGTGGCTCGATCTTGTCGTCGCTCAGCGAGACCACGACCGGCAGCTCGCCGCCGCCTTCCTGCAGCACCGTGCCGCGCGTCCGCGCATCACGCTGGTATGCCAGGAAGTAGCGCTCGTCGATGTCGAAGTAGAAGTAGATCGGATCGATCGAGACGATCGAAGTCAGCACCGTCTGGTCGGCCTCGACGAGGTTGCCGACGCTGACGAGATTGCGGCCGATGCGGCCGGCGATCGGCGACTTGATCTCGGTGAACTCGAGGTCGATGCGCGCGGCGTCGGCGGCGGCCCTGGTCGCATCGGCGGTGCCCTGGCCCGAGATGAGCGCCTCGCGGCGCTCGTCGAGCAGGCTCTCGGCGATGGTCCGGTTCTGGATCAGCTGCTCGGCGCGATCATACTGCTCGCTGGCGAACTTCAGCTGCGACTCGGCGACCCGCGCCTGCGCCTCGGCCTCGCGCAGCCGCGCCTCGAAGGTGCGCTTGTCGATGGTGAAGAGCAGCTGGCCGGCCTCGACGAGGCTGCCATCGACGAAATGCTTCTGGTCGAGATAGCCACTGACACGCGAGCGCAGGTCCACGGTATCGACCGCCTCGAAGCGGCCGACGAACTCGTCGTCCTCGACGATGTCCTTGACGACCGGCGAGGCGACGGTGACCGTCGGTGGGGCGGCCTGCTGTGCCTCGGCACCGGCATCCGGGTCGTCGCAGGCGGCGAGTGCCAGCAGCACGAGGGGCGCGGCGAAGCCCAGCCATGGGTTTCGCGCCGAACTGGATTCAGCAGTCAACCTGGTCTCCCTGGCAACTGGCGTCCAAGTCTGGAGCAAGTGGCGCAGGACCGCCCCTTTGTCGAGTGCGGGATATGCATGGGCGGTAATCGGGCGTGGAGGTTGCGGGCGTCGGCCACGACACGGGCGGCCGTCCCGGCTATGATCCCCTGGCCGGACGACGCTCAAGGGAGGAGGAGTCCATGGCCCTTCGACGCGACTACAGCCTGACCGGCCCCGAGGCCGAGCGGGCCATCGAGCGAGGCCTCGTGGCTGCCGAGTGGTATCACAGCCGGATTCCGCGCAAGCGGATGAAGGAGCTGATGCAGCGCCGCGATGCCCCGGCACTCCGCGACCTCGCGCTCTGGCTCGCGGCGATCACCGGCTCGGGCGCCATCGCCGGCTGGCTCTACCTCCAGGGCAGCTGGTGGGCCTTGCCCTTCTTCCTCGCCTACTTCGTGCTCTACGGCAGCACCTCGGACGCCCGCTGGCACGAATGCGGGCACGGCACGGCGTTCAGGACCGCCTGGATCAACGACCTGGTCTACGAGGTCGCCTCGTTCATGGTGTTCCGCAATGCCACGGTCTGGCGCTGGAGCCATGCGCGCCACCACACCGACACCATCATCGTCGGCCGCGACCCCGAGATCGTCGCCATGCGCCCGCCGCATGTCTGGAAGGTGCTGCTGAACTTCCTCGCTTTGCCGAACCTCTATTACGGCTTCAAGGAGATGTTCATCCACAGCATGGGGCGGCTGACCCCCGACCAGGCGACCTTCATCCCGGAGGCCGAGCGGCCGAAGGTCTATCTCAGGGCGCGCATCTACCTCGCCATCTACGCCTCGGTGATTCTGCTGGCCGTCGTCTTCCAGACCTGGCTGCCGCTGCTCTATGTGGGCCTGCCGGCGCTCTTTGGCGGCTGGCTCATCATGTACCTGGCGCTGACCCAGCATGTCGGCCTCGCCGAGGACGTGCTCGACCACCGGCTGAACACGCGCACCATCTACATGAATCCGCTTCTGCGCTTCCTCTACCTCAACATGAACTATCACGTGGAGCACCACATGTTCCCCATGGTGCCCTACCACAACCTGCCGGCGCTGCACGAGGAGCTGAAGGCGGACATGCCGAAGGCCTACCGGAGCACGTTCGAGGCCTATCGCGAGATCATCGCCACGCTGAAGCGCCAGCTCAGGGAGCCGGGCCATTTCGTCAAGCGCGAGCTGCCGCCCTCGGCCCGGCCCTTCCGGCCGGAGCTGCACGGGCATGGGTTTGCCGAGGCGGGGTGAGGTGGGAAGACGTTACAAAACGACCATGTATTTGCCTTGGGGCTGGTTCGATCGAGGGGCAAGGCAGTCATCGCGACATTTGGCGCTGGCCCGGCGGCGCCCATGAATGAAGCCGGGCCGAGATCGGCGTTCGCCGCGCGCCGTCGTCAGACTTTTCAGCGGTTGAGGAAATTGAGCGCCAAACCTGCCCTTGCCCAGTCCATGGCGACCAGCCGGCTGCTCTGTGAGAGGGTGATGTAGGCGGTTTTCAGGTCCGGGCCGCCGAAGCAGATATTGGTGGTGTAGCGGTCGGGCATGGGGACGAATTCGACGAGCTCGCCCGATGGCGCGATCACGCTGATGCCGCCGTTCATCAGGGTGGCGACGCAGATATTGCCGGATGCCTCGACGGCGAGGCTGTCGAAGCGCTCGTAGACGTTGCCGGCGGTGTAGACCAGCCGGCCGCCATGCGGGCTGGGCCAGGGGTGCTTCCGGATGCGGCCGGGGGCCTCGAGGTCGAAAGCCCAGAGGCGGGCACCCTCGGTCTCGGCGACGTAGAGGACGGTCTCGTCCGGCGAGAGGCCGATGCCGTTGGCGGTCAGGAAGGGATGGGCGGCCTCGGTGATGGAACTGCCGTCGGCGGCCGCGTAGTAGACGCCGCCATAGTCGAGGTCGCGCGGCCGGCGCTTGCCGAGATCGGTGAACCAGATGCCGCCCTGCCGGTCGACGACGAGATCGTTGGGACCGCGCAATGCGTGGCCATTGCCGGTCTCGGTGTAGAGGGTCTGCACTGCACCTGTCGCCCGGTCGATCCGCTCCAGGCGGCCACCCGAGTAGGCCGCCGCCTGCACGGTCGGGCGCACGCCTTCGGCGTCGGTATGAAACTCGAAGCCGCCATTGTTGGTGACGTAGAAGGCCCCGTCCGGGCCCATGGCGAGCCCGTTGGGGCCACCGCCCGGCTCGGCCAGCACCTGCTTCCTGCCATTGGCGCCGACCAGCGTGATGGTCTGCCGTGCGACCTCGACCAGGGCGACCGAGCCGTCGGGCAGCGCCACCGGTCCTTCGGGAAAGAGCAGGCCATTCGTCAGCTCACGCACAGGCAGTTCCTCGCTCGATACGGTTCTCGTTCACCGCCGGTCCTCCCGATCGGGTGTTCGGCCGGATTGTGCACGCGCACCGGCGGGCTTGCCAGCGTCGCGGCCGTCGCAAAGTGCAATGCGGCCTGCTAGGAGAGCTTCGAGCATCCCCCGGGGAGGAGCGACCTCGATGAGCGAGCCGACCAGCGCCAAGCTCGGCACGTTCTCGACGCTGTCGATCGGCATTGGCGGGATGGTCGGCGGCGGCATCTTCGCCGTCACCGGCCTGACGATCGAGGTGACCAGGGGGCGCGCACCCCTGGCGTTCCTCATCGCCGGCGTCGTCGCACTCCTGACCAGCTACTCCTATCTGAAGCTGACGCTCGCCTTTCCGGGCGAGGGCGGCACGGTGGATTTCCTGAACCGCGCCTTCGGCCCCGGCATCCTGACCGGGGCCGCGAACATCCTGCTGCTGCTCAGCTACGTCGTGCTGCTTGCGGTCTATGCCTTTGCCTTCGGCAGCTATGGCGCCGACCTCTTTCCCGTCGAGACGCGGGGCTTCTGGCAACCCGTGCTCGCCAGTGGCGTCATCATCGGTCTCGTGGCGGTCAACGTCTTCCTGACGCGGCTGGTCATCCGCTCCGAGAACCTCTTCAACGCCGTGAAGATGGTCCTGCTCGGCGGCTTCATCGTAGTGGGTCTGGCCCTGCCGATGGACTGGAGCGGCATCGACCCTGTGGGTCCCGTGTCGCCGCTCGGCCTCGTCGCGGGGGCGATGCTGATCTTTCTGAACTACGAGGGCTTCGAGCTGATCGCCAATGCGTCGAAGGACGTGGCCGACCCAAAGCGCTCTTTGCCCATCGCCTATATCGGCGGTGTGCTGATCGTCATCCTGCTCTACGTGCTGATCGTCTCCGTGGTGCTCGGCCACATGAGCCTCGAGGCCATCGGTGCCTCGCGTGACACGGCACTCTCGGCGGCCGGCCGCGTGATCCTGGGTGCTCCCGGCTATTACGCCATCGTTGTGGCCGCTCTCCTCGCCACCGCCTCGGCGATCAACGCCACCTTCTACAGCACCGGGCGGCTCGCCTATATCGTCGCCAAGACCGGTGAGCTGCCGCGCGAGCTGGAGCGGTCGATCCGGGGCGAGCACGCCGAGGGCACGCTGATCTGCGCCGGGCTCGCCCTCGTGATCGTCAACTTCGTGCCGCTCGAGGCGATCGCCACCATGGGGAGTGCCGGCTTCCTGCTGCTGTTCCTCGGCGTCAACCTCGCGAGCTGCCGCCTCGCCCGCCAGACCGGTGCCAGGGTCTGGATCTCGGCGCTGGCCGCGGCCAGCACGACCGCGGCGCTCGTCGTGCTCTGCGCCGAGGTCGCCGAGAACCCGGCGACCCGCAACCACTTGTGGATCCTCGTCGGGATGATCGCCGCATCCCTCGTGATCGAGGCCGTCTATCGCCGCATCACGGGCCGCCGGATCCGGCTGCATCGCCAGCAGCAGCCGCGCCCTCGGGCAGCATCAGGAGCGAGCCGGCCAAGAAGCCGACGGCGCCGACGCCGGTAAGGCGATTGGCGCAGGCGCACGGCCTCGCGGGACGTGCTTCTTTCCCCGTGCTCCGCCCTGCGCTACCGAGGTGCGGAAATGGGAGGGGTGCTTGCGCTATTCGGTCTGGAGCCTGATCCGGCAGGGCCTCGCGGGCAATCGCGGCTGGCCGGAGGCGTGGCGGGACGCGGCGCCGAAGGAGCACTACGACGTGGTCGTCGTCGGGGGTGGGGGGCACGGCCTCGCCACCGCCTACTACCTCGCCGCCCTGCACGGGGTCACGAAGGTGGCGGTGCTCGAGAAGGGCTGGATCGGCGGCGGCAATACCGGCCGCAACACGACGATCGTCCGCTCGAACTACCTGCTGCCGGGCAACGAGCCCTTCTACGAGCACAGCCTGAAGCTCTGGGAGGGGCTCTCGGCCGAGCTCGACTTCAACGTGATGTTCAGCCAGCGCGGCGTGCTCAATCTCTGCCATTCCGACGCCCAGCGTGACGTCTTCGCCCGGCGCGGCAATGCCATGCTCATGATGGGGGCGGACGCCGAGCTGCTGGACCGCGAGGCGGTTCGTGCCATGGTGCCGGGGCTCGACTTCACGAGTGCGCGCTTTCCCATCACCGGCGGCCTGCTGCAGCGGCGGGCCGGCACCGCCCGCCATGACGCCGTGGCCTGGGGCTATGCCCGGGCGGCCTCGGCGCTCGGGGTCGACATCATCCAAAACTGCGAGGTCACCGGCATGGTGCGCGAGGGTGACCGCATCAGTGCCGTCGAGACCACCCGCGGCACCATCAGGGCCGACAAGGTGGGGCTCGCCGTCGCCGGCAACAGCTCCAGGCTGGCTGCCATGGCGGGGCTGCGGCTGCCGATCGAGAGCCACGTCCTCCAGGCCTTTGTCAGCGAGGGGCTGAAGCCCTGGCTCGACACGGTCGTGACCTTCGGGGCGGGGCACTTCTACGTCAGCCAGTCGGACAAGGGCGGCCTCGTCTTCGGCGGCGACATCGACGGCTACAACTCGTACGCGCAGCGCGGCAACCTGCCGATGGTCGAGCATGTGGCGGCCGGTGCCGTCGCCCTCTTCCCGGCGCTCGGGCGGGTCCGCTTGCTGCGTTCCTGGGGCGGGCTGGTCGACATGACGATGGACGGCAGCCCGATCATCGACCGGCTGCCGCTCGCCAATCTCTATCTGAATGGCGGCTGGTGCTATGGCGGCTTCAAGGCGACGCCTGCTTCGGGCTGGTGTTTCGCCTACACGCTGGCCAGGGACGAGCCGCACGAGCTGAATGCCGCCTACCGCCTCGACCGCTTCGCTTCCGGGCACCTGATCGACGAGCGCGGCGCCGGCCCGCAGCCGAGCTGGCACTGAGGGAGGCGATGCGCATCACCTGTCCCCATTGCGGCTCGCGCGGGCTTGCCGAGTTCACCCAGCAGGGCGATGCGTCGCCGCTCCGGCCGGATGACGATGCGGGCGAGGCGGCCTGGGTCGATTTCGTCCATTTCCGCGACAACCCGCGGGGCGAGCACAGGGAGCTCTGGCAGCATGTGCTCGGCTGCAGGGCCTGGCTGGTGGTGACCCGGGACACGGCGAGCCACGCCATCCTCCGGGTCGAGGCGGCAGCCGACGTCCGGGGGCGGCCCCGGGGGTGGACGTGAGCCCGGACGCCTATCGGCTGAAGTCCGGCGGGCGGATCGATCGCACGAGCCGGCTCGCTTTCACCTTCGACGGGCGCCGCTACAAGGGGCTCGTGGGCGACACGCTGGCTTCGGCGCTGCTGGCCAATGGCGTGCGGCTCGTCGGCCGCAGCTTCAAGTACCATCGCCGGCGCGGCATCCTGGGCTTCGGCGTCGAGGAGCCCAATGCACTTCTGACGATCGGGCGAGGGGCTCGGGCCGAGCCCAACACGCGGGCCACGATGGTCGAGCTCACCGAGGGGCTCGAAGCCACCTCGCAGAACCGCTGGCCGACTCTTTCGCTGGACCTCCAGGCGGTGAACGGGCTGGCGGGCCGCTTCCTTGGCGCCGGCTTCTACTACAAGACCTTCAAGTGGCCGCCCGCCGCCTGGACCGGTCTCTACGAGAAGGTGATCCGCCGCGCCGCCGGGCTCGGCCGGGCGAGCCATGCGGCGGACCCGGATCGCTACGACAAGAGCTTCGCCTTCTGCGATGTGCTGGTCGTCGGCGGCGGGCCGGCCGGGCTGATGGCGGCGCTGGTGGCTGGCAGGGCCGGTGCCAGGGTCATCCTCGCCAACGAGATGCCCGCACTTGGCGGCCGGCTGCGGTACGAGGACCGACGCATCGACGGGCGCGGCGCTGCGCTGTGGCTCGGCGAGATCGAGCGGGAGCTGGCGGCGCTCGCCAATGTCACGCTTCTGAGGCGCACGACCGTCTTTGGCGCCTATGACCACGGCACGTTCGGGGCGGTGCAGCAGCTCGCCGGCACCGACGAGCGGCTGCCGCGCCAGCGATTCTGGCAGATCTCGGCCGGGGCAGCGGTGCTGGCGACGGGTGCAATCGAGCGAAGCATTGCCTTCGCGGGCAACGACCTGCCCGGCGTCATGCTGGCCTCGGCGGCGCAGGGCTATCTCTTCGAGCATGCGGTGGTGGCCGGGTGGCGGCCGGTCGTCTTCACCACGAACAGCTCGGGCTACGCCGCCGCACTCGACCTCGTGCGGGCCGGGATCGCGGTGCAGGCGGTGATCGACAATGGCCCGGTCGTCGATTCCGCCACCGCCCGAGCACTGCACGAGGCCGGCGTGCCGCTCTTTCGCCATGCGGTGGTCGAGCGGGTGCTCGGCGGGCGTGCGGTCGGCGGGGTGGTGATGCGCGACGAGCTGGGTGGCCGGCGCGAGCTCGAATGCGACCAGCTCCTGGTCAGCGGCGGCTGGAACCCGACCTTGCACCTCGCGGCCCACCGTGGCGGGCGGCCGCGATGGGACGACCAGCTCGCCACCTTCCTGCCACCTCCCGCCGACGGCGACCTGATGCCGGTCGGCGCTGCCGCCGGCCGGTTCGCGCTCGAGGACTGCTTGGCGGACGGGGCCATGGCGGCCGTCGATCTCTGCCGCCGGCTCGGCCATGCAGCCCGGACGCCGACCCTGCCGCAGACCGACGAGGCCGAGGCCTACCGCATCACGCCGCTCTTCGCCGTGGAGGGAGCCGGTGCGAAGGCCTTTGTCGACCTCCAGAACGATGTCACGGTTGCCGATCTGCGTCAGGCCGCCGCCGAGGGCTATCGAAGCATCGAGCACGCCAAGCGCTACACCACGCTCGGCATGGCGACGGACCAGGGCAAGACGGCGAACGTCACCGGGCTCGCCATCCTCGCCGAGGCGCTGGCCCGGCCGGTGGCCGAGGTCGGGACGACCGGTTTTCGTCCGCCCTACACGCCCGTGCCGATCGGTGCCCTGGCGCACCACCACCGTGGCCCCCATTTCGCCCCGGTGCGCAGGACACCGCTGCACGCGGCGCAGGCGGCGCGGGGGGCGGTGTTCTTCGAGACGGGGCTGTGGCTGCGGGCCCGGTATGTGCCCCGGCGGGGCGAGGACATGGCGGCAGCAGCGCGCCGCGAGGTCCAGGGGGTGCGCGCCGGTGTCGGGGTGGTCGATGTAAGCCCGCTCGGCAAGATCGAGCTCGGGGGGGCGGATGCGCGCGGCTTCCTCGAGCGGCTCTACTGCAACGGGATGGCGACGCTGCGGCCGGGCCGGGCGCGCTACGGGCTGATGCTGCGCGAGGACGGCATGGTGCTCGACGACGGCACGGTCTGGTGCTTCGGCGAGGGGCATTTCATGGTGACGACGACGACCGCCAATGCCGCTGCCGTGCTGAGTCACATGGAGCTATATCACCAGCATTTCTGGCCGGAGCTCGATGTGCAGTTCGCCTCGGTGAGCGAGCAGTGGGCGGGGCTGGCGGTGGCGGGGCCGCAGTCGCGCGCGGTGCTGCAGCGGGTCGTGGACGAACCAGCGCTCGACGATGCGGCATTCCCCTTCATGGCGGTGGCCGAGGGACGGATCGGGAACGTGACCTGCCGCATCGCCCGGATCAGCTTCTCGGGCGAGCGGGCCTTCGAGGTCTACGTGCCGGCGGGCCATGCCGAGGCGCTGCTGGATTGCCTCCTCGAGGCCGGTGCGGTGGACGGCATCACCCTCTACGGGCTCGAGGCCATGGGCACCATGCGGATCGAGAAGGGGCACGTGGCGGGTGCCGAGCTGGATGGCAGGACGACACCCCGCGATCTCGGGCTCGGGCGGATGCAGAGCCGCAAGAAGCCGCATGTCGGCTCGGCGCTCCGCGACCGGCCGGGCCTGACCGATCCGGCGCGGCCGGTGCTGGTCGGGCTCGTGTCGGTCGATCCTGGTGAGCGGCTGCGGGCCGGAGCATTGCTGGTGCCCGAGGGGGCCGAAGCGGTGCAGGCGAACGACCAGGGCCGCGTCACCTCGATCGCGTCGAGCCCGGGCATCGGGCAGCAGATCGCGCTGGGCTTTCTGGCGCATGGCCGAGAACGCGTAGGCCAGCGGGTGGATGCGGTCTTTCCGCTCTATCGCGAACGGGTGACCGTCGAAGTGCGCCAGCCCTGCTTCATGGATCCGGATGGGGAGCGGCTGCGTGGTTGAACTGCGGGAGCGGGCCGTCATCCTTCGTTCGGCAACGACTGCCGAGGGCTCCCGGTGCCGGATGGCCGAGCGGCGTGGCCTCTGCCTCACGCAGGTGATCGCACGCCACGGGCAGGAGCGGGAACTTGCCCGCATCCTGGGCCAGAAGCTGCCCGAGCGGCCCAATACCTCCATGGCGATCGGTGACGGGACGGTCGCGGCGCTCCGGCCCCGCGACTGGCTCTTCATCCGCCACGACACGGCCGGCCGGCGGGGCGGCTTCGCGGTCGAGCTGCGTCGGCGGCTCGAGGGCATCGCGCTCGTGATCGACCAGAGCCACGGGCGGGTGGTGCTGCGCCTCGAGGGCCCGGCGAGCCGGTCGGTCCTGCAGAAGGGTATCGACATCGACCTGCACCCCGTCGCCTTCGGGCGGGGTGCCGTGGCGCAAACCGGCATTGCCGGAATGGCCGTGCTGGTCCATGCGGTGGCGGACGAGGCATTTGATCTTTATGGCAATCGCTCGTTCGCCCTGAGCCTGCTCGACTGGCTGCTCGAGGCGGGGCTTGAATGGAATATCGTGCTGGAGGCGACGGGGACGTGAGCGAGAGCTTCGACTATGTGATCGTGGGTGCGGGCTCTGCCGGCTGCGTCCTCGCCAACCGGCTGAGCGCCGATCCGGGCACCAGCGTGCTGCTGCTGGAAGCGGGGCCGGAGGACAAGAACCCCTGGATCCACGTGCCGATCGGCTACTACCGGACGATCTTCAACCCGGCCGTCGCCGGCAATTTCGTCACCGAGCCGGAGCCCGAGCTCGATGGCCGCAGCATCAACTGGCCGCGCGGCCGGGTGCTCGGCGGCTCGTCCTCGATCAATGGCCTCGCCTATGTCCGGGGCCAGGCCGAGGACTACGATCACTGGCGGCAGCTCGGCAATCCGGGCTGGGCCTGGGACGACGTGCTGCCGGCCTTCAAGAAGCTCGAGGACAGCGAGCTCGGCGATCCGGCGCTGCGGGGCAAGGGCGGGCCGCTCGGGGTTTCGGGCCCGATCTACCGTTCGCCGCTCATGGATGCCTTCATCGAGGCGGCCGAGGCGGCCGGCATTCCGCGCAATGCCGACTACAACGGCGCGCAGCAGGACGGCGTCGGCTACTTCCAGCTGACGATCCGCGGCGGCAAGAGGTGCAGTGCCGCCGTGGCCTATCTGAAGGGGATCAGGGGCCGCTCGAACCTGAAGATCGCGACGGGCGCACTGGCCACCGGCATCCGGATGCAGGACGGCCGGGCGGTGGGGGTGGACTACCTCCAGGATGGCGCTCAGCGGACCGCCGAGGCCAAAGGCGAGATCGTGCTTGCCGCCGGCGCCATCCAGTCGCCGCAGCTCCTGATGCTCTCCGGCATCGGGCCGGGTGAGACGCTGGCGGCGCACGGCATCGCCCGGCAGCACGAGCTGCCCGGTGTCGGCCAGAACCTGCAGGACCATTTCCAGGCGCGCGCGGTCTACCGCGCACCTTTCCCGGCGACCCTGAACGATGTCGGCAACAGCCTCTGGCGGCGCGGCCTCGCCGGGCTGCAATGGGGCCTCTTCAAGACGGGGCCGCTGACCATGGGGGCGGGCTGCGTGGCGCTGTTTTGGAAGACGCGGGAGGAGCTCGCGACCCCTGACGTGCAGTTCCACGTCATCCCGTTCAGCGCCGACAAGCCGGGCGAGCCGCTGCATCCCTTCTCGGGCTACACGGTGTCGGTCTGCCAGCTCCGGCCCGAGAGCCGGGGCGAGCTGACCCTGCGTTCGGCCGATCCGACCCAACCGCCGGTGATCCACGCCAACTATCTCGCGACCGAGACCGACCGGCAGACCATGGTGGACGGCATGAAGCTGATCCGCCGGGTGATGGGGCAGGCGGCGATGCGGCCCTATCTCGCCGAGGAGGTCGTTCCCGGTCCGGCCTGCGCGGACGATGCGGCGCTGCTGGGCTTCGTGCGAACGACCGGCGGCACGATCTTCCATCCCTCCGGCACCTGCAAGATGGGTCCGGCCGAGGACGGAATGGCGGTGGTCGATGCGCGCCTGCGGGTGCATGGCGTGGCGGGGCTCAGGGTCGCCGATGCCTCGATCATGCCGACGGTGATTTCCGGCAACACCAATGGCCCGACCATCATGATCGGCGAGAAGGCGGCCGAGATGATCCTGGCCGACGCGAAAGCCTGAGGCGAGGCCGTCACCGGCCTGTGAACCGACGTCATTGGCCGGCGCGGGCGGGCTCCGGCATTGACGGCAGATCGAGAAAATCAGGAGTCATCGATATGCGTCTCGCAATCCTGCTGGCCGCTTTGCTCGTCCCGGCCGCTTCAGCCGTGGCCGACCCGTTGCCCGATGCGATCGACGGGTGGGCGGTGCATCGGAGCGCATACGACTACCCGACCCTGGTCGAACGGCTGGATGCCGCGATCGGGGAAAGCCCCCTGAACAAGCTCTCCGCAGCGAGTGCCTCGGCCGGTGCGACGAATCTCGGCCTCGAGATTCCCGGCAACATGGTGGTGCATGCCTTTGCGCCGCAGTTCGCCGTACGCATGCTGGAGGCGAGCGTCGCTGCCGGCTACGAGGCGCCTTTGCGCTTTTACCTTACCGAGGACGCGGACGGCACGGCGACCCTGTCCTACAAGACGGCGAGCTTCGTCTTTGCGCCCTATGCGGACGGCGGCGAGGAGCTGAAGCTCCTGGCCGACGAGCTCGAGGCAATCCAGTCGGCGATCGCAGCCGCGACGGTGGGCGAAGGCGGTTAGCTCCGCCTGATCGCGGCAACGCCCAGCGTGGCGATGCCGAGCGCCAGGACCGGGATGATGAAGAGGGCCGCCCGCAGGCCGATGGCTTCCGCCAGGAGGCCGATGAGCGGCGGGCCGGCGAGGAAGCCCGTGTAGCCGATCGTGGCGACGGCGGCGACGCCGGTGCCGGGGGGGATGCCAGCCGTGTTCGAGGCGCGGCGGAACGCGATGGGCACGACCGCGGCGAGGCCGGCGCCGAGTGCCACGAAGCCAAGGATGGCGATGGCGGTGCCCGACTGCAGCAGGCCCACGGTCATGCCGATGCCGGCGACGGCGGAACCGCCGCGCAAGAGCGTCAACTCGCCAAATCGCTCGCCCAGATGGTCGGCGACGAAGCGGGTGAGGGTCAGGCCGAGCGAGAAGCCGGCGAGCGCCAGGGCAGCGATGCCGGGCGGCGCATCGAGGACGGTCCGGACATAGACGGCGCTCCAGTCGGCAGCGGCACCCTCGGCGAGGAAGGCGGCGACGGCGATGCAGGCGAGCGGCCAGAGCGGGCCGTGCGGGAAGGCGAACATCTTCTCGCCCGGCCCCGTGGCCTCGGCGGGCCGGTCGGCGAGCGTCGTGCGGATAGCGAGCAATGCCGCGATGGCGAGTGCGCTGGTCAGCGGCAGGTGCATGGCGACGGGTGCGGCGAACCCGGCGAAGAGGCTGCCGGCGGTGCTGCCGAGGAGAACGCCGACACCGTACATGCCGTGCAGGGCGGACATGATGTTGAAGCCGAGCGCGCGCTCGATCGCGGCACCCTTGGCGTTCATCGCCACGTCCATCGCACCGTTGGCGAAGCCGAGCAGGAACATGGCGAGGGCCAGGCTCCAGATGTCGACCGCGAAGGCCGGCAGGGCCGCGGCGGTGGCCGTCGCGATGCCGGTGATAGCGGCGAGCGTGCCGGCGCCGAGGCGGCCGACCAGCCGGCCGCTGAACGGCAGGATGAGCGCCGAGCCGAGCGGCATGCCCATCAAGGCGAGGCCGAGGGCGCCGTCGCCGAGCCCGAGCGCCTCCTTGGTTGCCGGAATCCTGGTGAACCAGTTGGCGAGCACGAAGCCGTTGGCGATGAAGACGAGCGCGATGGCGCGCGTGGTAGCCGTCGCCGAGAGCGCTCGGAGGCTGTGCAGCAACATGGTCGATGGTGACCCCGGGCCAGCTTGTTAGATGAAGCGCGGGGCTTAGACTGCGGGTCCGGTTCTGGCAACGAAGGTCCGATGGCGATGGCGGTGATCGATCTGGCGCCGGGGGTGACGCGGGGGCTCGCGGTGCCGGCCGAGCTGGAACCCCTGGATGCCATGCTCGCCGATCGCCTCGGGGCGGAGGCGGCGACCGTGGTGCACGGCTTTGCCGGCGGCATCCTGGTGGCCGTGGCGGCGTGCCTGACCGGGGAGCGGGCGGGGGCCGTCGATCGCCTGCCCGAGGGTGGCGGGCGGATCATCCTGCAGAAGGCGCATTGCATCGATCCCGGATGCCGGCTCACCCGGGTCCTCGCCGTCGCCGGGGCGGAGCCGGTCGAGATCGGTGCGGTGGACAGGACGGCGTCCTACCAGCTCGAGGAGGCGCTGGACGAGGGTGCGGCGGGCGCCCTCTTCGTGGTCGGCGCCGGTGCGGACCGGGGCGCGCTGCTCGAGCTGCCGAGCTTTCTCTATGCCGCGCACGAGCGGAACGTGCCGGTGGTCGTCGTGGCGCCGGAGCGGGCGGACTGGACGGGTCTCCTCGATGCCGGGGCCGATCTCGTGGTGCTCGATGCGTCGACGGCGCTCGGCGGACCCGGGGCCGGGATCGTCGCCGGGCGGGCGGCGCTGGTGCGGGCGGTGCGCCTGCACCAGCTCGGCATCGGCCGGCTGGTACAGCCGACGCCGGGCCTGCTCGCCGACCTTGCGGAGGCCATGACGGTGGACCGGGCGGCGCTGGTCGAGGACCGGCGCGATCGCGTGGCGGCCCGGCTGTCGGGCATCGCCGGGATCGCCGTCGAGCCGGGCGATGGTGGCCTCGCGCTGGTGGTCGATGCCGCGCTTGCCGGCTTCACGGCCGGGGATCTGGCCTTTGCGCTCAGATGCGGCGAGCCCGCGGTGCTGCTTGACGATCGCCGAGCATCGGCCGGGCGGCTAGTGCTCGACCTGACACGACCGGAAGAGGCGGTACTGGAGCAGGCGCTGCTGGCGATCGGCGCCTGCCTCGAGGCAGGCGTGACCCCGGCACCCTGGCCGCGGCCCGACGGCTAGGCTCGTTCCCGCTCGCCCGGCCAGAGCACGGCGAGGGCTCCCACGGCGGCGCCCAGGCCCATGACGCAGAAGGCGAGGCCCCAGGCCAGGGATCCGGCGCCGAACGCGTCGAGCACGCCACCGATGGCGAGGGGGCTCAGGAGCGCCATGGTGGCGGCGAGGAAGGTCTGCACGGCAATGGCGGCGCCGCGTCGCTCGGGGGGTGTGCTCTGGATGTTGCCGACGAGGATCGCCGAATTGTCGGCCATGACGAGGGCGCCGTAGACCAAAGCGAGGCTGGCGACGAGGACGAAGCCCTGGCCGGTGGTGAGCGCCATCAGTGCCGCCATGGCGGCGGAAGCGAACATCAGGATCGCGACCGCGCGCCGCCGGCCGGTCCGTTCGGCGAGCTCGTTGCCGACCAGCCCCGCCGGCAGGCCGACGACGATGAGGACGGTGGCCACCGTGCCGACCAGCACGAGATTGCCATCGCCGGAGCCCGCCGCCACGAAGGTCAGGAAGGCCACGATCCAGGTGCGGAAGGCGAACATCTCCCAGGAGTGGCCGGCATAGGCCAGAATGAACCGCATCGGCCTCGGGTCCCGGAGGACCGCGCCGACCCGGGTCAGGGTGTGGCCACTGCCGGCGGCGGCCCGCGGCGGACGCTTCGGCAGGAAGGCGACGAGGGCGGCCCCGGTGATGGCCGTGAAGCCGGTCAGGGCGAAGGCCGCGTGCCAGCCGTAGATGCCGGTGAGCAGGCCGGCGAGGAAGAGCGAGGCAGCGGAGGCGAGCGAGAAGGTGGCGGCGTAGAGGGCGGGGTAGCGGCCGCCCGGCCGGCCTTCGGGCAGCCGGTCGGTGAGCGCCTTCAGGCCCGGCATGTAGCTGCCGGCGATGGCCACGCCGGTGAGCACGCGCCAGCCGGCGGCCGACCAGAAGCCTTCGGCGAAGAGCGCGAAGCCGAACCCGCCGACGCAGCCGACGAGGCAGGCGCAGAGCACGATGCTGCGAGCGTCGACGCGGTCGGTGGCGGCGACCAGGATCGGTGCGGCGACCGCGTAGCCTACATATGAGGCGCCGCCGATCCAGGCTGCCTCGGTGTTGGTCAGCGTCCATTCCCGGATGAAGACCGGGATCAGGGCCTGGAACGTCAGGGAGCCGGTCATGGCGAGCATCTGCACGGCGCAGAGCAGAAGCGTCAGCGGCAGTGGCGCGGTCATTGCATCGGGTGTCCACCGGGTGGCATAGGTTCGCCCGGAGTCGATCCACTGCGAATGGCCGACGATCCCGGTCGCACAAGGGGAAGCGCATGACCAGGCAGTTGCTGCACCTCGTCTTCGGCGGCGAGCTCAAGGACCCGCAGGGCACCGAGTTCGTCGATACCGAGAAGCTCGATATCGTCGGTATCTATCCGGACTATGCGGCCGCCGAGCGGGCGTGGCGGGCCAAGGCGCAGGCCACGGTCGACGATGCGCACACGCGCTACTTCGTGGTCCATCTGCACCGCTTTCTGGATCCGGACGAGCCGACGAAGGGCTAGCCGAGGAACCGGTCGGGTCGGAGGGCGGCGGCGATCTCCTGTTCCTTCTCGCCAAGCTCCAGCCGCGCGGCGAGCTGGGCGGCGAGGTGCGACAGGGCCGGCGAGGTCTGGATGCCGTAGCCACCCTGGCCGGCGAGCCAGAAGAAGCCTTCGGCGCGCGGGTCGAAGCCGACGACCGGCGAGCCGTCCGCGACGAAGGTGCGGAGCCCCGCCCAGCTCCGCTCGACGCGACGGATGCCGAGCGGCAGCGCCTTCTCGATGCGATCGATGGCAATGGCGATGTCGAGCTCCTCGGGCTGCGCGTCGCAGGGCTCGGACGGCGTCGTGTCCGCCGGCGAGCAGAGCAGCTTGCCGGCCTCCGGGCGGAAGTAGAACTGCTCGTCGATGTCGTCGACGCATGGCCAGCCGCTCACCTCCAGCCCGTCCGGCGGGCGGACGATGAGGGCGGTGCGGCGCTTCGGCACCATGCCGAGCGGCGCCAGGCCGGCGAGCGCCGCGAGCTGGTCGGCCCAGGCTCCCGAGGCATTGACGACGACGGGTGCATGCAGGGTGCCCTGCGCCGTGCTGACGTGCCAGCGGCCATCGCCATGCTCCAGCGCCTCAACCTCGGCCGTGGTGATCAGCTTGCCGCCGCGCTGGCGAAAGCCGCGCAGGAAGCCCTGGAAGATCGCGTCGACGTCGAGATCCCGGGCCTCGCCGTCATAGACGGCGGCGGTCGCGTAAGCCGGATCTAGGGCCGGGACCATGTCGAGAATGGCCTTGGGGTCCAGTTGCTCGACGTGAGGGACATGACGACGCTGGCGCGCGAGGTAGCGATCGAGCTTTTCCATCTGATCGGGGCGGACGAGCGTCAGCGCCCCGCGCGGGTGGATGAGGGGCACCTCGCTGAAGTCGGCCGGGGGCCTGGCAAGGAAGGCCTCGCTCAGCACGGTCAGGTCGCGAATGACCTCGGTGCCGTACCCCTTGAGATAGACGGCGGCCGAGCGACCGGTGGTGTGGTAGCCCGGCTGGTCCTCCCGCTCGACCAGCGCCACCCGGGCCGTGGCTGCCAGCTCCCAGGCGATCCCGGCGCCGGCGATGCCGGCCCCGACCACGATGATGTCGAAACTGTCCCCATTGGTCCGGCTGTCGCTCAAACTGCACCCAATTCGTTGAAGCTGAAGAACTTTACTGGATCGCCAGGGGCGATGGTCGTCGTGCTGTCGGCCACCTCGACCAGACCGTCGGCATCGGTCAGCGAGGTCAGGATGCCGGAGCCCTGACGGCGGATGACCTCGGCGGCCTGGCCGGTGCCGCCTTCGGCGGGCACCAGGCGGGCGCGCAGCAGCTCCGATCGGCCGGGCTTCTTGGTCATCGCGAAGGCCGCAGGCACAATGAAGGCCCGGGGCTCGAGCCAGTCGGCGCCGGCGAGGCGGGCGAGGACGGGCCGCGCCAGGCGCATGAAGCAGACCGCGGCGGCAACGGGATTGCCAGGCAGGCCGATGGTCAGCGCCTCGCCGAGATGGCCGAAGGCGAGCGGGCGGCCCGGCTTCATCGCGATCTGCCAGAAATGCAGGCGGCCATGCCGCTCGACCGTGCGGACGACATGGTCCTCGTCGCCCCGCGAAGCGCCGCCGGACGTGAGAATGACGTGGTGCGTGCCGGCGGCGGCCACCATCGTTGCCGCCACAGCATCCGCTTCGTCCCTGAGGATGCCGAGGTCGTCGACCTCGACCGGCAGGTTCCGGAGCAGGCTTTGAAGGAGATAGCGGTTGGCATCGAAGAGTGCGCCCGGCGGCAGGCTGTCGCCCGGCTCGCGCAGCTCGTCGCCGCTGGAGAGCAGCGCCAGCCTAAGCCGCTCGAAGACCGGCAGGTGCGCCAGGCCAATCTCCGCGGCGACGGCCACGTGGTGAGGCCGCAGCACGAGGCCCGGGGCGAAGAGCGCTGCGCCGGCCGCGATGTCCTCGCCGGCGCGGCGGCGGTTGCTGGAGGGGCGCATCGGCCGGGCGAGGGTGAGGCCGGTCCCGTCCTCGACCACCTCTTCCTGCATGGCGACCGTGTCGGTCCCTTCAGGCATCATCGCACCGGTCAGCACTCGCATGGCATAGCCGGGCGGCACGGCGGCCCTGGCCGGGTGGCCGGCCGCCGCGCGATCGGGAACGAGGGCGAGCCGGGTTGGCCCCGTCGCCGACTGGCTGGCTGCGGCGAAGGCGAAGCCGTCGACCGCCGCGTTGTCGAAGGCCGGCACGGCACGCGGGCTGACCAGCGGGGCGGCGAGCACGCGGCCGGCCGCCGCCTTGAGAGGCACGGTCTCGCAGCCGACGATCGGTTCGATCCGCTGGCGCAGCCGCTCCAGCGCCGTTCCGAGGCCGATATGGCCGCGACCCGGATCGAAGCAGTCGAAGGGCGGGGCCTCGGTCAGGTCTCGATCTCCCGGGCGTGGTCGAGCGCCAGACGGGCGATGGCCGGGATGTCGTCGAGATGCACGACCGGGACCGGCAGGTCGCCGATCGGGACGTCGGTGGCGACCGCCACGACATCCGGGTCGTCGCGGGCGATGAGGCCGGTGCCGCGCTCGCCCCTGTGGACCTCGATCTTCGGCAAGGACGTGCCCTTGAAACCCTCCACGATGACGAGGTCGGCGGGCGCCAGCTTGGCGAGCAGCGGCATGAGCGGCGGCTCCGGCTCGTCCCGCAGCTCGTGCATCAGAATCCAGCGACGACCGGTGGCGAGGATCACCTCGCCGGCGCCGGCCTGCCGGTGCCGCCACGTATCCTTGCCCGGCTGGTCCAGGTCGACGCTGTGATGGGCGTGCTTGACCGTGGAAACCCGCAGCCCGCGCTCGGTCAGATGCTCGATCAGGCGGACGACCAAGGTCGTCTTGCCATTGTTCTTCCAACCGACAACACTTATGACGCGCATGGTAATTGGGCTGCACACCTGCTCTGACGGCTCGTCCCGCCGCACCCCGCTTACCATGCGGATGGTGGTTCGGCCACACGGGGCTCACAGGGAGACCAGGGTCGGCGCCAGGGCCGGACAAAGCACGGAATGGTGGAGCTGGATACGCGCGGATTGAACTGTCCGCTGCCGGTGCTCAAGGCACAGAAGGCGCTTCGGTCGCTCGCCGCCGGCGAGCGACTCCGGGTGCTGGCGACGGATCCGCGGGCGCCGGCCGACTTCGACCAGCTCTGCGAGGTCGCCGGGCATCGCCTCGTCGAGAGCGTCGAGCGGGACGATCATCTGGTCCTCGTGATCGAGAAACGTGGTTGATCGGCTGGCCCTGGCCCTGCCGTCCTGGGCCGAAGGCGTGCTGGTCATTGGCGATGTGCATGGCCAGTTCCGGTTGTTCCAGGCGGCGGTCGACCTGGCGGTGGCGGAGCGACGCTACGCCCTGTCGCTCGGCGACCTGGTGGATCGCGGGCCCGACAATGCCGGCTGTGTCAGGCTCATGCTGGACCTCCTGGAACGCAAGGCCGGCAGCTTCATCCGCGGCAATCACGACGACAAGCTCCATCGCACGCTGAAGGGCAATCCCACGAGCGTCGACAGCGATCTCGCCGTCACCCTTGAACAGCTCGACGCCGCGCCGGACGCGAAGGCGCTCAAGCGCGGCTTCAGCAGCGCCTACAGGGCAGCACCCTTCGCCGTGACGCTCGGCGACTCGGTCATGGTGCATGGCGCCTTCGCCCGCGCCATGCTGGCGAGCGGAACCTTCCACCCCAAGCTCAAGGCGCTGGCGCTCTACGGCGAGACGGCGTCAGGCGGGGGCGGCAGCAAGCCGGTCCGAACCTATCGCTGGGCCGAGAAGGTGCGGGCCGGCACGACGGTCGTCATCGGTCATCATCCGATCAGCGACCGGGAGGTCCTGGTGCGGGCGAACAAGCTCGGGGGCAAGGTCGTCCATCTCGACTGCGGTGCCGGGAAGGGGCGCGGCCTCGGCGTGTTGCGGCTGACCGGTGACGGCCGGATCGAGGACGCAATGCGGATCGCCTATGGCGGCCAGGGGCCGGAGCTCGAGCCGGCGCCGCTGGTGTCGATCGACGATGTTGAAGGAAAGGAAGAAATAGGGTAATATTCCTAAAACATTGACTGGCCAGCGGGTCCATCGTGCGTATCGCCCTCCTGTTCCTTGCCTTGCCCCTGGCCCTGTCGCTGGTCGCCCTGGCCCAGCAACCGGCACCTGCGACACGTCGCGTCGTGCTGGTCGACAGTCTTCCGGCAATCATCGCCGAGCGCGTCGTTCCGGCGCTCGAAGCGGAGCTCGCCAGCCTGCTCGCCCGGGAAGGGCAGCGGGTACGGGTGTCGACGCTGCGGGGCGCCCTGGGCCCCGAGCTCGCTTCGCGGCAGCTCGCAGCGTCCGACCTCGTCATCAGTCTCGGCCGTGGCGCAGCCGCGAGCACCGCCCGGGCACTGGCCGGGACAGCCACGCCACATCTCTTCGCGTTCGTGCCGCCGACCACGGCGGCCCGGCTGGTGTCGACCGACGGCAGCCCCGCTCGTGGCCGGGCCACAGGGATCGTCGGGCGGTTGTCGCGCGCCGTGGCGCTGGCCATGCTGCGGCAGCTCCTCGCCAGGCGGGAGGCGGCGCCCTTGCGCGTCGGTGTCGTCCACCTGGCCGAGCGGCACGCCACGGACGATGCAGCACGACTGCTGGCGCGTGCCGATGGCTCACTGGAACTGGTGCCGATCCGCGTGGCGCTGCCGCCCGATGCCACGACCGGCACGGCCGTCGAGGCGGTGCGCGCGGCGATCGCCGAAGCATCGCAGGGCGGGCGCTTCGCCGGCTTCTGGCTGACGATCGAGCCACCGGCCGACGTGCCGGCGCTGGTTCGCGCCATCAATGAAGGGACGGAGGGGCAGGTGCTCTACGCCCCGGGCCTGGATGCGGTGGCGGCCGGGGCACTGATGTCGCTCGTGCCCGAGCCGGAGAGCATGGCCCGCGACGTGGCGGTCCTGGCGAAGCGCCTGCTCGACGGCCGGGAGCCGGGCGACCTGCCGCTTCAGGCGCCGAGCCAGGTCGATCTGGCACTCAATCTCAAGACCGCCGACCTGCTCGGCATCGTGCCGTCGCCCGAGCTTCTCGAGCTCACACGCGGTCGGCTTTACCGGTGATATCATGCGCCTGCGAACCAAGCTTCTCGTCGTCATGCTGCCGGTGGTGCTGGCCGGCCTGACCCTGCAATGGCTGGTCAGCAGCTATGAGCAGGGCCGGCAATGGGCCGGTCAGCACGAGGCGCTGCTGACGCATCTGCTCGACAATGCGGCACTCAGGATCGTGGAGGAACGCCACCGGGTGCTCGAGACCTATGCCCTGGAGAACGTGCCGGCCTATCGGGAACGCTACGAGACGGCGGCGCTCGCGGAGCTGGCCGGGCTCGCCGAGCGGTCGGGCACGGAGCTCTTCGTGCTGGACGGCAAGGGTGATGTCCTGCTGCCGGCCGGGCTCGTGCTGGACAAGACAACGCCGCTGCCCGAATCTTCCGCTGAAGCCTTCGTGCAGGCGATCGGCGGGACCTCCTATCTGCTGGCAGCGCGCCACTTTGCGCCCTGGGACTGGACGCTGGTGGGCGGCTATCCTGCCGACGCCCGAAATCTCGCCATTCGCCGGGTCAATCTGGCGGTGACGTCGACCCTGCTGCTTACCGGGTTCCTGATGACGGTCTCGCTCTTCGTCGGGCTGGATCGACTGGTCGTGCGGCCGATCCGCCTGCTGGAGGAAAATGCCCGGGCGCTGGCGCGGCGCCGCCGGCCGCTCGACCTGCAGCTCGCCGGCAAGGACGAGCTGAGCGAGCTCGCCGCCGAGATGGACGCCATGGCGACCGCGATCGCGACGCACACCGCCGAGCTGGAACGCTCGAACTCCGAGCTCGATCATTTCGCGGCGGCGGTGAGCCACGATCTCCGGGCGCCACTGCGGGCGATCGTCAACATCGCCGGCTGGGTCGAGGCGGATGCCGGTCCCCTGCCGCAGGCGGCGCTGGATCACCTCGAACGCTTGCGGGACTCCGCCGGCCGGATGGATGCGATGCTGCTGGACCTGCTGCGCTATGCCCGCGCCAGCCAGGTCGCCGGCAAGGCCAATCCGTGCGCGGTGCGCGAGCTGATCGAGGCACAGCTTGTGCTCCTCTCGCCCGCCAAGCCCGTGACGCTCGAGATCGACGCTCCGGTCGCCACCCTGATCACGCCGGAAGCCCCTTTGGCACTGGTGGTGCGCAACCTCTTGGACAATGCCATCAAGCATCACGACCGTGGTGCCGTGCATCTGAAGGTCGACGTCTGTCGGGCCGAGCGCCGCGCCATCTTCCGCGTCACCGACGACGGTCCGGGCATTCCGCCGGCCGAGCACGATCGAATCTTCGACATCTTCCGGGTGCGCGACGGGCGGAGCAGCGGCGGCAGCGGCATCGGCCTGGCGCTGGTGCGCCGGATCGTGCAGCGCCTCGGCGGCACGATGCGCGTCGAGAGCGACGGCACGACCCGCGGCACGACCTTCGTCTTCGACTGGCCGCTCGACTGCACGCTCCTGACCAAGGGTCTACCTGCCAACCTTGTGCCGAGGCTGGCGGCGGTTGCCTGACGGCGCTAAGAGACCCGCGGTCATGCGGTGATCGAGGGGTTGATGGGCGCCATACGCAAAGAGATCGAGGACCTCGAGCTTTCCGGCATCAGCAAGGTGGCGCTGGGGGCGCTGGGCGATCCGGAGGTGATCCCGCTCTGGTTCGGCGAGAGCGACATCGTCACGCCCGCCTTCATCCGCGACGCGGCGAAGGCGGCGCTCGATTCCGGCCAGACGTTCTACTCCTACTCGCGGGGCACGCCGACGCTGCGCGCCGGGCTCAAGACCTACCTCGACCGGCTCTATGGCATCGATCTGCACCCTGACCGGATCACGGTCGCGGGCTCGACCATGCTTTCGGTGGTGATCGCCACGGAGTGCCTGCTCGACCGGGACGACGAGATCATCCTGCTCGGCCCCTACTGGCCGAACATCCGCGTTGCCGCACGGCTGATGGGGGCGCGGTCGGTCGATGTCCGGCTGCGGGCCGGGGAACGGCGCTGGGAGCTCGACCTCGACGAGGTGGCGCGGGCGGTCACGCCGCGGACGAAGGCGGTCTACGTCAACACGCCGTCGAATCCCACCGGCTGGATCATGTCCGCCGAGGAGGGCCGGGCCCTGCTCGATCTCTGCCGGCAGAACGGCCTCGGCCTGATCGCCGACGAGGTCTACCACCGCAACGTCTTCAAGGGCCGCGACCCGGCCCCCTCCTTCCTCGAGCTCGCCGGCCCAGAGGAGCCGGTCTTCGTGCTCAACGGCTTCTCCAAGGCCTGGGCCATGACCGGCTGGCGGCTCGGCTGGATGGTCGCACCCCAGCACCTGGTGGAACCGATGGCGGTGCTGGCCGAGTGCAACAACACGGGAGCCACGGTCTTCGCCCAGGCGGGCGGCCTCGCGGCGCTGGAGCAGGGCGAGGACTTCGTCCGCTCGTTCGTCGCGCGGACGACCATCAATCGCGACCTGGTGATGGAGCTGATCGGCAGCCACCCGAAGGTGACGCTGCCCGAGCCGGAGGGCGCCTTCTACGCCTTTCCGCGGATCGAGGGGCTGACCGACAGCCTCGCCTTCGCGCGGGAGGTGCTGCAGCGCTGCAAGGTCGGGATCGCCGCCGGCTACACCT
>JAUIID010000277.1 GCA_030431615.1 Alphaproteobacteria bacterium
CGCCGCCAACAACACGGCGACGGTGACCTCCGGTGCCATGAGCTTCCAGGTCGGCGTCAGCTCCTCCGACACCATCGACGTCACCATCGCCGACATCCGCACGACGGCGCTGGGCGACGGGACCAACACGCTGAGCGACGACGGCAGCGGCAGTCCCGCCAGCATCGGCACGGCGGCGAATGCGGCCGGGGCCGTCGACATCATCGACGGTGCCCTGTCGCAAATCAGCGAGGCCCGCGCCGATGTGGGTGCGCTCATCTCGCGCTTCGAGTTTGCCGCGGCGAACGTCGCGACGACGATCGAGAACCTCGACTCGGCACGCTCGACCCTGCTCGACGTCGACATGGCGGCGGAGATGAGCAACTTCTCCTCCAAGCAGGTCCTGGTGCAGGCCTCGGTGGCGATGCTCGCCCAGGCCAACCAGATGCCCCAGCAGCTGCTGCGGCTGCTCAACTAGGCCGAACGGACCCGGGGCCGGCGCCATCCGGCCCGGCCCCGGACGACGTTTCGTGAAGCGGGCTTAACCGATGCTCAACCCATTGCCCCCTATGCTCCAGGCGATCGGTACGCCGACGGCTTCTGGCAGGTTCGGCCAGGTGCCGGCGGCGGTTACCGCCAGGGTGCCGGCCGAAACCGCCGGCATGTCGCTCGAGCGGATCGTCCAGCAGGCGGCGCGGGATCTCTTTCCCGGCCGGGAGGTCGCGGTGGAAAGCTTCTACGACAAGGCCAGCGGTCGCTTCGTGCACCGCATCGCCGATGGCGAGAGCGGCGAGCTCCTGGCCCAAACACCTTCCGACTCGCTGTTGCGCTTCTTCGCGAGCGGCCGACAGCCGCTCGGCAAGCCGCTCCTGCGCCTCGAGGCCTGAGCGGCGGGAGACGGATCATGGCCTCCTCGATCAGCTTCGGCAGTCTTTCGACCACGAACGGCGCGCCTCGGCTCTCCGGCACGAGCTCGAAGCTCGACACGGAAACCGTGCTGCAGGCCACCTACCAGGCAAAGCGGCTGCCGGCCGTCCGCCTCGAGAACAAGACCACCACCAACGAGGCGAAGATCGCCGCCTACGAGAGCATGCAGGGCCTGCTCGAGAGCCTGCGCACCGCCGCCAACGGCCTGCGCAACCCGCCCGGCTTCCTCGGCGCCCGCGACAACGCCTTCGAGACCAAGCAGGCGTTCTTCAGCTCGAGCAGCACGACGGCACCGGGCGAGATCGTCGGCGTCGCCCTCGCCAACACGGCCCAGGCCGGCAGCTTCGACCTGCGCGTCATGCAGCTCGCCACGGCCGAGAAGCTCGCCACCCCGAGTGCCGCGGCCGCCAATGCCAGCCTCGCCGATTCCTGGAATGCCGGCGCGCCGTTCAGCGGCACGATCGAGCTCGGCCTCGCCGGCGGACCCACTTCGGTGATCGATCTCGACGGCGATCTCAGCCTCTACGACCTGCGCGACCGGATCAATGCCGTGCGCTCGACGACCGGTGTCGGCGCCAGTGTCCTGAAGATCGCCGACAACGACTACCGCCTGGTCCTCGCCGCCGAGGAGACCGGCAAGGCGATCACGCTCAACGATTCGAGCGGGCTCGCCAGCGGGTTCGCGACGACGACGCTGCAGACCGCCCAGCCGGCGATCTTCGAGATCGACGGCGTTTCGGTCACCCGCACCTCGAACCAGGCCGACGATCTTCTGGGCGGCGTGACGATCAACCTCTTCAAGGCGGAGCCCGGCACCACCGTATCCGTTTCCGTCGAGCCGAGCCTCGGCGATATCAAGGACCGCATCGTGGCCTTCGTCGAGGCCTTCAACGCGCTCCGCGGCTTCGTCAACGAGCAGTCGGCGGTCGACGCGTCGGGGGGGCCGGCCGCGGACGCGGTCCTGTTCGGCGACCGGACGATGCGCAGCATCATGACCGGGCTCGGCGGCATCGTCGGCGGCTCGGTCGCCGGCCTCGATGCCGACGCCCTCGCCTCGTTCCGCGCCATCGGCATCGAGCTCGACGCAAACAACCAGCTCAAGGTCGACGACGCCAAGCTCGACAATGCGCTCCTGACGAAGCTCGACGACGTCCGCGACATCTTCGAGTTCCGCTACCGCTCGTCCTCCTCCGAGCTCGCCATCTTCGCCCGCAGCAATGCGCTCGCCGCGACGACGATGCAGCTCGAGATCACCGATGCCGACAATGACGGCACGCCCGAGGCGGTGACGATCAACGGTGTCGCCGCCGAGATCGCGGGCTCCACCATCAAGGGTGCGGCCGGCACCGCCTTCGAGGGCCTCGAGTTCATCTGGACCGGCCAGGGCAGCACGGTGATCGACGTCGAGGCCAGCCAGGGTCTGGCCGACCGGGTCTTCAACTTCGTCAAGCCGGCGGTCGATCCGCTCGATGGCTCGATTCCCCGCGCCATCGATGCGCTGCGCGACCTCAACGGCAACTATGCCAAGCAGATCGAGCGAATCGAGGAGCGCGCCACCCGCGCCCGCGACCTCCTGGTCGAGCGGTTCTCCGCGATGGAGGCTGCGCTCTCCCTGGCGAACGCCATGCTCGCCCAGATCCGCGCCCAGATCGACGCCATGACCCAGGATGCGTAGGCGGACTGAACCGGTCTGGCACCCTCACCGACCCTTGCATGAAGGGCAGCGCCGGCAGGCGACCGGCACTTGCGAAAGACACCCCTGGAGATGAGCTCGATGCAGCACCGTGCCCGCGCCATGTCGGCGTACCAGACCGCCGCCGAGACGGTCACGCCCGCCCGGGCCATCGTCATGCTCTACGACGGCGCCGTGCAGCGCCTGCAGCAGGCCGGCCGGGCGATGGCCGAGGGCCGCATCGAGGAGCGCTTCCGGCTCGTCGGCAAGGCGCATGCCATCGTCCACGGGCTGCAGTGCCAGCTGGATTTCGCCGCCGGCGGCGAGGTGGCCCTGCTGCTCGACCGCTATTATGCCTATCTCCTGCACCGCATGACGCAGATCAACGTCCACAACGACCCGGCGATCTGCGACGAGGTCATCGCCCGGCTGCGCGAGATGCGGGCGAGTTGGGCCGCGATCGCCGAGACCGGCAGCCCGCCCCCCGCCCCGCCACCGACGCGCGCCGACCACCAACCCACCGTCCAGCTCGGCTGAGGACCGCTGGTCACAGCCGGCCTGGGGTCGAGGCTCTCCAGGCTCGGGCCGGTCGCGCTGCCGGCCCTGAATTGGCTGGTGATGAGCTGGCTGCGGGCACCTTCGGCCGGCAGGCGCCGCCGCAAGGCATCAGGCGTCGCGCACCGGGGCCATGCCTCGCTCGAGCTCAGCCAGCGACATCTTCGCCCCGCCGGCCCGGAGACGGGCCGCTCGCCATCTGGCGACCCGGGGCGGGTCGCGGCAGCGCCATCGGCGTTGCATCCCCACCATCCGCCGCTCCGGCGCCCGGCCGGGTCGATACGGGCCTGCGGCCTGAAACGAAGCGTGGCCGATCACGCCGCGCCCACGATCCACGCCATGCCGCCCGAGAGCCGCGACCTCCATGGCCATGCAAAGGTTATGTCTTGGGAGGTGGTGCAGCCCACGGCGGTGATTCGCGGTTCTTCGGCAGACTTCGATTCATGCTCCAGATCGGAGCGCCGAGTTGGCGTTCGCGACCCCAGTCATTGCCGCCGGGCGGCTGCCTCCAGGTCTACCTGGCGGGGCGGGCAGATCGTCGATGTTCGGGTTGTGGACGTCTGCTGTCCCGGCGGTGTCGCCGTACGACTTCGGGCGCGTTGAGGTGAACGTGACGCCGCTGGCCAGGGTCGTGTCCCAGGGCGTGGTGTAGCTGACCCTTGGCCGGCGTGTTCTCCGGTCTCGGCCGGTTGTTGGTCAGCCAGTCACGTTGAGGAGGCTGACGGCTTCATCATCGTTGGTCTGGCCGATGCTCTCAAGGGTCATGTATCGGGCACGCTGGACGGCCCACTCGTCATTCTGCTCGAGCAGGAGGGCGCCGACCAGACGGGTGATGGCGGCCTCGTTGGGGAAGATGCCGACGACGTCGGTGCGACGCTTGATCTCGCCGTTGAGGCGCTCGATCGGGTTGGTGCTGTGCAGCTTGGTGCGGTGCTGCGGCGGGAAGGTCATGTAGGCCAGGACGTCGGACTCGGCATCGTCCATGAAAGGCTAGGAGGCCTTTCATCCGATCCCTGAAAGGGACAGGGCCAGCAGGCCCTGGAGGGAGCTTGGCGAGCTTTGGCAGCTTGGGCCGCAGCTGGTCGGCGATGCGTCGCCACTGCTGGCTGGCGGCTTGGGGATCGTTCTGGGCGAAGGCGGTGGCGATAAAGGCCGAGACGGCACGGCGGCCACTTTCCCGGCATGCGCAAGGGCGTTGCGCATGAAGTGCACGCGGCAGCGCTGCCAGGTTGCGGTGAAGATATTCGAGATTGCGGCCTTGATGCCCTCGTGCGCGTCCGAGATCACCAGCTTGACGCCGCGCAGGCCACGCCGGGCGAGTTGGCGGAGGAAGTCGACCCATAAGGTCTCGGCCTCCGACGCGCCGATCGTCATGCCGAGCACTTCGCGCCGGCCGTCGGTATTGACACCGACGGCGATGATCACCGCCACGGAAACGATCCGGCCGTTCTGGCGCACTTTCACATAGGTGGCGTCGACCCAGAGATACGGCCAGTCGCCTTCAAGAGGACGGTTGAGGAACGCGCCGACCCGCTCGTCGATCTCCTGGCAGAGCCTGGACACCTGGCTTTTGAAGATACCGCCCATGCCGAGCGTCTTGACCAGCTCGTCGACCGGTCGCGTCGACACACCCTGGATATAGGCCTCTTGAATGACCGCCGTCAGCGCCTTCTCCGCCAGCCGTCGCGGCTCTAGGAAACCCGGGAAGTACGAGCCCTTCCTCAGCCTGGGAATGCGCAGCTCGACCGTCCCGGCGCGCGTCTCCCAGACCCGATCGCGATAGCCGTTGCGCTGCACCAGCCGCTCGGCACGTCTCTCGCCCCACGCCGCACCGGTCTTGCCACCGACCTCGAGCTCCCTCGGCGGGCAGCAGCGCCGCCGAGGCCGACTGCAAAGCAGCCCGGGCCAGCAGGCCCGGGAGGCAGCCGCTCAGCGGCGAAGCCCAGCATCTCGCGCAAGACGTCAGCGTCAGACGTCTTCTCCAAAAGACCCTGAAGGGCCATCATCTCGTCAGTTATCTGTTCGGTGCTCCGGTTCAGGTTGGCTCCGCAACCAGACCTTACCGAAGAACCGCCGATGGCCGCCGTCAGCTACACCATCACCCGGGACACGACCCCTTGGCAACCTTGGGCATGTCCAATCGTCCGCCTGATCAGGGTGTCCTGAGACGGTAATCACCTGACACCTGTGCCACACCGGCCCTCGCGAGGGTCGGTGTGGCCATGCCGCTTTCGGGCGGGTTTGATGGCGTTGTCGAGACGTCCACAACCCGAACGGAAGACCGACATGACCACGAAGGACAAGGTAGCACGGCGCAAGCTGTCGTTGCTGC
>JAUIID010000036.1 GCA_030431615.1 Alphaproteobacteria bacterium
CGCGGGTGTTGGTGAAGACGGTGGCGCCGCCGAAGTCGGGGCCGAACCAGTCGTCGCCGCCGCTCAGATAGACGAGATCGAAGTTCGCGTTCATCGGGTGGGGCTCCCAGCCGAGGAAGACGATCGGCTCCTCGTTGCGGCCGAAGCGCGCCACCTGCGCCAGCATGCCCTGCTCGGAGCTCTCGACCAGCTCGAACCCGCCGAGCCCGAAGGCGTCGGCGTCGATCATGTCCTGGATCAGCCGGTTGCCGTCATTGCCCGGCTCGATGCCGTAGATCTCGCCATCGAGCTGGTCCGCGAAGGTCGCGATGTCGGCGAAGTCGCGCAAGCCCGCCTCGGCGAGATAGGCGGGCACGGCCAGGGTGTATTTGGCACCCTCGAGATTGGGCCCGAAGCTCGCGACGGTGCCGTCGTCCAGATAGGGGCGGACATCCGCCTCCATGGTCGGCATCCAGTTGCCGAGGAAGACGTCGATGTCGCCATTGGCGAGGCTGGCATAGGTGACCGGCACGGAGAGGATGTCGGCCTCCGTGGTGTAGCCCAGAGCCTCCATCACCACCGAGGCCAGGGCCGTCGTCGCGGTGATGTCGGTCCAGCCGACATCGGAGAACCGCACGGTCCAGCAATGCTCGGGCTCCGACGCCCCGGCACTGCCGGCGGCGCCGACCAGCGACGCGGCGAGCAGCGTTCCGGCGAGCAGGCGGGCGGTCCGGACCTTCAGGACCGGGTGAACGTCATGGCGCATGTGGAGGCTCCCTCTTGGCCGATTTGGCGCACAAGCGAGCACAGCGGGGCCGCCACGACAAGCCCGTGCGCCGCCCGGCTCAGCCGGGCGGCCGGTCGGCCAGGGCGACGCGCTGCTCGAGATGCGCCAGCAGCGGGCGGATCGAGCCGCCATTGCGCTCGATGATCGAGGCGAACTCGTTGCGCTGGGTGAGCAGCATGCTGACCCCCTCGACCACCACGTCGACCACCACCCAGTCCTGCCCGTCCTCGACCAGGCGCCAGTCGATGGCCGCCGTGCGGGTGCCGACGAGCTGCGAGCTGACCATCACCCCGCCCTTGACCGGCGTGGCGTCCGCCACCTCGAGGCGCTGGTCGGTGTAGAAGTCGACCAGCCGCGCGTAGGTGGCGAGAACATAGCGCTCGAAGAGCGCGGCATAGGCCGCCTGGTCGGCCGGATCGGCGCCCTTCCAGTGGCGGCCGAGCGCGAGGCGGCCGATCCGCTGGAGCGCGAAACGGCGATGGACGAGCTCGGCGAGTGCCGCCTGGCGGGCCGTCGGCTCCAGCCCGGCATCGCGCAGGATGGCGACCGCCTCGTTGCCGAGCCGGTCGACCGCGGCCAGCGCCTCGCGCAGCCCGTCGCCGCCCGCAGCGTTCGCCGGGCCAGTGGCGGCCATGAGCGCCAGCCCGCAGGCGGCCAGCGCGTTGATCATCCGCCGGGTTATCCTGATCCCAGCCATGGGTTTCCTCCTGGCGCTGTACGCGCGCCCGATTGAAGCAGCCACATCACTGCACAGGCCTGCTGAATAGGGTCTTAAGACGGCCGGTGACTGTGCCGGTTGTCACACTCGCGGGCGCATGGAGCAGCGCCTCAGTCGCCCGCCTGCCCCCGTCGCTCGTGGCAGCGCGCCATGGCGACGATCTTGGGGCGGGTGAAGAGGATGGTGGAGACGTGGCGATAGCGCGGCAGCAGCCTGAGCCGCGCGCCGGGCAGATGGCGGGCGTACCAGCGCCCGTGATTGGGTGCCACCACGCCGTCATTGAGCCCGTGGACGATCCGCACCGGGCAGTCGAGCGCCGTGTGGTCGATGTCCCAGGGCGTCGTCAGGATACGCAGGTCGGTCTGCACACCCGCCGGGCCGTGGGCATTGCCGGCCACGATCGACCGGGACAGCCGCCGGGCGAGGAGCTGCATCACCGCCGTCGACGGCAGCAGCTCGCGCTCGGCGGCAAGGGTCATCCGCAGCCAGCCATTGGCAACGAGCGGCCGGCTCAGGAGTTCGCGCAAGTTCGGCACGACCTTCTCGCGCAGCACCTGCTGCTCGGCGAAATCGACGAGCAGCCGCATCGGCAGCCCGGCCGTGCGGACGAGGCCGGCATGCGCGACGCCCGCCACCAGGAAGAGCTCGCGCACCCGCCGGCCGAGCCGCAGGGCTGCCGCCAGCGTGTAGGGAGCCCCGGCCGAGACGCCGAAGAGGCAGCAGCGCTCGATGCCGAGCGCATCGAGAACCGCCTCGACGTCACGGCCATAGGCCGCCAGCGACGGCCGGGGCAGCGCATCGCTCAGCCCGTAGCCCGGACGGTCGAGGGCGACGACGCCATGCCGCGGCTCACCGCCGACGAAGGCCTCGAGCCGACTGCCGAGGATGCCGTGGATATAGACCACGGGCTCGGCGCAGGCCGGGCCGGCCCGGGCCACGCCGACATGCCGACCGTCCGGCAGCCGCAGGCGCGTCTCCGTGACCTGCGCCGTGCCCCGGATGGGATAGACCTGATCGGCCGGGCGCTTCGGCCGCAGAGCCCTGAGCGCCATGCTCTTGACGTCCAACTGCCCCTCCCCACGCCACGTCCCGGCCGACCCTTGTCACCGGTCGGCCGGCCGCTAGAAAGGAGAAGCCTGCGGAAATGGCAAGAGGCGGGGAGGCTCGACCCATGGAAAACGATCCGGCGCTGCTGATCGGCAAGGGCGAGACCCCGCAGCGCCTGCTGCTCCGCCTCGCCAACCGCCACGGACTGATCACCGGCGCCACCGGCACCGGCAAGACGATTACCCTGCAGATCCTGGCCGAGGCCTTCAGTCGCGCCGGCGTGCCGGTCTTCTGCGCCGACGTGAAGGGCGACCTCTCGGGCATCGCCATGGCCGGCGAGCCGAATCCGAAGCTCGAGGCACGCGCCAGAGAGCTCGGCGATGCGGACTATGCCTGCGCCGCCACGCCGGCCGTCTTCTGGGACCTCTTCGGCGAGCAGGGCCATCCGGTGCGCGCCACCATCAGCGAGATGGGGCCCTTGCTCCTCGCCCGGCTGATGGAGCTGAACGAGGTCCAGGAAGGTGTCTTGACCATCGCCTTTCGGGTCGCCGACGACGAGGGCCTGCTGCTGCTCGACCTGAAGGACCTGCGCAGCATCCTCGTCTTCCTCGCCGACAATGCCGACGCCGTGGCCAAGACCTACGGCAATGTCAGCAAGTCCTCGATCGGCGCCATCCAGCGCCGCCTCCTCGTGCTCGAGGAGGAAGGTGCGGACAAGTTCTTCGGCGAGCCGGCACTGACGCTGGACGACCTCATGCGCACGGACGATGCCGGACGGGGCATCGTCAACCTCCTGATGGCCGACCGGCTGATGCGCTCGCCCCGGCTCTACGGCACGTTCCTCCTCTGGCTGCTCTCCGAGCTCTTCGAGACCCTGCCGGAGCTGGGCGACCCGGAGAAGCCGGTGCTCGTCTTCTTCTTCGACGAGGCCCACCTGCTCTTCGACAATTCGCCGAAGGCCCTGCTCGAGAAGGTCGAGCAGGTGGTCCGGTTGATCCGCTCGAAGGGGGTCGGCGTCTATTTCGTCACCCAGAACCCGATCGACGTGCCACCGGTCGTCCTCGGCCAGCTCGGCAACCGCATCCAGCACGCGCTGCGCGCCTTCACGCCCAGGGACCAGAAGGCGGTCAAGGTGGCGGCCGAGACCTTCCGCCCCAACCCGGCCTTCCAGACGGAGGAGGTCATCACCGAGCTCGGCGTCGGCGAGGCCCTCGTCTCGACCCTGATGAGCAAGGGCGAGCCCTCGATGGTCGAGCGGACGAAGATCCTGCCGCCGCGCTCGCGCATGGGCCCGCTGACCGGCGACGAACGGCGGGACCTGATCGACCGGAGCCCGGTCTTCGGCCGCTACGAGGACCTCGTCGATCGCGAATCGGCATCGGAGATGCTGCAGCAGCGTGCCGCCGGGCAGGCGCGCGACGCGGTCGCGGCCGAGCTCGACGCGGCCATTGCCCGCCAGCAGGAGCTCGGCGAGGAGCTGGGCTCGTCACGCCGGATCGGCAGCAAGGGGCAAAAGCCGGCACCGCAGGAGTCCGGCGGCGGCATCCTTGCCGACATCTTCACGGGCGGCGGCGGCCGCCGGCAGAGCCCGGCCGAGGCGATGGCGAAGTCCATGGCCCGCTCGGTCGGCAGCCAGCTCGGCCGCACGCTGGTGCGCGGCATCCTGGGCAGCCTGATGAAGGGCCGCTGAAGGGCAAGAAGCCCCTGCCGCTCAGGCGGTGAGCCCGGCGGCCATCACGGCAGCGGGCCGGATCGCGGTCGGCTTCGGCAGCGGCGGCGGTGCCTTGAGCGCCTTGCGCGCAGCCGCCATCAGCGAGCGGATGTCGCGATGCGCCGGCGAGCGCGGGGCGAAGCCGCCGATCCAGTTGCCCGCGTCGAAGGCCTGGGCGAAGAGCTCGGAGCGACGGATCGGCGGCGTCAGCGGCGACGGCACGCGGATCTTGAGGCGCCGGAGCCCGCCATCGTCGAACCAGCCGGAATCGATGCGGGTCGGCACGACCAGGCTGTGCAGATGACCGACCCGCCGCTCCTCCGCGGCGCGGGCGACGCGCTGCAGGGTGCGGGTGGTGGCCGAGAGGTCGATGGCGGAGGGGCTCGTCGGGATCAGCATGAGGTCGGCGAGCAGCAGGGCCGAGGCCAGGGCGGCGCCGAGCACGGCCGGCAGGTCGATGATCACGAAGGCATTGTGCCGCCGGATCTCCTGCAGCTCGGCGATCCAGGCAGGGGTCGCGGCGAAATCGCCGAGCGGCGCGTCGAAGACGCTGGCCGGGACCTTGCGGCCGCGTAGCCACCGGGTCGCGGTAAGCTGCGGGTCGGCGTCGATCACGATCGTCGGCTCGCCCGCCGCCGCCAGGGCGCAGGCCAGGTTGACGGCGATCGTGCTCTTCCCGGTGCCGCCCTTGAGGTTGCCGACCGCGATCACCGCGGCACGTCGCTCGTCCATCGTCCAGGCCTCCTGCCCCGCACGGCGCCTGCCGCCGGCACCGTCCATGCCGGCTCGCCCGTCTTTGGGCGAGCACCGGCCCGAGCATCCGGATCATGGCCTCCCGGCTCAAGCCCGGCAGGCCTACCTGCACACCGGCCTATGCATCAGCCTCAACGGAACATTAACCAGTCCGGGTGACATCACCGGTGCCGGGGTGGTCACAACCTCTTGCGCTTCTCACGTTTTTCGTTAGAACCCGGTCCCGTTGCGGTCGTGGCGGAACTGGTAGACGCGCAGCGTTGAGGGCGCTGTGGGCCTAGCCCGTGGAGGTTCGAGTCCTCTCGACCGCACCACCCCCCTTGCATGAGATGCGGAACTAATCGGCCGAGGGTGCTGTCGCGGCACGCCAGCGCGTGACGCCTGTCGATTCGATGCCGAAAAGATCGAGCACCCGGCCGACCGAATGGTCGACCATGGCCTCGATGCTGGCCGGCTTCGCGTAGAAGCCCGGCACCGGCGGTGCGACGATCGCCCCCATCTCCGTGACCGCCACCATGTTGCGCAGATGGCCGAGATGCAGCGGCGTCTCGCGCGCCATCAGAACCAGCCGGCGCCGCTCCTTGAGCACCACGTCGGCGGCCCGGGTCAAAAGGTTGTCCGTGACGCCCGTGGCGATGGCGGCGAGCGTGCGCATCGAGCAGGGGGCGATGATCATACCCTCGGTCGGGAACGAGCCAGAGGCGATCGATGCCCCGACATCGCCGATCGGATGCACCACGGACGCCAGCGACCTGAGCGTCTCCACGCTTGTCTCGAGCTCGTAGGCCACGGTCAGCGCGGCCGACCGTGTCAGCACGAGGTGTGTCTCGATGTCGAGCGGGGCCAGGGCGCGCAGCAGCCGCTCGCCCAGGATCACCCCCGAAGCCCCCGAGATGCCGATGATCAGCCGTCGCATGGTGCCCTCGCCCGCTCGCCGGGCTGCAGGCTAGCAGCGAGCGGGCGGCGGCGCGACGGCGCTCTCAGCTGCGGGCTCCAGGAGGACGAGCGCCACCATCTGCCCGGCAGCACTGCGCAGCTCGACCGAGAGCGTCGGACCCGCCGCCGTCGCTGCGCGATGCCTCCAGTCGGCCGCCATGGCCAGTCGCCGGCCGAGCTCGGCGCGGGCCGGCCCGGCGAGGAAGGGTGCGAGAAGCCAGTCGAGCTCGCGCCCGGTCAGGTCCGGCGCCAGGCCCGCCGCACAGGCGGCCTCCTCCATCAGGACGTTCGCCGCCGTCAGCCGGCCACAGCCATCGGCGAGCGCGGCCGGCAGCGGCAGGGCCTCGAGCAGCACCGCCGCCGCCGTCCGGGCACGGGCCAAAGCCTCGGCCTGGCGCAGGCTCTCGGTCACGTCGGCAAAGGTCACTGCCACGCCGGTGACCTTCTGGTCCTGGCCCCGATGCGGCACCGCCCGCAGCCGGACAAGCGCTCCATCCGCGGCCACGAGGTCGGCGCTCACGATGTCGCCGGTGGCGGTCACGTCACGCAGCCGGCCGACGATGTCCGCGTCGCCGAAACCATGTGTCAGATGGGCGAGCGGCCGCCCGATATCCTGGGCGAGCAGGTTGAAGAAGCGGCCGAGCGCCGGCGTGAACCGACGCACGCGCAGATCGGCGTCGACGAAGAGCGCCGCCAGCTCGGCCGAGCCGACGAGGCTCTCCAGGTCCTGGCCGCATTGCAGCAGGGCCGCGATCCGGCGCTGCTGCTCCGCGCTTGCGGCCCGCAGCTCGTCATTGGCCGCGTGCAGCTCTTCCATGGCCGACTGCAGTGCCCGGTTGGCGGCGCACAATTCCTCGCTGGTGGCAGCGGGCTCGAACGCCGGCGCCGCACCGGCAAGGTCCGCATCGGCGTCGGCCGCCGGGTCGTCCTCGGCCGTCTCGGTCGGCCCCCGCCGGTCGTCGAAGCTGACCAGGAGGCAGCCCCTTGCATCGCCTGAACCCGGCAGCGTCTCGACCACCAGCCGCTGCAGCACATGTTCGTCGCCGGCGGCGACGTGCCGCAGGGTAACTGGCCGACCGGTGCGCCGCACCCGGCTCATGGCCGAGCCGAGCGGCCCGCGCAGCGGCTCGACGATCATCTCGAGCACGGCGAGGCTCGGCCGGCCGCGCGGCTGGCGCAGATAGGCGCCGGCATCGCCGAAGGAGTGCACCACGAGACCGGCCGCGTCGACGAGGAGGCTCGGCGGCACGTAGCGGTCGAGCAGGAGCTCGTGCGCCATGGTGAGCCGGTGGTCGCGACGCTCCGGCCGGGGCGGGCCGCCCGGCGCCATCGCCAGGTTCCGTCCGCCTGCCTGCCCCCCGGCCGCCAGCACCGACGAGACCAGCGCCGGCCGGCCGAGCGAGGTGCTGCCGGGCCGCCGGCGATAGAGCGGCAAGGCCGGCGCCACCGCCTCGAACTCCGCCTCGAGCGCGCCCAGGCGTTCACCCGGGCCGAGCAGCAGGTGGCCATCGGCCTGCAGGGCGGTGCCGAGGCCGCGCAGGACCTCGTCCTGCGCCTCTTTCCCGAGATAGGGCAGCAGCTTGCGGCAGCTGACGAGCTGCAGCCGGGTGAATGGCGGGTCCTGCAGCAGGTCGTGCGGGCTGAAGACGATGCAGCGCCGGAGCGCCGGGATCACCTGGTAGCCGCTGCCGCGCTGGCTGAAGTAGCGCTCCAGCCACTCCGGGCGGACATGGCGCACCGCCTCCTCGCTGTAGTGCCCGGCTGCCGCCACCGCCAGCGAGCGGCGATGCACGTCGGTGGCGAAGATGCGCAGCGGCAGCGCGCCGGCCGTATCCGCGGCCGCAGCCTGGCACTGTGCCAGGATGAGGATGGCGATCGCGTAGGCCTCCTCGCCGGTCGCCACCGCCGGGACCCAGATCCGCACCTCGCGCCCGGCATCGAGCTCGGCCGCGAGGGGCGGCACGACGAGCCGCTCCAGCGCCTCGAACACCTCGGCGTCGCGAAAGAACGCCGTCCCGCCGATCAGCAGGTCCTGATAGAGCGCTTCCTGCTCATCGCCGTCATCGGCCACCAGCTCCGCATAGTCCTCGATCTGGTCGAAGCCGCGCAGCATCATCCGCCGCCGCACGCGGCGCTGCACGATCCCGGCGCGATAGCGCGAGAGATCGATGCCGAAGGTCGCATCCAGCGAGTCGACCAGGCGGGTCGGGAGGCTGCTCTCGGCCACCGGGACGCGCTCGTGCCGCGGCCGCAGCTCGACATCGAGCAAAGCCCGGGGCATCGCCTCCGGCGGCATCACGTCCGCCGTGCAGCCCGCCTCCAGCGCCGCCTTCGGCATGCTGGAGAACTTGGCGGTCGCCGGCGCCTGCACCAGCACCCGGCCGCCGGCCCGCAGGATGGCCCGCGCCCCGCGGCTGCCGTCGCTGCCACTACCGGACAGCACCACGCCGATCGACGCTGCGCCCTGGTCGGCGGCGAGCGAAAGGAAGAACTCGTCAATCGGGTTGTAGGCGAAGTCCCGCGCATCGCGATCGGCGAGCAGCAGGACACCGCCCTCGATGGTCATCGTCTTGCCCGGCGGGATCAGGTAGATGGCGTTCGCCGCCGGCCGCATCCCGTCCAGAACCTGCGGCACGGCCAGTGTCGTGTGGCGGCTCAGGAGCTCGCCCATCAGGCTCTTCAGGTCCGGCGACAGATGCTGGACGATGACGAAGGCGAGCCGGCTCGGCACTTCCACCTCGCCGAAGAACTGCTCGATCGCCTCGAGCCCGCCGGCCGAAGCGCCGATCGCCACGATTGCCTCGGGCGCCTCGGGCGCCTGTTCCGGCACCGGGCTGCCGAGCGGGACGGCGTCGGGCGCAGGCTCGCCTGCCGGCAAGGCACCGCTCGACTGCCGATCCGCTTCCGTTGTCGACACACCCACCCCCGGGTTCGTCAGGCTGCAGCCGCGAAGCTAGAGCATTCGATGGGCGTTGAGAACTCCGGGAGTGAACATACCGCGTCGCAACTTGCGCACCGGTTTAGCTCCGCGTCCCCGTCAGAAGCGCGCCTCGATCAGATACGGGCCCGGCTCGGCGAGGCCCCGGCGCAGGGCCAGGGTCAGCGCCGACCGGTCGAGCACGGCTTCGCCCGGCACCCCCATGGCCCGCGCCAGGCCGACCCAGTCGAGCTCGGGCCGATCGAGGCTGGTGAGGTCGCGGGCGATCGACCCGGCCTCGATCCCGGCCCGCTCCTGCTCCATCTCGAGGATGCGGTAGCGCCGGTTGGCGCAGATCACCGTGGTGACCTTCGCTCCAATCCGCGCCTGCGACCAGAGCGCCTGCATGATGTAGGCACCGCTGCCGTCCGCCTCGAAGGCGATGACGCGCTGGTCGGGCGCCGCCACGGCAGCGCCAAGCGCCATGGCGAGCCCCTCGCCGATGGCGCCGCCGGTCAGCGCCAGCTGCGTGTGCGGCAGCGCCTCCAGCGCGAACTGGGCGTAGGGTGCGGCACTGCTCACCGCGGTCACCACGACGATCGCGTCCTCGGGCTGCTCCGCCGCCAGCACGGCGCCGATTACGGTCGGATCGAGGGCCTCGCCGCCGGGATCGGCGGGCGCTGCCACGTCTCGGCCCGCTGCGGCGGAGCCTTTCGGGAGCTCCCCGAGGAGGGCTTCGAGAGCCGCCGGAGCGTCCTCCTCGCCATCCGCCAGATGCACGATGTCGCCCCGCCCCTCGAGATAGCGCGCCGGCTTGTCGTGATAGCCGAAGAACGAGACCGGCAGCTTCGTGCCGGCGACGATCACCGCATCGAAGTCGGCCAAGAGATCGGCCGCCATCTCCGGGAAATAGGGCAGCCGCTGCACCCGCGGCAGGCCCCGGCCGGCCGCCATCCGGGCGTAGCTGACTTCGCCGAGCAGCACGGCCCCGGTCCGCTCGGCCAGCCGCCCCGCCGCCTCGAGCCCGGCGCCGTAGAGGGCCTGGCCACCCAACAGCATGGCCGGCCGCCGCGCCGCCTCGAGGCAGCGCGCCGCCGCCTCGACCCGGCCGGCATCCACCGCCGGCAGGCCCCGCACATGCAGGGCCCAGGGTGTCGGCGTCGTCACCGGCTCGAGCTGCAGGTCGTGCGGCACGATCAGGCTGACGACCTGGCCCCGCCCGCTGATGGCGGCGCCCAGGGCGTCGGCGAGGTCGCGGCCGAGATCGGCGGCCCGGGCCGAACGCCGGGTCCAGCTACCCGCCCAGCCGGTGAGGCGCTCGATCTCGCTGTGCAGGGGGGCGTCGGCGGAAAGGTGCCAGCTCGCATGCTCGCCGATCAGGTTGACCACCGGCGAGCGGGCGCGGCGCGCGTTGTGCAGGTTGGCGAGGCCGTTGGCGAAGCCCGGACCCAGATGCAGGAGGGTCAGCGCCGGCTTCCCGGCCATCCGGGCATAGCCGTCCGCCGCCCCGGTGCAGACGTTCTCGTGCATGCCGAGCACGCCCTTGATGCCGCGATTGGCACCGGCATCGGCAGTATCGAGGGCATTGACGAAGGGCATCTCGGTCGTGCCCGGGTTGGCGAAGCAGACTTCCAGCCCGAGCTCGCGTGCAGCACCGATCAGGAGCTCGGCCCCGTTCATCGACTTCTCCCATCCCGTTGGCGGATCCCGCTCACTCCTGACGCGCCAGGCAGGTGGCTGACAAGGCAAAAAAAAACGGCCGACCCGCGTACTGCGCATCGGCCGCCTTCAAGGTTGGTTCAGGGAGGCACCCCACAACATTAGGGCGCCAACCAGCGAAAACTGTAACCAAAGTCACGATACCGTCATTTTTTCGCGCCTAGTGCGGCCCGGCAACAGGCGGACTTGCCAGCCGCGTTCGGTTGCGCTCACTTGGGCGCCCGCTCGAACGCGGAACAACAGTCCGGAAAAAAAGAATGGCGGACCGCGCACCCCTCAGCCTGCGCCAGTCCAAGCTCTTCGGGGAGCTCGACGATTCGGTGCTTGAAAGCGTCGCCGCAGCGCTGCGCATGCAGACCTTCGTTGCCGGCAGCACGATCTTCGCCCAGTTCGATACCAGCCACGACGTCGACTTCATCCTCGACGGCCGGGTGCGTGTCACGCTCTACTCCCGCTCGGGCAAGGAGGTCACCTTTCGCGACCTCGCCGCCGGCGACATGTTCGGCGAGCTTGCCGCGCTCGACCGCGAGCCCCGCTCGGCCCATGTCATCGCGCTGACCGAGGTGACGCTGGCCTCGATGAGCGGCGAGGACTTCCATCGCCTGCTGCGCCAGCATCCCGACTTCGCCATGCTCGTCCTGCGCAAGCTCAGCCATCTCGTCCGGCTGCTCAGCGAGCGCGTCTACCAGTTCAGCACGCCCGTGCCGACGCGTGTCTGCGCCGAGCTCCTCAGGCGTGCCGAGGAGGCGCCGCTCGCCGCCAACGTGGCGCGCATCGTCCCGGCGCCGAAGCACGCCGAGATCGCGAACTGCGTCAACACCCACCGGGAGGCGGTGTCGCGCACCATGAGCGAGCTGATGCGCCAGGGCATCCTGCGCCGCGGCAGCGGCGAGCTGATCGTCCTGCAGGTGGATCGACTGCGCGACCTCGCCGACCACTGACCGGCACCCTATCTCCACTCCCGGAGTCCAACGGGAGATCGACATGCGCCTTGCCCGGTTCTGCACCACCTGCCTGCTCTCGGCCGGCGTCAGCATGTTCACCTCGTGCGGCAGCGTGCAGATCGGCAGCACGCTCGGAGCCGGCGAGCTGCCGAGCAATGTCGCCAGCGAGCAGGCCGAGTTCTCGGTCGAGCGGGTGACCGGCGGCCTCGAGCATCCCTGGGGCATGGCCTTCCTGCCCGATGGCCGCATCCTCGTGACCGAGCGCCCGGGCCGGCTCCGGCTGATCGAGGCCGACGGCACGCTCGACCCGAGCCCACTGGAGGGCGTGCCGACCGCCTTCGCGCGCGGCCAGGGCGGGCTGCTCGACGTCGCCCTGCATCCCGACTTCGCCAGCAACCGCCTCGTCTATCTGAGCTTCAGCCTGCTCGACGGCCGGCGTGCGGTCACCGCCGTGGCGCGCGGCGTGCTCGACGAGGACGGGCTCACCGGCACCGAGGTCATCTTCGTCTCCAATGGCCAGACCAGCCATACCCGCCATTTCGGCTCGCGCCTCGCCTTCGACGCCGATGGCCGGCTCTGGGTCACCCATGGCGACCGCGGCGAGCGCGACCTCGCCCAGGACCCGGGGAGCCATGCCGGCAGCGTGCTTCGCCTGACGGCAGACGGCGGCGTGCCGGAGGACAACCCCTTTGTCGGCCAGGCCGACGCCATGCCGGAGATCTACTCCATCGGCCACCGCAATCCGCAGGGCGTCGCCATCCATCCGTCGACCGGTGCGATCTGGATCCACGAGCACGGGCCGCGCGGCGGCGACGAGGTCAACATCCTCGAGGCGGGCGCCAATTACGGCTGGCCGGTGGTCAGCCAGGGCCGGGAATATGCCTCCGGCCGGGCGGTCGGCACCAGCGAGGCGCCCGGCATGAGGCCGGCGATCCACGTCTGGGACCCGTCGATAGCGCCGTCTGGCATGGCCTTCTACGACGGCGAGGCGTTCCCCGAGTGGCAGGGCGATCTCTTCCTCGGCGCCCTCGCCTACCAGCTCCTCGCCCGGCTCGAGCTGGACGGCAATACGGTGGTCCACGAGGAACGCCTGCTCGAGGACGAGCTCGGCCGGATCCGCGACGTGAAGGTCGGCCCCGAAGGCTACCTCTATCTGCTCACCGACCAGGACGATGGCGGCCTCTTCCGGCTGGTGCCGGCCTCGCCGTCCTGAACTACACCGCCTCTTTGACCCGCCCCTTGGCCCAGCGCTGCAGCGCCTCGTCCGGCTTCTCCGGCAGGAGGATCTCGAGCCGCACGAGCTGATCGCCCTGGCGACCGCCCTGGCCGATGCCGCGCCCCTTGAGCCGCAGCGTGCGTCCCGAGCTGGTCCAGGGGGGAACCGTCACGGCCACCGTGCCGTCGATGGTCGGCACCGTCACCCGGCCACCGGCGATCGCGAGGTCGAGCGGGATGCTCTGGTCGAGATGGATATCGAGCCCTTCCCGGCGGAAGCCCTCGTGCGGCCGCACCTGCACCTCGATGAGCGCGTCGCCGCCGGCGACACCCTGGCCCTTGAGACGCAAGACCCGGCCATCCTCGATGCCGGCCGGGATGGTCACGTCGAGATGTCTGCCGTCGGGCAGGCCGACCCGGCGCTTGCCGCCCTTGACGGCCTCGAGGAAATCGACGCTGACGGCGAGCTTCAGGTCCTCGCCGCGCGGACGGGCATGCGCACGGCGGCCGGCCCGGCCGCCGAAGAGGTCGCTCAGCACGTCGTCGAAACCGCCGAAGCCGCTGAAATCGGCGCCCGCCCCACTGCTCCTGTGATAGGTGCGGTGCCCCCCGGCGCGCCCCGTATCGAAGCCGCCGAAACCCTGCGGCCCGCGCTCGTTGCCGTCGGCATCGATCAGGCCCCGGTCGTAACGCTTGCGCTTCTCCGGGTCGCCGAGGACCGCATAGGCGCGGCCGAGCGCCTTGAAGCGCTCCTCGGCCCGTTTGTCGTTCGGGTTCGTGTCGGGATGACAGGTCTTGACGAGGCGTCGATAGGCCTTGCGGATCTCGTCGTCCGACGCCGTCTTGCCGACCCCGAGTGTCGTGTAGAGCTCGTCGCTCATTCAGCCCTTTCCAGGGATGGTTCACCGGGCAACCGGCCCGTCCGTTGCCCGGGCAGAAAGCTAGCCTGGCGGGCCGCGACCCGCCAGGCTTTCAGAGGTTTTCGCTGTCGATCGATGGCCGTCAGGCGGCCTGCTCGACCGCCGGTGCGGCCGACTGGTCGGCGGCCGGGGCGGCGATCGCGATGGTCCGGGGCTTCATCGCCTCGGGCACGCGCCGCTCGAGCTCGACGCGCAGGATGCCCTTGTCGAGCGTTGCGCCGGCAACCTCGATGTGGTCACCCAGGGTGAAGCTGCGCTGGAACGAGGCCCGGGCAATGCCGCGGCGGATATAGTTGGCGCGGCTGGCCGCCTTGGGCTCGCCCTTGACCACGAGCTGGCGGTCCTTGGCGGTGATCTCGAGCTCGTCGAGGTCGTAGCCGGGCAGCGCCAGCGCCACGGCGAAACGGTCCTCGCCCTGGTCCTCGATGTCGTATTCCGGCGCGAACCCGCCACGGCTGCCGAGCAGCTCGTCGGTCATCCGGTCGAGATCGCGGACGGTGCGGAAGAAGGGGTCGAAACGAACAGTGCTCACGGTATCCTCCAGTTGAGCGATACTGACAGGGTCGGCGCTCCATTCGGACACGCCTTGGTCGATACTTGCCGAACTCGCTTGGCGACCTTCGGCTCACAAGAGGTAGTCAGTCACGGGGGCGGTTCAAGAGGTTCCGCCCGCCGCGCGGGCCTGGCTGCAGGCAAAAATTTTGGCCGCGAGGTTAACTGCTAGGCCGCACCGTCGTACTCGGCATCGGGGCTTCCATGGTTAACCGTTCATTCAGCTTTTGACCCGGCCGGCGGCTCGCGACTATTCAACGCTCGACCACCTGTCGCCCCCTCGAAGCCATGTCGCGCGGAGCCGGCCGATGCACACCGACCAGACCATCGACGTCGAGGCTCCAGCCGTCGATTTCGCCTTCGACGCGGCGCGCACCTTCGTCGGGCCACATGCCAGCTACTACGACGAAACCTGGCGGCAGATGGCGTGGCGCGGCCGGCAGACCAGCTGGAACCGCTATGCCGCCCTGTATGGCCCCTTCTGGTTCGCCTATCGGCGTTTGCGCCTCGTCGCCCTCGCGAGCCTGCTTTGGCTCCTGCTCTGGCTCGAGCTCTGGCGCCAGGGCTGGTCGCCCTGGGTCCTCTGCGGGCTCCAGTGTGCCACGATGATCGCCCAGGGCTTCGTCGCCAACCGCCTCTATCTCGCCCGCTTCACCGCCCTTGGCCGGCGTCTCGAGCGATCGGTGACCGATGCGGCGGCGCGCGAGCGGGCCATGGCGAGGGCGGGCGGGGTCAGCCGCAGCGGGGTCGTGGCGGCGCTCCTGATCCTGGCACTCGGGCTTGGTGCCCTGGAGCTCTGGCGCTAGGCGCCTCAGTCGGCGCCCTTGAGAACCGGCTGCACCTCGAGCGCCACGCGGTTCATGAAGCCCGCGTCGTCGCCGGCGACGAGCAACGGGGCGGCCACGGCGATGCCGTCCAGCATCGCCTCGAGCCATGGCCGGTCGGCCTTGTGGAAGTCGCCGAGCACATGGCCGGTCACCCGCTCCTTGTGGCCCGGGTGGCCGATGCCGATCCGCACCCGCTTGAAGTCGCGGCTGCCGAGATGGGCGTCGAGGCTGCGCAAGCCATTGTGGCCGGCAACCCCGCCACCCTGCTTTACCTTGAGCCGGCCCGGGGCGAGGTCGAGCTCGTCATGCAGCACGACGAGGCTCTCGAGCGGCAGCTTCAGAAAGCGCATCGCCTCGCCGACAGCCCTGCCGGACTCGTTCATGTAGGTCTGCGGCTTCAGCAGCATGGCGCGCTCGCCGCCGATCGCCCCCTCGGTGATCAAGGCCTGGAACTTGCGGCGCCAGGCGGGGAAGCGGTGACGCTCGGCCACCGCCTCCACCGCCATGAAGCCGATATTGTGGCGCTGCCCGGCATAGGCGGCGCCGGGGTTGCCGAGACCGACGAGCAGCCGCATGCCGCCCGTGCCGGGGCCTGCGGAGATCAGTCGTCGGCCTCGTCGTCCTCGGCGGTCCCGTCACCCTCGCCCGCCTCTTCCTCGTCGGCGGTCGGGCCACGGCCCACCACGGCGCAGATCGTGAAGTCGCGATCGGTGATCGTCGGCGTCACGTTGGCCGGCAGGGCGACGGCGCTGATATGCACCGAATCGCCGATCTCGACGGCACCGAGGTCGACGTCGATCCGCTCCGGGATCGCCTCGACCGGGCAGACCAGCTCGATCTCGCGCCGCACGATGTTGAGCACGCCGCCGCGCCGGATGCCCGGGCAGCGTTCCTCGTTGAGGAAATGCACCGGCACCTCGACGGTGACGGTCGAGCCCTTGGCGGCGCGCAGGAAATCGACATGCAGCGGGTGGTCCTTCACCGGATGGAGCTGCGCCTCGCGCGGCACCACCTGGATCACCTTCTTGCCCAGCTTGAGCTCGACCACCGAGCTGAAGAAGCGCGGGTTCAGCTCGAGCTGGCGCCGGATCTCCCGGTCGACCAGCGCCACCTTCTGCGGCGGCTCCTTGCCGCCATAGACGATGGCCGGCACCATGCCGGTCTTGCGGAGCGCGCGGGCCCCTTCCTTGCCGGTCCGCTCGCGCGGCTCCGCCGTCAACTGGATGGTCTCGCTCATCGGTCTTTCCCTTCACCCCTCCGGCACGAGCGGGATTGCCGCCCCGGACAGGTCACTTCTGGTTGCACAATCGCGCCGCGCCGTGGCGGCGCTAGTCGAACAGGCTCGACACCGAGCTCTCGCTGGCGATCCGGCTGATCGCCTCGCCCATCAGCTGGGCCACGGAAAGCACCCGGATCTTCTCGGTCACGCGCACACCCTCGGTCGGCCGGATGCTGTCGGTGATCACCAGCCGATCGAGCTTGCTCGCCGCGATCCGGGCGACTGCCCCGGCCGACAGCACGCCGTGCGTGACATAGGCCTGGACTGACACCGCCCCCTCGGCGAGCAGCGCCTCGGCGGCGTTGCACAGGGTGCCGCCGCTGTCCGCGATATCGTCGACGAGAACGCAGTGACGACCGTCGACCTCGCCGATGACATTCATCACCTCGGAGATCCCGGCCCGTTCGCGGCGCTTATCGATAATCGCCAGATTGGCGTCAAGCCGCTTGGCGAAGGCGCGCGCCCGCGCCACGCCGCCCACATCGGGCGAGACGATGACCACGTCGTCGGAGCCAAAGTTGCTCTGCACGTCGGGCGCCATCAAGGGTGCCCCGTAGAGATTGTCGACGGGGATGTCGAAGAAGCCCTGGATCTGGCCGGCATGCAGCTCGAGGGTGAGCACCCGGTTGGCACCCGCCTCGGTGATCAGGTTGGCCACGAGCTTGGCCGAGATCGGCGTACGGGGACCCGGCTTTCGGTCCTGCCGGGCATAGCCGAAATAGGGGATGACCGCGGTGATGCGCCGCGCCGACGCACGCCTGAGCGCATCGATGCAGACCAGGAGCTCCATCAGGTTGTCGTTCGCCGGGTACGACGTCGACTGGATGATGAAGACATCCTCGCCGCGCACGTTCTCGTGGATCTCCACGAAGATTTCCATGTCGGCGAAGCGATGCACCGTGGCCTTGGTCAGGTCGACGCGCAGATAGGCCGCAATCGCCTCGGCCAGCGGCCGATTGCTGTTGCCGGCGAGCAGTTTCATCGAAAGGGCCTATCGGGGCTGGATGTCTCTGACAGGCGCGCTTCTATCAACCCGTCGCCGCCAAGTAAACGCCGCAACGCAGTCGGTCGCGCGGCGACGCCGGGAAGCCCCGGCATCTTGCGCTTCCTTGTCCCAGAGCCTAGCAGCAACCGGCACCCTGCCGCCGAAGCCTATCGGGAGAGCCGCCTTGGAGTTCGAGACCGCCTGCCTGGACCAGCTTGCCGCCCGGAGCCGGTGACATGGCGCAATGGCTGATGAAGACCGAGCCCGGCGACTACAGCTGGGACCAGCTGGTCGCCGAAGGCAAGACCGGCTGGGACGGCGTGCGCAACCACCAGGCGGCCGCGAACATGCGGGCCATGCAGAAGGGCGATCGAGCCTTCTTTTATCGCTCGCTGGTCGACCCCGCGGTCATCGGCATCATGGAGGTCACCCGTGCCGCCTATGCCGATCCGGATGACCCGGCCGGCAAGTGGGTGCGCGTCGACGTGGCCCCGGTGCGGCCGCTGCCCCGGGAAGTCTCCCTGAAGGCGATCAAGGCCGACCCGGCGCTCGCCGACCTCGCCCTCGTGCGCCAGTCGCGGCTGTCGGTCATGCCGGTGAGCGACGCTCACTGGGCGCTCATCTCGAGGATGGGCGGGCTCGACAGCTGATCAGGCGGCTGCGCAACCCTCTCACCGCCAGGCAATGGCGGGGCCTCGGTCTCGCCATGGCGATCGGCTGCGTCGGCGGCGTCCTCTTCACCTGGGCGGGCTGGCCCCTGCCCTGGATGATGGGGCCGATGATCGCGACCACGCTTGCCGCCCTCGCCCGGCTGCCAGTCGCCGTACCGGCCACGCTGCGCGACCCGATGATGGCCATCATCGGCGTGCTGCTCGGCAGCGGCTTCACGCCCGAGCTCGTCGCCAATCTCTGGACCTGGCTGCCCACGCTGCTCGTCCTGCCGATCTACGTCGCCATCGTGGCCGTCTCCAGCATGACCTATCTCCGGCTGGTCACCCGCTTCGATCCCAGGACCACGTTCTTCGCCGGCATGCCGGGCGGGTTCGGCGAAATGGTTCTCCTGGGTGACCGGGCCGGCGGCGACGGCCGCCGCATCGCCCTCGTCCACACGGTCCGGGTGCTGCTGATCGTGCTCACCGTGCCGTTCCTGGTCCGCGCCTTCGGCATCGACCTGCCGACAGCCCTGCCGTCCAAGGCCGCGAGCGGCTGGGTGGAGGTCGTCGGCCTCTTCCTCGCGGCCGGGCTCGGCGGCTGGCTCGGCACCCTGCTCAGGCTGCCGGCGCCCACGCTCCTCGGCGGCATGGTGGTCAGCGCCATCGGCCACCTCACCGGCCTGCTCGAGGGGGCACCGCCGGTGCTCTTCGTCGCCATTGCCCAGCTCGTCATCGGCTGCACGATCGGGGCGCGCTTCGTCGGGTTCCGGCTGCACGACGTGCTGGCGACGATGATCGCCGGCATCGGCCTCACCCTCGTGATGTTCGCCGCGTCCTTCGCCGTGGCAGCGCTCGTCCACCTTGCCATCGGCACCGAGCCCCTGCTGCTGCTCCTGGCACTCGTGCCGGGCGGGGTCGCCGAGATGAGCGTCATCGCCCTCGCCCTCGGCGTCGATCCGGCCTTCGTCGCGACCCATCACATCGTGCGAATCGCCATCGTCGTCCTGACCGCGCCCTTCGTCTTCCGGCTGCTCGAGCGCCGCTACAACCCGCCCAAAAACAGCGACGCCGGCCCGAAGGCCGGCGTCTGAAGCCGAAAGTCGTGCTGCCGCCCGGGGCCGCTCAGGCGCCGGGCTGGGGGGCCGGGTCGCCCGACGGCCCGTCATCGGCAGGCCGGGTCGTCGGCACCGAGCCACGCCGGCCGGAGGGCGGCGACGAGGCGGTATCGTCGCTGGCCTTCTTCGGTGCCGGCATCGGCTCGCCGCGCAGGATGGCGGTGATCTCCTCGCCCGACAGCGTCTCGTGCTCGAGCAGCGCGTTGGCGAGGGCGTGCAGGTCGTCGGCCCGGTCGCGCAGCGTCTCCTGGGCGAGGTGGTAGCCCTCCTCGACGATGCGCCGGATTTCGCCGTCGATCTGCTGGGCAGTGGCCTCCGAGACATTCTTCGACTGCGTCACCGAATGGCCGAGGAACACCTCCTGCTGGTTCTCGTCGTAGCCGATCGGCCCGAGCAGGTCGCTCATGCCCCACTGGGTGACCATGTAGCGGGCGATCTTGGTGGCCTGCTGGATGTCGGACGAGGCACCGGCCGTCACCTTGTCGTGGCCGAAGACCTGCTCCTCGGCGACCCGCCCGCCCATGGCGACGGCGATGTCGGCCTTGAGCTTCTCGCGGCTGACCGAGATCCGGTCGCCGAGCGGCAGGCGCATCACCATGCCGAGCGCCCGGCCGCGCGGGATGATCGTCGCCTTGTGGATCGGGTCCGAGGCCGGGGAGTAGTAGGCCATCACGGCGTGGCCGGCCTCGTGGAAGGCGGTGAGCTTCTTCTCGTCCTCGGTCATCACCATGGAGCGCCGCTCGGCGCCCATCATGACCTTGTCCTTGGCCGCCTCGAAATCATCCATGGTGACGAGGCGCTTGCCGCGCCGCGCCGCCAGGAGGGCGGCCTCGTTGACGATGTTGGCGAGGTCGGCGCCGGAGAAGCCGGGGGTGCCCCGGGCGATGACGCGCGTGTCGACGTCCGGGCCGACCCGGACCTTCTTGACGTGCACGTTCAGGATCTTCTCGCGGCCGAGCACGTCCGGGTTCGAGACCACGACCTGCCGGTCGAAGCGGCCGGGGCGCAGGAGCGCCGGGTCGAGCACGTCGGGGCGGTTGGTCGCGGCGATGAGGATGACGCCCTCGTTCGCCTCGAAGCCGTCCATCTCGACGAGCAGCTGGTTCAGCGTCTGCTCGCGCTCATCATTGCCGCCGCCGAGCCCGGCGCCACGATGCCGGCCGACCGCGTCGATCTCGTCGATGAAGACGATGCAGGGCGCGTGCTTCTTCGCCTGCTCGAACATGTCGCGCACCCGGCTGGCGCCGACGCCGACGAACATCTCGACGAAGTCCGAGCCGGAAATGGTGAAGAAGGGCACGTTCGCCTCGCCGGCAATCGCGCGGGCGAGCAGCGTCTTGCCGGTGCCGGGCGGGCCGACGAGCAGGCAGCCCTTCGGGATGCGGCCGCCGACCTGCTGGAACTTCTGCGGGTTCTTGAGGAACTCCACGATCTCCTGGAGCTCCTCCTTGGCCTCGTCGATGCCGGCGACGTCGGTGAAGGTGACCCGGCCGTGCTTTTCGGTCAGCAGCCGCGCCCGGCTCTTGCCGAAGCCCATGGCCTTGCCGCCACCCGACTGCATCTGGCGCATGAAGAAGATCCACACGCCGATCAGCAGCAGCATCGGGAACCAGGAAACCAGCACGCCGAGCAAGGACGGCATGTTGTCGTCGTTCGGCTGGGCGCTGATCCGCACGTCGTTGGCGGTCAGCCGGTCGACCAGGTTCGGGTCGAAGGGCGCATAGGTCGAGAACTGGCGACCGTCGGCGAAGGTGCCGGAGATCGAATCCCCCTTGATGGTGACCTCGTTGACCCGTCCGGCCTCGACCTCCGAAAGGAAGTCGGAGAACGCCATGGAGGTCTGCGGACCACGCGACGACGGACCCTGGAACAGGTTGAAGAGTGCTATCAGCAACAGCCCGATGATAATCCAAAGGGCCAGGTTCTTGCTGAAATTGTTCACGTGCGAGCCTCGCAACTGGCGTTCGTTGGTAAAGCGGCTGCTTCGTTCACCTCCACCGGCAAGCTGTCGGAAAAGGTCGAAGCGACGACGCTTCATCTATGGTTTACAGAAGATAAGGCAATTATTCGTCGGTGCAACAGACCGAAGGTGCACGACCGACCGCCGTCATGGTATGCGCCGGGCGAAAGACGAGGCCAAGAACGTCGCGGGCGGTGCTCTCCACCCAGGGGCCGAGCGCCAGAATTCGCCCCTCGCGCGAAACGAGCGGCAGCGTCGCGAGGACCAGAGCCGGCAGCGCCGCTGCCGCCCCTCCCGCACCGGCGGCGGCGAGCCAGGCGCGCAGTTCAGGGGTTCCGCCTGCGCCCGACCCGGCGGCGCGCAGGCTCGGCGCGTCGCCCGGGTTCGCCGCGCCGCCATGCCAGTCGATGCGAAACCTGCCGTCCCAGATCGTGCGCCCGCCGGCCAGCACGGCCTCCCCCGGCAGGCCGCGCGCCTCGCGCAGGATCCGCAAGCCCGCCGGGCGCCGCTCGACCAGCGTGCCGCCGAGCGAGCAGCGTGGCGACGAAGGGTCGCAGAGCCAGGCGTCGAGGCGGGCAAGCGACCGGCCGCGCGGCGCAAAACTGCGCCCGCCGACCGAAGCGACCAGCCGGCCGAGCAACGCCTGCCGCACCGCCGGGGCCAGCGCCGCGAGCGCTGCGGCATCGAGCTCGACGAAGCCCGCCGGGTGCAGTTGCGCATGGTTCGCGAGGAAGCGGGCGAGCCGGTGCTCCGCTGCAGCGCGCTCTTCGGCAGCATGCTCGGCGGCGTCGACCATCGGCGCCGGCAGGTCGCCTGCCGTCCGGGCACGCGCCCGCCAGAAGCGGGGGTCGCGATTGCTCGGGTCCTCGACCCAGGCGACCGACCGGGCGCGCAGCAGCGCCCGCAGCCGGGCGGGCTCGACCGACAGCAGCGGCCGCAGGAGGCGGACGGCGCCGAGCTCGCGAATCGGCGCCATGCCGGCAAGGCCACGCCGGCCGCTGCCGGCTGCCGCCCGCATCGCCACGGTCTCCCGCTGGTCGGCCGCATGATGGGCGACTGCCAGATGCAGCATGCCGGCCTCGCCGGCCGCCGCCTCGAGCAGCGCATAGCGCCGCGCCCGCGCCGTCGCCTGGATTGCCGCAGCCGGCCAGTCACCGGTGACCCGGAGCACCGGAGCGGCAATGCCCAGTGCCGCGAGGCGCTCGACCACGAGCGCCGCCTCTTCCCCGGATTCCGGGCGCAGGCGGTGATCGACGACGAGTGCGAGGAGACGCCCGGCGCGGCGGGCCACCCAGCCCTGCAGCAGCAGCGCCAGGGCCATGCTGTCCGGCCCGCCCGAGACGCCGAGGGCGATGGCGGGGCGGGTCTCGAAGGGGCCGAGTGCGGCCATCAGCGCCGCGAACTCGGTCTCGCCCAGCGGCGGCGGTTCGCCGGTCGGCTCAGCCGCAGCCGGCGGCCCGGCTCTCACGGGCCCTGGCCTGCAGGAGTGCCGGCGACGCATTGGGATAGCGCCGTTCCATCTCGATGAAGGTCTGGCAGGCGCGCGACTGGTCGCCCATCGCGGCGAGCGCCGTGCCGAGCTTCAGCAGGTTGTCCGGCGCGCGCGGCGCCTGGTCGCCATAGGTCCGGTAATTGCCGGCGAAGGTAGCGGCGGCGGTGGCGAAATCCTCCCGTGCCAGCTGCGACTCGCCCAGCCAGTAGGCCGCCACCGGTGCCTGCGGATCGTCCGGGAAATCGGTCAGCCAACGGTCGAAGGCGACCTCGGCGGCGCCCCAGTCGCCGGTCTGCAGGAGACCGAGCGACGCCGTGAAGCGCTCGCCGGCCGTGCCCTCGAGGGCGGCGCGCGGCGCCGTGCCGGATGGCCCGCTGGTGTCGGGCTGCGGCAACCCCAGCACCGCATCGCGCGGGATGGTGCCGAGCACATGGCCCTCGCGCGCTGCCGGATCGGGCTGGACATCGGCCACCGCCGCGTCACCGCCGGCCGCTCCGGGTGCCACCAGCGCCGGCCCGACCGCCGCGCCGTCGCCGGCGGGCGGGGTTGCGGCCTGGCCCTCCGGCGCGGCCTGCGTCAACGCCGTCTGGTCGAGCGCCATCAGCCGCCGGTCGAGGTCGGCGACCAGGTCGTCGATCCGCTGGCGCGTGCGCTGGTCCTGGAACTCGGCCTCCTCGAGCCGACCCGTCAGGCGCCGCACCTCCTCCTCGAGTGCCGCGATCCGGTTCTGCATCACCGCCACGGCCCGCCCGTCCACGGCCCCGCTCGCTTGTGCTGCGGCACCCGGCTGCTGGAGCGGGGCCTGCACCGGGGCAGCCCGCTCGATGCGCAGCGGTTGCGGATCCTGGGCCAGGGCCGGTGCAATGCCGACGAGGCAGGCGGCAAGCGAGACTGCGAGACGCAGAGACATGATGGCGAAGGTCTCCCGCTTCAGGCCGGACAAACCGGCGGCCAGGCCTCGTGCCCGGCCGCCATCGGCAGGAGCCGGGCCGGCTAGTTGACGAGGTTGATGACGGTGACCGCGCGGCGGTTCTGCGCGTAGGCGGTCTCGTCGCGGCCCGGGTCGACCGGGCGCTCCTCGCCGTAGGAGATGGTGAGCAGCCGGTCCGGCGTCACGCCCAGGGCCACGAGGTAGTTCTTGACCGCGGTGGCGCGCCGCTCGCCGAGGGCGAGGTTGTACTCGCGCGTGCCGCGCTCGTCGGCATGGCCCTCGATGGTCACCGAGGTCGCCGGATACTGGAAGAGCCAGGACGCCTGGCGGTCGAGCGTGGCGCGGGCGTCGTCGTCGAGCGTCGTGCTGTCGAAGCCGAAGAAGACGCGATCGCCGACATTGATCTCGAAGTCCTGCTGGCTGCCCGGGGCACCGGTGGCGAAGAGATCCTCCTCGACGATCACCGTGGTGCTGCCGTCGCCGAGCTCGGTCGGCGATCCTCCGGCACCGCCGGCGGCGGAGACGTTGCCACCCGCCTGTTCGTCACTGCCGAGCGTATCCTCGGGAGTCGAGCTGCAGGCGGCGAGCAGGAGCAGAGCGGCCGGCAATAGGGCGAAGAGCGGTCTCATGGGCTGACACCTCGTGGCAGGAGGGTTTGGCGCTGGCGCCGGGGATGATGAGGAGGAGAACGGGACCGGCCCTGCAAGGGTCCGTGGATACGTGGCCGGCCTCAAGGAATCAAGCCGGACCAGGCCGGATCGGACGCGTCGAGCGGGGTCGGCAGCTCGCGCTCGTTGTAGCCGGTGATGTCGATCGTCATGAGCCGCGAGCGGTCGGTCTGCGGGTCCTCGCGGGTGAAGACGATGATCCGCCCGTTCGGCGCCCAGGCCGGGCTCTCGTCGAGGAAGCTGCGGGTCAGGAGCCGCTCGTTGGCGCCGTCCGGCTCCATGATGCCGATATGGAAAAAGCCGCCCTGGATCTTGGTGAAGGCAATGAGATCGCCGCGCGGCGACCAGGCCGGGCTGCCGTAGCGGCCCGAGCCGAAGCTGATGCGCTGCACGTTCGAGCCGTCGCGGTTCATGGTGTAGAGCTGCGGCGCACCACCCCGGTCGCTGTTGAAGACGATGCGGTCGCCCCTGGGGCTGAAGCTCGGCGAGGTGTCGATGGCCGGCGACTGGGTGAGCTGGGTGGTCCGCCGCGTCGCCGTGTCGAAGGAGAAGATGTCGGAATTGCCGTCGCGGGCCACGGTGAGCAGCAGCACGCTGCCATCCGGCGCGAAGCGCGGCGTGAACGACATCCCCGGAAACTCGCCGAGCGGGGCCGAGCGGCCGGTCACGAGGTCCAGCATCATGATCTGCGGCACGGGCGTGCGCAGCACGAAATAGGCCACCCGCCGGCCGTCCGGCGCGATCTGCGGGGTCAGCACCAGCTGGCCGCCATCGGTGAGGAAGCGGTGGTTGTGGCCGTCCTGGTCCATCACGGCGAGGCGCTTGACCCGCTGCGTCCGCGGCCCGCTCTCGCTGACATAGATGATGCGGGTGTCGAAATACCCGGATTCGCCGGTCAGCCGCTCGTAGGTGACGTCCGAGATCTGGTGCGCCACCCGGCGCCAGCCATCGGCCGCCAGCTCGTAGCGCAGGCCGCGCAGCTGGCTGCCGCTGAAGACGTCCCAGAGCCGGAACTCGATCACCAGCCGGTCGGCAGCCGGCCTGGAGACGGCGCCCGTGACCAGCGCCTGGGCGTTGATCGGCCGCCATTCGGCGAAGCGCGGCGTCTCGCGCAGGCTTTCCGGGTCCTGGATGTAGGCCTGCCGGTCGATCACCCGAAAGAGGCCCGAGCTCTCGAGATTGGCGACGATGACGTCGGCCACGGCCCGGCCGATGTCGCGCGTGCCGACATCGTCGCCGGCAAAGGGGCTGACGGCGATGGGGATGGGCTCGACCACGCCCTTGGTGATGTCGAGCCGCACCTGGGCCGCGGCCCCGCCGGCCATGGCGAGGAGGCCGAGCCCCGCCGTTGAGCCGGCCAGCATCGCCCGTCGCGTCGGCCCGCCAGGCCGCCGGTCCTTCAGAAGATCAGCCACTCAGCGCATCCCCGGGAGAAAACGTCAGAACCATGTCACGCCAGACCGCGTATTTCTCGGCCGGCAGGTCGAGGCGGCAGCTCAGGACCGCCCGCCTTGCACTCTCGGCCACCGTGCGGAAGCCGTGATCGGCGTCGAAGCGGCCGCTTTCCTCGATGCTCACCTCGCGCACCGAGCCGTCCGCCTCGAGCTGGATGCGCAGGCTCACCCGCATCGCCTCGATGCCCGGCACGCCGATCGGCACGTTCCAGCAGCGCTCGATCTGCCGGCGGATGCCGGCGAGCTCGCTCGCCGAGAGGGCCACGGGTGCCGCCACCGCCGCCGGCGGTGCGGTCCGCGCCGCGGTCGCATTGCCGGTGCCGGGCCGCCGCTCGGGCGCCTCGACGCGCCGGTTCTGCTGCTCGACGCTGCGCAGCAGCGCGTTGAAATCATTGTCGTCCTTCGCCACCGGCGCCGGGCTCGGCTCCACCTTCTTCTCGGGCGCCGGCCTCTCGGGCGGCTTCGGCCGGGCCGCCACCTTCACCGCGGGCGGCTCGATCTTCGGCGGCTCCGGTGCCTTGGGCTCGGGTTCCGGGGCGGCGGTCTCGACCGGCTTCGGCGGCGCCGGCCGGGCACGCGGCCGCGCCGGCGGCACCGGTGCGGCGGCCTGGGAAGGCACCGGCTCGGCTGCCGGCGGGGGCGGCGGTGGTGGCGGCGGTGCCGGTTCCGGTTCCGGAGCAGGTGGCGGAGGTGGCGGCTCGGGTGCCGCCAGTTGCTGGGGCGGCTCCGGCGCTGGTTCTGGTTCCGGCTCCGGCTCCGGCTCGGGCTCGGGTGCGGGCGGGGGTGGCGCCGGGCTCGCCGCCTGGCGCGGCGGCAGCGGTGCTGCCTCGGCCGGCGGTGGCGCCGGCGGCTCCTCCGACGGCTCCGGCGCCGCCGGAATGCCGACGATCTCGACCGTGAACGGCTCGTCGATCGGCAGGCGCTCGGCCATCTTCGGCAGGCCCAGCACGGCGAGCCCGATGAAGACGAGGTGGAAGAGGACGGACGCGATGAACGAGCGGTTCATGCGCTCACTCGGCCACCACGAGGTCCGGCTGCTCGGTGAGCAGCGCCACCTTGGTGAAGCCGGCCCGGTTGAGATTGCCGATCACGGCCATCACCCGCCCGTAGTCGATCGCCCGGTCGCCGCGCACGAAGATGCGGGCGTCGGCGTTCTGCTCGGTGATCGCGAGCAGCCTGGGGGCGAGCTGCTCGAGCTCGATCGCGGTCTCCTGCAGGTAGATGGCGCCGGCGCTGTCGATGCTGACCGAGAGCGGCTCGTCCTGGCCGGGCATGGGCGAGCTGTCGGCGCGCGGCAGGTCGACCGAGACGCCCATCGTCAGCATGGGTGCGGTCACCATGAAGATGATGAGCAGCACCAGCATCACGTCGACGAAGGGCGTGACGTTGATCTCGCCCATCTGCCGCCGCTGCCGGCCGCGGCGCCACTTGCCGCCCCGGCCACCCGTGCCGCCGATCGCCGTCGCCGCCATCAGGGCATGACCCGGCTGCTGTCGAGCTCGCGGCTGACCACGACGCCGAACTCGTCGGCGAAGCTGGCGAGCCGGTCGCCGAGCCCGTCGACCGAGGTCGAGATCTTGTTGTAGGCGATCACCGCCGGAATGGCGGCGAGCAGGCCGAGGGCGGTGGCGAAGAGCGCCTCGGCGATGCCCGGGGCGACCACGGCGAGCGTCGTGTTCTTGGTCATGGCGATCGACTGGAAGCTGTTCATGATGCCCCAGACCGTGCCGAAGAGCCCGACGAAGGGGGCCGCCGAGCCGATCGTCGCCAGGGTCGAGACATTCCGCTCGAGCCCGCGCATCTCGCGCTCGAGCGTAAGCTGCATCACCTGGCCGATGCGGCCGACCAGCCGGTCCTGGGCGTCGCCACTGACCGCCTTGGGCCCGCCCCGCCACTCCTCCATGCCGGCCGCGAACATCAGCGCCATGGGGTGGTCGATGCGCTTGCCCAGCCGGCGGTAGAGCTCGCCAAGCGGCGTGCCCGACCAGAAGGCCTGCTCGAAGAGTGCTGTCTGGCGCCGCAGCCGGATCAGGCGAAAGCCCTTCTCGAAGACCACGGCCCAAACCCACAAGGAGGCCACCAGAAGAAGCAGCATGACGAACTTGACGACGATGTCGGCTTCGAGCGCCAGTGCCAGAATGCTCGTGCCGGCGGTCGGATCGCCGAGCATCGCGGAGCTGATATTGTCGGATTCCATGCGGTCAATCGCGTTGGTCGCGGGGGGGAAGCGACGCGGCGGGCCGGGCGGCCCGGATATGGTGGTGCGATCCGTGGCTGCCCGCTACCGGTGGCCTGCCGGGGCGGTTGCCTTGGCCGAGCGTGCTATCGGCCACGCCCGCGACGCTTGTCAAGCTTCGCCAGCAACCGAATGGCCGGCCTCGGCAAAACGCGCGACGAGCCAAGGCGGTAAGCGGCGCGGGCGCAAGTCGGAGCTGATGAAGACGATCTCGACATCAATGGAAACAAGAACTTGCCCCTCACGCATGATGTTTTGCAAGAGGCCGAGCCGCGCGCCCCGGACCTGACGGAGCTCGGTCTCGACAACGAGCGCGTCATCGAGCCGCGCCGGGCGCAGGAACTCGGTCACCGCCCGCCGCACCGCGAAGACGCCGTCCGCCTCCTCGCGCAGCACCCGCTGCTCGACGCCGAGCGAGCGCAGCAGCTCGGTGCGCGCCCGCTCGGCAAAGCAGAGATAGCGGGCATGATAGACGATGCCGCCGGCATCGGTGTCCTCGTAATAGACGCGGACCGGCAGGCGATGGGTCGCGCTCATTTCCCGCCCTCGCCGGCCTCGCCCGGCCCGGCGAAGAGCTCGGCCTGGGCGACGGCGCTGGCCGGCATGGCGAGGCCGAGATGGCGCCAGCTCGCCTGGGTCAGGAGCCGGCCGCGCGGCGTGCGCTGCAGGAGACCCTGCTGCAGGAGGTAGGGCTCGACCGTCTCCTCCAGCGTGTCGCGCTGCTCCGAGAGCGCCGCCGCCAGGGTCTCCACGCCGACCGGCCCGCCGCCGTAATGCACGGCGATGGCGTTGAGATAGCGGCGGTCCAGCGCATCAAGCCCGAGCCGGTCGACGGCGAGGCGCTGCAGTGCCGCATCGGCCTCCGCCCGATCGACCGGGCCGCCGCCATCCGGCTGCGCGACCGTGGCGAAGTCACGCACCCGCCGCAGCAGGCGGGTCGCCACGCGCGGCGTGCCGCGCGAGCGGCAGGCGATCTCGGCGGCACCCTCGCCGGTGAGCCCGAGCCGCAGCAGCCGCGCACCCCGCTCGACGATCTCGAGCAGCTCCGCCTGACCATAGAACTCCATCCGCGCCAGGATCCCGAATCGGTCGCGGAGCGGTGTCGTCAGGAGCCCCGTCCGGGTGGTGGCGCCGACCAGAGTGAAGGGGGCGAGGTCGATCCGGACCGAGCGCGCTGCCGGCCCCTCGCCGATCATCAGGTCGAGCTGAAAATCCTCCATCGCCGGGTAGAGCACCTCCTCGACCGTCGGGCTGAGGCGGTGGATCTCGTCGATGAAGAGCACGTCGCGCGGTTGCAGGTTGGTCAGGAGTGCCGCGAGGTCGCCCGCCCGCTGGATGATCGGCCCCGAGGTCATGCGAAAGCCGACGCCGAGCTCGGCCGCGACGATCTGCGCCAGGGTCGTCTTGCCGAGACCCGGCGGGCCGGCGAAGAGCACGTGGTCCATGGCCTCGCCGCGCGCCCTGGCCGCCTCGACGAAGACGGCGAGATTGCTCTTGAGCTGGGCCTGGCCGATGAACTCGGCGAGCCGCTTCGGCCTGAGCGAGACATCGGCGTCCGCCGCCTGCGGCGTGCCACCGACCAGCCGGCCTTCCTCGCCTTCCGGCCCGCTCATCGGGCGAGGCCCTTGAGGCTGGCCGCGAGCAGCTGTTCGAGCGTGGCGTCGACGCCGAGCTCGTTCTGGACACGGGCGACCACCGCAAAGGCCTCGCTCCGGCCGTAGCCCAGGTTCTGCAGGGCGGCCAGCGCATCCTCGACCACGCCGCCCGCCGGCGCCGGAGTGGGCGTGGCAGCGCCGCCGATCGCGAGCGCTGCCGGCAGCTTCGCCACCCGGTCCTTCAGCTCGGCGACGATCCGCCCGGCGAGCTTCGGCCCGACACCGGCGGCCCGGGTCAGGGCCCGGGCATCCTGGGCGGCGATCGCCCCCTGGATGCCCTGCAGGATGCGGAACCACTGCTCCTCGACTGGCGTCAGGAAGCCGTAGAGCGTGATGCTGTCCTCGCGCACCTGGGTGATGATCCGCAGCTCCGCGCGCTGGCCGGCGGGCGGCAGGCGGTGCAGCGTCTTGCCGGCGCACTGCACGAGATAGCCGACCCCGCCGGCCTCGCCGCCGGTATCGATGACGACGTGGTCCTCGCCCTGGGCCGCGATCCGGCCGCGCAGCAGCGCGATCATCGGGCGGTCGCCAGCACGGCGCCATGGATGCGCGTGAGCGTCATGCGGTTGTGGGCATGGCAGATGGCAACGGCCAGCGCGTCGGCGGCATCCGCCGTCACCGGCCCGGCCCGGGGCAGCAGCACCTGGACCATGTGCGCCACCTGCGGCTTCAGGGCACCGCCGGTGCCGGTCAGCGCGCGCTTGACGTGCTTCGCCGCATATTCGGCGACCGGCAGCCCGGCCCGTGCCGCGGTCACCAAGGCCACGCCCCGCGCGTGGCCCAGCTTCAGCGAGCTCAGCGCGTTCTTGTTGACCACCGTCTCCTCGACCGCGACCTCGTCCGGCACATGCTGCTCGATCACGAGCGCGATGCCCCGGTCCAGCGCCAGCAGCCGTTCGGCCAGCGTTTCGCTCGCGACGCTCCCCACCACCCCGGCGGCGACGAAGCCGAGGGCGGGCCCGTTCACCGTGATCACGCCCCAGCCGGTGCGCTGCAATCCCGGATCGAGGCCGAGGAGGCGAATCACGCCTGCAAATTCGCCATGGCTTCGTCGGAGACCTCGAAGTTCGCCACGACGCGCTGCACGTCGTCGCTCTCATCCAGGACCTCGAGCAGCTTGAAGAGTGTCGGCGCCTTGTCGTCCTCGACCGGCACCGTCACCTGCGGCCGCCAGGTCAGGAGCGACGCCTCGGGCGTGCCGAACTTCGCTTCCAGCGCCTCGGTCACCTGTGCCAGGTCGTCGGGCGCGCAGGTGATCTCGTGCCCGTCCTCGCTGGACTGGCAGTCCTCGGCCCCGGCCTCGACGGCGGCCTCGAGCATCGTGTCCTCGTCCGCCACCTCGGCGGCGAAGCGGATCTGGCCGATGCGGTCGAACTGGAAGCTCACGGCATTGGTCTCGGCGAGGCTGCCGCCATGCCGGCTGAAAGCCGCCCGGACCTCGCTGGCGGTCCGGTTGCGGTTGTCGGTCAGGGCCTCGACGATGAACGCGACGCCGCCCGGGCCGTAGCCCTCGTAGCGCACCTCGTCATAACTCTCGGAATCGCCGCCCTGGCCTTTCTTGATCGCGCGCTCGAGATTGTCCTTGGGAACATTGGCCGCCTTGGCGGCCTGGATGGCGGAGCGCAGCCTGGGGTTGAACGCGGGATCGGGCAGGCCCAGGCGCGAGGCCACCTGGACCTCGCGGGTCAGCCGGGTGAAGAGCTTGGCGCGGACCGCGTCCTGGCGGCCCTTGCGATGCATGATGTTCTTGAACTGTGAATGGCCAGCCATGGCCTGTCCTCGTTGCGCTGAAAAGGGCTGCGGGAGTTGCAGCCGCGTGCTGCGCCACGCTCTAGCGCAGTTGGCGACCGGCGCCAAGGAACACCCGTGCCGGACCGCCGACCACGGGCCATCCCGGGCGGCGCCTCTCAACCAATGCGCGATCCCATGAAGCCGTTGCAACCCCTTGCCGACAATCGACTATTGCCCTTCCGGCGCCACCTGCCGGAAGGCCGGCCCGCATCCCGCCCTTGCTCCATGCCTTGCTCCAGCCACTTGAATTTACGATTATTTTTACTGACATTTGAAGTTAAGACTAAGCTAAATCACCAATCTCGAACGTTACTAAAATTCATCCGACTTTCGTGTCAAAGCAAAATCGATTCCGGACGCGAAAAGTGAATTTACTGTTGCTCTCAACCATAGGTTAAGTTAGCTTCCGACTCGTCAAGTCAGACGGTGCCTCCCTCCCTTGGCCCCCGGCAGGCACCGCCTCCCGGGGGCCCCTTTTTGTAGAAGCTCCCTCT
>JAUIID010000278.1 GCA_030431615.1 Alphaproteobacteria bacterium
ATCTCGCGATCACCGTGATCATCTCGCTCATCGGCTGGACCGAGCTCGCGCGCGTGGTGCGTGGCCGCTTCCTCTCGCTGCGCGAGGAGGATTTCGTCATGGCCGCCGAGCTCGCCGGCGCCTCGCAGCTGCGCATCATCTTCCGCCACATGGTGCCGTCGTTCCTGTCGCACATCATCGCCGCCGTCAGCCTCGCCCTGCCGGCGATGATCATCAGTGAGACGACGCTCTCCTTTCTCGGGCTCGGCCTGCGGCCGCCGGCGATCAGCTGGGGCGTGCTCCTGCAGGACGCGCAGAACATCCAGGCGCTGGCGATCGCCCCATGGCTGCTCATGGCGGCGATCCCGGTGATCGTGGTCATCCTCGCGTTCAACTTCCTTGGTGACGGGCTCAGGGATGCCGCCGATCCCTATGGCTGAGCCGATTCTCTCCGTCCGCCGGCTGTGCACCTGGTTCCACCAGGATGAGGGCATCGTGCGCGCCGTCGACGGCGCGTCCTTCGACCTCGAGCCTGGCCATACGCTCGGCATCGTCGGTGAATCGGGCTGCGGCAAGAGCGTCACCGCGCGCTCGATCCTGCGGATCGTCGAGCGGCCGGGCAGGGTCGAGAGCGGCGAGATCCTGCTGCGGCGACCCGACGGCCAGGTTGTCGATCTGGTCAAGCTCGATGGCCAGGGACGGGAGATGCGCGACGTCCGCGGCGGCGAGATCGGCTATGTGTTCCAGGAGCCGATGAGCTCGCTCTCCTCCTTCCACACCATCGGCAACCAGCTGATCGAGGCCATCCGGCTGCACGCGGCAGTGAGCAAGAAGGCGGCCAAGGTCCGGGCGATCGAGCTCCTGACGTTGGTCGGCATCCCGCGCCCGACACAACGCGTCGACAGCTACTCCTTCGAACTCTCGGGCGGCTTGCGCCAGCGGGTGATGATCGCCCTGGCCCTGGCGGCCGAGCCGCGCATCCTGATCGCCGACGAGCCCACCACGGCACTCGATGTCACCACCCAGGCCCAGATCCTGGACCTCCTGCGCAAGCTGCAGGCCGAGCAGGGCCTTGCCGTGATCCTCATCACCCACGACATGGGCGTGATCGCCGAGATGGCGGACGACGTCGTCGTCATGTATCTCGGCCGCGATGTCGAGCAGGGGCCGGTCGAGACCATCTTTCATGACCCGGCCCACCCCTATACCCGCTCGCTCCTGCAATCGATACCGAGTGTGCTGGCCGAGCCGCGCTCGCGGCTGCGCACCATCGAGGGCTCGATCCCGCACCCCTATGCCCGACCCGAAGGATGTCCGTTTCATCCTCGCTGCGTGAGCGCCATGGCCGGCCGCTGCGACCGCAGCCTGCCCGAGCCGACCACCCTCAACGCGCGCCATGCGGTGAGCTGCTTCCTGTATGACGAGGATGGTGCCGTGCCACCGTCGCCGGGTCTGCTGGAGCGTGCGGAGTGACCGGCGAATCGCAGACGATCCTCGAGGTCGAGGGGCTGAGGAAGTGGTTCCCGATCAGCCGCGGGCTGCTCCGCCGCGTGGTGGGTCATGTCAGGGCCGTCGACGACGTGACCTTCTCCATCAGGCGCGGCGAGACGCTCTCGCTGGTCGGGGAATCCGGTTGCGGCAAGACCACCACCTCCCGCTGCATCCTCCGCGCCCTGACGCCGACCGACGGGGCGATCCGCTTTCGCACCGAGCAGGGCGAGCAGGTCGATGTCGCGAAGCTGCCGAAGGCGGGACTCCGGCCGCTCCGTCGGCAGATGCAGATGATCTTCCAGGACCCGTTCTCGTCTTTGAACCCGCGCATGACCATCACCGACATCATTGCCGAGCCCCTGCTCGTCAACGGGGTGCGCGATCTCGAGACGCGGCGACGTCGGGTGCGCGAACTGCTCGACCTGGTGCAGCTGCCTTCCGCCTACATGAACCGTTTCCCGCACGCCTTCTCCGGCGGCCAGCGCCAGCGAATCGGCATCGCCCGGGCCCTCGCCCTCAACCCGGCGCTCATCGTGGCGGACGAGCCGGTCTCGGCACTCGACGTCTCGGTCCAGGCCCAGGTCGTCAACCTGCTGCTCGACCTGCAGGACCGGCTCGGTCTCTCCTATCTCTTCGTTGCCCACGACCTTTCCGTGGTGAAGCACGTCAGCGACCGGGTGGCCGTCATGTATGTCGGCAAGATCGTCGAGCTTGCGCCCACGACACAGCTCTTCACCCGGCCACGTCATCCCTACACCGAGGCGCTGCTGTCGGCCGTGCCGGTGCCCGACCCGAGGCGCCGAACCGGGCGGATCATCCCTGCGGGCGAGGTCGCCGACCCTGCCAACCCGCCCTCGGGCTGTCACTTTCACCCCCGCTGCCGCTATGCTGTGGAGCGCTGCCGGGTCGAGACACCGGCACTGCGGCCCATGGCGGATGGTCATCTCACCCGCTGCCATCTGGCCGAGGAGCTGAACCTGGCTGGCGTGCAGGAGGGGCACCCACCAGCAACGACGTGAACCCTGGAGACCCGAGCAATGGTGGCGAGCGCACCGCGTGTCTTCTTCGAGCCGAAGATCCCGGATTACGAGCCCGGGCTCTATGACTTCGAGCGCTTCGACCAAGGTGTTCCGGCCACGGCAGCACCGACCGCACTCGACCGGTTCCGCGAGGACGGCTTCCTCATGGTCCGCGGCCTGCTGCCGGTCGAGGAGGTGACGGCCGCACGTTCCGAGCTCGAGGCGATGGCACTAAGTGAAACGCCGGACTGCTGGGGGATCTGGTACGAGGGGGCGCTCAGGGACCATATCCGCCTCGATCCGAGCCTCGATCGCGAGATCGACGGCAAGGTTGGTGGCGTCGGCTTCGCGCCGGGCCAGGAGGCCGATCGCCTGCCGGCTGTCGAGCCCGATCTGCGCGCCCGGCACGTCCGCAAGTTCATGGGCTTTGCCCGCCGCCATCAGGCGCTGGGCCATCTCGCCCGGCACCCGGCGATCATGGCGCTGGTCGAGGAGCTGACCGGTGGCCCGAGCCAGCTCTTCCAGGACATGGCGCTGGTCAAGCCGGCGCGCGGTCGGGAGAAGCCCTGGCATCAGGACCACGCCTATTTCAACCTGGCGATCGACACGCCGATCGTCGGTGTCTGGATACCGATGGGCGAAGTGACGCCGGAGAATGGCTGCATGCATATGCTCGCCGGTGGCCACAAGGCGGGCCCCCGCCTGCACTTCAAGCGCCGGGACTGGCAGATCTGCGATACCGACGTGGCAACCAGCGGCCGGGTCGCCGTGCCGATGCGACCGGGTGACGTGCTGCTCTTCGATGGCAAGATCCCGCACGGCACGCCAACCAACCAGACCGACAGCTTTCGCTGGGCCGTGCAGTACCACTATCGGCCGGCCGACGCCGTGGCGGTCGAAGACGAGGACCGGCTCGCCGCCTTCGGCAGCGAGGGCAAGAACGTCACCTGCTGAGGTGGCCCAGTTGGGCCGCGCAGCCGAGGCACTGGTCGCTGCCATCTGATCAAAAGGGCGGCACCTTTCGCGCGGCCCGACGCGCAAAGGGCCCGCAGCAACGGCCGTCGTTGTTGGCACCATCCTTGCTCTGCGACTGGCGCACAGATCGCAATAAGGGAAACGGCCATTGAAGCGCTCCAATTGCCCGACCGCCTCGGCATCGTGCACGGGCGAGCCCGCCCGGTGTCTGCATGGCGGAACTCGCCGCGACCGAGAAGCCGGCCGGTGGATTGCCGCCAATTTTCCGGGGCAGCGCCCCCATCCGGCATTGACAGCCGCCGATGCCGCCGGCAGCATCAGTGTTGACTTGAGGCGAGACCTATAGCCTCAGAAATAATTTCTTTGCGCAAGTTGCGCTTGCTTGCGCGCGCTCCAGTGACGACAACCGGTTCGGGAGTAGTTGGCATGCGTAATTTGCCCAATACCAAGCATGATCTGAGCCGCCGGCGGCTGCTCGGTTCGGCGGCCGGTGCCGCCACATTGGCCGGCATGGGCGGTCTCGCAAGATCGCCACTGGCCGCGACCTGGGCCGACAGGCCGCCGAGCGACGTCGATCTCCTGAACTTCGTCGTCTGGACCTATGGCGACATTTACAGCCAGCTTTCCATCAGGTTCGAGGAAGACTGGGGCGTGCCGGTGGAATCGGTGATCTCGTCCTTCAACGACCACCCGGCTAAGCTCATGACGATGTTCGCCAGCGGCGACTACATCGACGTGTCGCAGTCCTCGCCTTTCTCCTTCCCCAACTTCATCCAGCAAGGTCTCGTCGAGCCGCTCGATGGCCTGCCGGGGATCGAGGAGTATGTCGCCGACTTCAGTCCTTTCACCAAGCAGGTCGCCGTGCAGGACGGCCAGGTCATGGGGCTGCCCTATTTCTCGGCAATCTGGGTCTGGAACTACTACGAGGATTTGCTCGAGCAGGCAGGCGTCGAGCCCTTCCAGGACTATGACGAGCTGATCGAGCAGTTGCGCAAGGCGAAGAAGGACGGAGTCAGCCAGCACCCGATCCTCTGGGTCGCCGGTGTCGGCCTCGAGCAGTTGCCTGGCACCTGGTATTCGCTGACCTGGAATCGTGGCGGCACGTTCTTCGAGGCGGACGGCACGCCGGCCCTGGGGCCGGGCTCTGTCGCGCGCGAGACCCTGCGCTGGTGGGCCAAGACCTTCGAGGAGGAGCTGGCCGACCCGGAATCGCTGAAGGTCCAGTTCACGTCGTCGGCCAAGGCGTTCAGTGCCGGCAAGAACCTGTATCGCGGTCCCAATCACCACTACGGCCTGAGCATCGTCAACGACCCGGAGCAGTCGCCGATCGCCGGCCGAGTCAAGGTTCACGGCTTTCCCGGCGACGGGCGGACCATCGGTGTCACCCATGTCTACTTCCTGTCGACCGGCACACGTGACCGCGACTGGGCATGGAAGCTGCTGCAGTATCTCGGCGGCAGGACCAAGGATGGCGAGTACACGCAGGCGGTCAATCTCGCGCAGGACGCCATGCTGGGCAGCGGCTACCAGTCGGTGATGGAGAGCGACATCATCCGCGAGAGCTGGGCTCAATGGGGTGACGTCGACGCCATCCTCGATATGTGGGGCAAGGCCACCTACCTCGGCGAGGTGGTGAGCTCGGTCAACGAGCCCTGGCACTTCCCCTGGACCGATCGGCTCAATATCGAGGTGCAGAACTGCCTGACCGGGCAGATCGATGCTGATCAGTGCTGCGATATCCTGACGGCTGCGGTCGACGAGGCGAAACGCGGCTGAGCCGGTTCGGGACAGAGGCCAGGCATTGGTAGCAGATACCGAACGAACCAGGACCGACGCGGCTGGCCGGGCCGCGTCGGGTCGGGAGCTCTCGCCGCGTTCGCGCGCGGTGGTCATGAACCTGCCGACGATCCTGATCCTGGCCCTGGTGCTGGCCTATCCGATCTACTATGCGGGCTTCCTCTCCTT
>JAUIID010000279.1 GCA_030431615.1 Alphaproteobacteria bacterium
TACAGGACCAGCGCTCGATCTGCCATACGATCATCCGCCCCGACCTGGTGGAAGGCTCGCGATACGTCGTGGCGTAACACATCAGAGCGTCATCGAACGTCCGGTCGTTGCCCGTCTGGCAGACGTGACAAAAAGATTGCACGTCTCAATCTACGTCGTCATGCTCGCGGCCTTCAAAGTCTTGTTGTATCGATACTCGGGCCGCCGGGATCTCGTCGTGACATCAACAGCTGCGGCTAGAACGAAGCCGGAGTTCGAACGTGTCATTGGACAGTTTTACAATCATCTGTACTTCCGCAGCACGATCGATCCGCAGGCGAGCTTCAGCAAGTATGTCGAACAACTCGATACGATCGTGATGGAAGGATTGGCCAATCAGGACTATCCCGCGCCAGCGGTTATCGCGACCGTGGATCCGGAGTATCTGACCGATCGCAACGCTATCGATCAGGTCGGCTTCCATATGCTCCGACCTGACAATCTCGACGACCGCGGCTTTGCCGAGATGCTCCTCGATATGGACGGCAGCAGCTTGCAATTCGGGTCTATCGAAATCCGCTCCCTGCCACTGGCGGACGAGAGCTGCACCCGTGACTTTTACTTCTATTATATCCAGCATGACGGCCAGATACACATGAAGCTGCGTTACAATGCGGACATGTTCGAGCCGAAAACCGCATCGCGGATCGCGGATGATTATGCGGCGACATTGGGTGCCGTGCTCGCCGATCCAGATGCGATCGTCGACGATCTCGTAGCGTCCCTATCGCCGGAGGCGGTAGTCAGCGGTGAGTAGGCTTCCAGGCCGCAGGGAAGAACCGCGTGGCCCGCGCCGCGGTTGAGAGCGGGCCGGTTCACGCCTATGGCGCGGCGGTGCTGCGCTGGCGCTGGGCGATCATCTGCCTGACCCTGATCGCGACGCTCGTCGCCGGCTACGGGCTGCGCGGGCTGACGTTCAATCCCGACAGCCGGCTCTTCTTCGGGCCCGACGACCCGGGCCGCCAGGCGCTCGACCGACTGGAGAACACCTTCTCCCGGGCGAAGAACGTGCTCTTCGTCCTGGCACCGGCGGATGGCGACGTGTTCACCGCCGAAACGCTGGCGGCGGTGCGGGAGCTGACCGACCTCGCGTGGCGGACGCCCTTCGCGTCGCGGGTCAACTCGCTGACCAACTTCCAGCACAGCTATGCCGTCGGCGACGAGCTGGTGGTCGAGGACCTGGTGCCGGACGTGGCCACGCTGGATCCGGCGGCGCTCGAGGAGATCCGGGCGACGGCGCTGGACGAACCGGAGCTCGTCAACTTCCTCGTGTCGCCGCGGGCGCATGTCGCGGTGGTCAGCATCGATGTCCTGCTGCCGGGCAAGGAGCGCGGCGAGGTGGCGGAAGTGGCGGGCTTCGCCCGCCGGCTCGCCGACGAGATGCGCCGCACCCATCCCGAGATCGCCCTCTATCTGACGGGCGGGGTGATGGCCGACATCACCTTCGGCGAGGCGGCGCAGCGCGACATGACCGGGCTGATCCCGGTCGTCGTGGTCCTCGTCGCCGTCATGCTGGCGATCGGCCTGCGCAGCGCAACGGCGAGCCTCGCGACGCTGGTCGTCGTCCTGCTCGCCGTGGTGATCGCGCTGGGCATCGCCGGCTGGTCCGGGATCGTGCTCAACACGGCCACGGCCGGCACGCCAATCGTCATCCTGACGCTTTCGGTGGCCGACTGCGTGCACATCGTCTCGACCATGCGGCAGCGCGAGGTCGACGGAGAGAGCCGGAATGCGGCGATCATCGATTCGCTGCGCATCAACGCCACGCCCGTGGCGATCACCAGCCTGACCACCGCCATCGGCTTCCTCACGATGAACTTCAGCGAGAGCCCGCCCTTGCGCGAGTTCGGCAACATCGTGGCCCTGGGCGTGGTCGCCGCCTATCTGCTCAGCATCACTTTCCTGCCGGCGATCCTGACCCTGCTGCCGGCCGGCCGGGGGCCGCAGGTCGACACGCAGGCGCTGATGCGGCGCTTCGCCGACTGGGTGATCGCCCGGCGGCGACCCTTGCTGATCGGGTGCCCGCTCATCTTCCTCGTGGTGCTGACCGGGCTCTCGAAGCTCGTCATCGACGACGACATCGTCCGCTATTTCGACGAGCGCTTCGCCTTTCGGACCGACACGGATTTCATGCAGGCGAACCTGACCGGCATCAACGCCCTGCAGTTCGCGCTGCCGGCGGGCGAGGCCAATGCCATCGCCGAGCCCGACTATCTGCGCACCATCGCCGCCTTCGCCGACTGGTACCGGGCGCAGCCGGAGGTTCGCCATGTGGCCGTGCTGAGCGACACGTTGAAGCGGCTCAACATGAACATGCACGGCGACGACCCGGCCGCCTATCGCCTGCCCGACAGCCGCGAGCTCGCAGCGCAGTATCTCCTGCTCTACGAGCTGTCGCTGCCGTTCGGCCAGGATCTCAACAACCGCATCGACATCACCCGCTCGGTGACGCGGCTGACGGTGCAGCTCGACGAGGTGACGTCCGCCCAGGTGCGGGATCTGGCGGCCCGGGGCGAGGCCTGGCTGCGCGAGCACGCGCCGGAGATGGCGGGCGTGGCGACCGGGCTCTCGGTGCTCTACGCGCACATGTCGGAGCGCAACATCAAGAGCATGCTGCTCGGCACCGCCGTCGCCCTGGTGCTGATCTCGGCCGTGCTCCTCGTGGTGCTGCGCAGCATCCCGCTCGGGCTCACGAGCCTCGTGCCCAACCTCGTGCCGGCCCTGCTCGCCTTCGGCATCTGGGGCTATGTCGACGGCGAGGTGAACCTCGCCGTCTCGGTGGTGGGGGCCATGACCCTCGGCATCGTCGTCGACGACACGGTGCATCTGCTCGCCCGCTACCTGCGCGGCCGGCGCGAGCTGGCGCTCGAGCCGATCGACGCCGTGCGCTACAGCGTCGCCTCGGTCGGCACGCCGGTGCTGGTGACCTCGGTGGCGCTGATCATCGGGTTCGGCGCCATGGCGTTCTCGGGCTTCGCGATCACCGTGCTCATGGGCAGCCTCTCGGCGCTCACCATCCTGCTGGCGCTGGCGGCCGATCTGCTCTTTCTTCCCCCCTTGCTGATCTTCCTTGGAAAGAGGGCCGCATGAACCGTCTCGCTGCCGCACTCCTGGCCCTCGCTTTGCCCGTTCTGGCGCTTGCCCAGACGCCGGAAGAGAAGGGGCGCGAGATCGCCGAGCGCGGCGCCGAGCGGGAGGAGGGCTACGGCGATTCGCTGGCGGCCGGCGAGATGATCCTGCGTGATGCCGGCGGCCAGGAGAGCCAGCGCCGCTTCCATTCGTCGAGCCTCGAGATGGCGGATGACGGCGACCGGACGCTCATGGTGTTCGAATGGCCGGGTGACATCGAGGGCACCGCGCTCCTGACGCATGCGCATGTGGTGGGCGACGACGACCAGTGGCTCTATCTGCCGGCGCTGAAGCGGGTGAAGCGCATCAGCTCGTCCAACAAGTCGGGCTCCTTCGTCGGCAGCGAGTTCTCCTACGAGGACCTGGTGCCCGCCGAGGTCGAGAAGTTCACCTATCTCTGGCTGCGCGACGAGCCCTGCCCGACCGATCCGGCGCTCGCCTGCCATGTCTACGAGCGCCGCGCCATCGACCAGTCCTCCGGCTACAGCCGGGAGGTGATCTGGCGCGACCAGGACGCCTACCGCATCCAGCGCACCGACTACTACGACCGCCGGGACGCGCTTCTGAAGACCCTGACGACCGACGGCTACCAGCTCTACAACGAGAAGTACTGGCGGCCGGATTCGATGCTGATGCAGAACCTGCTGACCGGCAAGAGCACGCTGATGCTCTGGAGCGACTACGAGTTCTCGACCGGGCTCAACGAGCGCGACTTCACCACCCGGGCGCTGGAGCGCAGCCGGTGAGCGGCGACGGGGCGACGGTCCCGATCTGGCGCGTCCGGCTGGCGCCGATCCTCAGCCTCCCAGGCGTGTGCGAGGAGCGGCTCGCCTTCGAGGAACGCGGCAGGGCTGCCGGTTTCGCCGACGCCCTGGCGGGGCGGCGCTTCCTTGCCACCCGCCTCGTACTCAGGACGCTGCTAGCAAAGCGGCTCGGCATTGAGCCCGAGGCCGTCCGGTTCGCCACGAATCCCGACGGGCGGCCGGTGCTGGCGCCGCCCGGCCCGGCGTTCAGCGTCGCGCATAGCGGCGACATGGCGCTCTGCGCCCTGGCCGCCCCGGGCGAGCGGCTGGGCGTCGATGTGGAGCGGCTGCGGCCGGTGCCACGCGCTTTGGCGCTCGCCCGCGAAGTGCTGGGCGCGGCGGTCGCGGCCGAGCTCGAGGCGCTGTCGCCACCGGATCGTGCCGGCAGCTTCCTCACTGCCTGGACCCGGCACGAGGCCCTGGTGAAAGCGGCGGGCAGCGGCCTCGCTCAAGCCCTCGCAGGGCCGGAGGCATTTCGCCATGGAACGAGGGGTCTCGCATGCCATGCGGTGCCGTTGCCGGCGGGCTATGTCGGCGCTGTCGTCGGCACCTCCCCGGTCCCGCCCGTGCTTCGGGATTTCCTGCCGGCATGGCTGGAGGGGCGGTCGCAAGTGCCGCCGGCGTCCTTCGCCCTTCCGGGCGGCATGCCGGGGCCGCAGCCGGGGCTCGGGCGATGAGGCGGCCCGGCAGGCCTGCAATCGCCCTGCTGCTGGCGGTCGCGGTGCTGCAGCCCGGAGTTCCCCTTGCCGCCGAGCTGGATGTCGGCGGCTATCTCGGCGGCGAGACCCGCATCTTTCCGCGCTCGCCCGCCTTCGAGGGGCAGGACGACACGCGGGCGTCGGTCTCGCTGGTCGCCCAGCCGGAGTTCCGGCTCGACCTCGGCGACGGCGACGACCAGCTGACCTTCATCCCGTTCGGCCGCTGGGACAGCCACGACAACCGGCGCACGCATGCGGATATCCGCGAGGCCAACTGGCTGCATGTTGCGGAGTCCTGGGACGTCGAGGTCGGCATCGGCCAGGTGTTCTGGGGCGTGACCGAATCGCGGCACCTCGTCGACATCGTCAACCAGCTCGACCAGGTCGAGGGGATCGAGGGCGACGCGAAGCTCGGCCAGCCCATGGTCAACCTCAACCTGCTCAGCGACTACGGCACGTTCCGCTTCTACGCGCTGCCCTTCTTTCGCGAGCGCACCTTCCCCTCCGACGACGCGAGGCTGCGCGGCCCGCTGCCGATCAACGTCAACGACGCTTCGTTCGGCAAGAACGCGGGCCATGACGAGGTGGCGCTCGCCGCCCGCTACACCAACAGCATGGGGCCGTTCGACCTCGGCCTTTCCTATTTCCACGGCACCGGCCGCGACCCGACCCTGGTGCCCAAGGCCAAGCCGGACGGCAGCCAGCACTTC
>JAUIID010000037.1 GCA_030431615.1 Alphaproteobacteria bacterium
AGGTGTTGACCAGCGATTCCCAGAAGACGTCGTCGTAGAGGAACATCTCCTCGTAATGGAAGAGGCCCGCGAACTCGGCGGGCTTGGTCGGCGACCAGAACTGGAACGAGAGCACGCCGTTCCAGAGCAGCGGAATGATCCGGAAGAGCATGAAAATGGCGAGCGCCGGCAGCAGCATCAGCCACACCAGCAGGTAGTCGCGATGGCTCTTCCTGGCGAACAAGCGGTGGTTCCCGAAGCGAGCGCGGGGGGCGCCGCCAGCGGCGGCGTCCCCCGCTGGTCTCAGCCGCGCCGGAGGACGCGATTGACCTTGTTCTCGGCGTCGGCGATCGCCTCGGCCGGATCGCGCTGGCCGAGCAGGGCCGCCTGGATGTCGGGCCAGAAGGCGTCCTTGATCCGGGCGTCGAGCGGCGTCACCCAGTTGCCGGTCTGCTTGTCCATGTTGGCGAGCGAAAGCTCCAGCGTCGCTGCCTTGAGCGGATCGTCGAGGCCGGCGATCAGCGCCTCGTCGACCGACTCGTTCAGCGTCAGGATGGTGAAGTTGTCGGCCATGATCGTCTGCCACTTGTCGTTCATGGCGATCTGGACGAAGTCGAACGCCTCGTCCGGATACTTGGTCGAGGCGGAAATGCCGAGACCGTGCGCGTTAGGCACGCCCCAGCCGCCGGGCCATTCGACCACGCCGAGCGTGTCGGCATTGGCCCAGTCGGCCTGGCCCATGATCCAGAAGAGGGCGGCGCCATGGCCCTGGTACATGCCGATGTCGCCGGCGGCGAAGGCGTTGTTCGGCTCGACCCAGCGGCCGGTCCAGGAGATCGGGTTGATCGCCCCATCGGTCGTGGCCTTGGCCAGGCGGGTCACGACGTCGACCATCTCAGGCGTGTTGAAGGCCGCCTCGGTCATGTCCTCGTTGAGGAGCTCGATGCCGTTCATCGCCATCAGCGACCAGTAGAGCCAGTCGAAATTGAGGGTGATGAAGCCGGTGCGCCCCTCGCCCGTGTCCTTGATCTTGTAGGCAGCGTCGAGCAGCTCGTCGAAGTTCTGCGGCGGTGCCTCGATGCCCGCCTCCTCGAACAGCTTCTTGTTGTAGACCATGAGGGTCTTCGAGAAATAGTACGGCAGCATGTACTGCGTGCCGTCGTACTGCCACCCCTTCATGCCCTCGGCATTGTAGCGGTCGCGGATCTCGGGGTTGGCATCGAGATAGGGATCGAGCGGCACCAGCCCGTCATTGGCGGCGTACTCGGCCCAGAGCATGCCCTGGACGTCGATGATGTCGGGGGCGGTGCCGGCAACCAGCTGCGTCTGGTAGAAGGCGCCGAACTCGGTACCCTTCTTGTCCAGCCACTCGACGGTGAAGTCCGGGTGCATCTCCTGGAAGTCGGCGATCCAGCCGCGGAACTTCTCCTCGTAGATCGGCAGGTTCCAGGTCAGGAGCGTGAGCTTCTTCTCCTGCGCCAGCGCCGCCTGTCCCGAGAGGCCGGCGAGCACGAGTGCTCCGGCCACTGTCGCCATGAGATTTCGTCTCAGCATCGGTCAACTCCTCCCGGTTGGATGACTGTCACGCAAAGCGGAGCGGCACTTCCCGCCCCTCCCGCACCGATCGTTCGGCCTCGAGGCAGACGACGACCGCCCGGCGGCCCTCCCGCACGTCGACCAGCGTCCGGCCCGAGGCGAAGGCGGCGTTGGTCAGGCCGATTTGCTTCTCGAGCTCGAAGACCTCGCCCGAAGGCTCGTCGAGCGGCACGCGCTCCGGCGCCTCGAGTCCGATCGGTCCGACATGCAGATCGAAGCTCGGTTCGGTGCTGGCCGCATGCCCGGCCGACCATGTGGCGCGCATGGCACCTTCCGTCCCACTCACCTCGACCACCAGATGGTGGCCGAAGCCGGCCAGCGTCTGGCTCACCACGGCGAGTGCTCCGTCATCGAAGCGCACCGCCGAGACGAGATTGTCGTAGAGGCCGGGCTCGCCGGCGGCGGTGCCCTGCGCATTCACCGCTACGGGCTCGCCCGAGCCGGCCAGGTACCACATGGCGAGATCATAGAAATGCACGGGCTCCTCGAGGATCCAGGAGCCCACTTCGCCCGCCGTCTGCCGCCAGCCGCTGGCACCCGGGCGGTAGGGGTGGCGGAAAAGGGCCACGTGCACGAACGAGGGACGGCCGATCCGGCCCGCGTCGATCAGCTCCTTGATCCGCCGCCACTGGACCGAGAGTCGGAGCTCAAAGCCGACCGAAAGCAGTCCGCCGGTGCGGTCCACGGTCTCCACCAGCATGTCGCAATCGACGAGCGAGGTCGCCAGCGGCTTCTCGACCAGGACACGCTTGCCCGCCTCGAGCGCCCGCCTCGCCATGGCCGCATGGAGGTGGTTCGGGGCGACGATGTCGACCACGTCGATCCCGGGATCGTCGACCAGCCTCTGCCAGTCCGTCGTCACCGCCGCATCCGGATGGTGGCTGCGGGCGAGGGCCGCCGTGGCCTCGCTCGCGGTCGCTACTGCGGCGAGTTCGGTGGCATCGCCGCGGGTGATCGCCGCCGCATGGAGCTGGCCGAAACGGCCATAGCCGATGACGCCCCAGCGCAGGGTCTTCGCGTTGCTCATCGCAGCGTCGGCTCGGGCAACTGCGCCACCTCGTCGGTCAGGACGACCCGGCAATCGGCATGGCGCTGGAGAAGCGAGGCCGGCACGGCGGCGGTGACCGGCCCGTGCAGCAGCTTGCGGACGATGGCCGATTGCCAGGGCCGGTTGAGGTAGAGGCGAGCCATGCGGGATGCCAGAATCTCGCGCATCCCGACGGTCACGGCAAGCCGCGGGATGCGTTCGATATTGCCACGGCATGCTGTGACGCTGTTGATCACCAGCGTCTCGGTGGAAAGTTCCACCACCCGGCTCGGCAGGGCGGCGAAGCTCTCGGTATCGATCTTCTCGCCTGGCGCAGGTGGGTCGTTGAAGGCGACATGGCCCGTGATGCCGACCCCGCCATAGCAGACGTCCACGCCACCGAACCTCTCGATCGCCGCACCCACATTGGCCGGATCGATCGGGTCCGGGAAGATGCGCTGCTCTTCGGGCGGTGCGAGGTCGGGCCTGAGCACGTCCCAGAAGTGGCGCTGCATGTGGCCGCGAAAGCTGAGCGGGTCGCTCGCGGCGATGAACCTTCGGCCGTCGGGCTCGAGATACTCGTCCATGTTGATGACGACGAGGTCGGCGAGACTTTCGCCCGTCCGGTTGCAGTCCTCGGCCACGAGGTCCAGGGCGCCCACCGGGCCCACGGGCACAATGACGACGACCTTCTCCCGGCCGGCGGCCCTCGCGGCACGGTAGTCTGCCAGGATGTCGTCGGCGAGTTGGCGGACAAGTGCCGCACCGTCACTGACGCGCTCGACCCTGATCGGTGAATCCCGACCCAGGGCCTCGGACGGCAGGGCGAGGGCGGCGCTGGTCGCGTCATCCATGGCCGGCCGCCTCCAGCCGGAGGGCACGGCCCGACGCGGCGTCGAAAAGATGCAGCTTCGTGGGGTCGAGGTGCAGCGTCAGCTGCTCCGGCTGGCCCTGGACATGTCGGGGCGGCAGGCGGGCCACTAGCTCGGCGCCGCCGATCGAGAAGAAGACGAGGGTGTCGCTGCCAAGCGGCTCGATCACGTCCGGCTCGACGTCGAGCGAAGGTCCGCCGATCGACTCGGCGTGGAAATCCTCGGGCCGAAGCCCCATCAGCACCGGGCGGCCGCGCGCCGAGGCGGCCACGGCGTGCTGCCCGGCCGGCAGCGGCAGGACCCGGCCATCCGGCAGTCGGAGCACGGCCTCCCGGGCGTCGCCGTCGATCTCGACCGGCACGAGGTTCATCGTCGGCGAGCCGATGAAACCCGCCACGTAGCTGGTCCGGGGATGGTTGTAGACCTCGTCCGGCGTGCCGACCTGCTCGATCAGCCCGCCCTTCATGATGACGATGCGATCGGCCAGGGTCATCGCCTCCACCTGGTCATGGGTCACGTAGACCACGGTGGTCGAGACGCGACGGTGCAGGCGCTTGATCTCGGTGCGCATCTGGACGCGCAGCTTGGCGTCGAGATTGGAGAGCGGCTCGTCGAAGAGGAAAACCTGCGGGTCGCGAACGATTGCCCGGCCCATGGCGACGCGCTGCCGCTGGCCGCCCGAAAGCTCCTTGGGCCGCCGCCGCAGCAGCGGCTCGATGTCGAGGATGCGCGCCGCGTTGTCCACGCGCTTCCTGATCTCCGCCTTGCCGTATTTGCGGTAGCGCAGGCCGAACGCCATATTCTCGTAGACTGACATGTGCGGGTAGAGCGCGTAATCCTGGAAGACCATGGCGATGTCACGGTCCTTGGGCTCGAGCTCGTTGACCACCCGGTCCCCGATGCGGATCTCGCCCGAGGTGATCTCCTCGAGCCCGGCGATCATCCTGAGTGTCGTGCTCTTGCCGCAACCGGAGGGGCCGACCAGGACGATGAACTCGCGGTCCGCCACCTCGAGATCAATCGCGTCCACGGCGAGCACCTCGCCATAGCGCTTGGTCAGCTTCTCGATGCTCAGATTCGCCAATGCAGTCCGCCCCGGCAACCACGGATCATGCGCCGGGCCTCGATGCCAACGTGCTCATCCGTTTCCCCCACGGGCCGGACGTTGGCAGGTTCGATCCCCCATTTCAAGCACTGCCGGCCGCTCCGCCCGGGCACGGGGCATTCACGCTTTCTCCTGCAGGAGACTTCGGCTAGCCTCGGTCCTCAACGATGGCATCAGCAACGTGCCATCAGGACAATCAGTCAGTGGAGGCTGGACATGCGACTTTCATTCGGCACAAGTGGACTCTTGGCTGCCTCGGCGCTCGCCTGCATCATGCTGGCCGGCCCGAGCCTCGCCTTCGAGCCCGAGAATCCGGAATGCATCGCCCCGGCCAATCCTGGTGGTGGCTGGGACTTCACCTGCCGGCAGGTGGGCAAGACCCTGCAGGATCTGGGCCTTGTGCCGGGCACCGTGCAGGTCACCAACATCGCGGGCGGCGGCGGTGGCGTCGCCTTTGCAGAGGTCGTCAACAAGCGCAACGCCGACAACGACCTGATCGTGGCTGCGTCGTCGGCAACCTCCACGCGCCTCGCGCAGGGGGCATTCCCGGGCAACACCATGGATCAGGTGCGCTGGGTCGCGAGCGTCGGCGCCGACTACGGCATCATCGCGGTTGCCGCAGACAGCGAGATCGAGACGCTGCCGCAGCTCATGGATCAGATCAAGGCCGACCCGCGCTCGGTCTCGATCTCGGGCGGCTCGGCGGTCGGCGGCTGGGATCACCTCAAGGTCCTGATCGCCGCACAGGCCGCCGGCATTGAGGACGTCCGTACGATCAAGTACGTCGCGTTTGACGGCGGTGGCGAAGCCGTGACCCAGCTCCTCGCGGGCTCGGTCCAGGCCTTCACCGGCGATGCGTCCGAGGCCAAGGGCTTCGTCGATTCCGGTGACATCAAGGTCATCGCCGTTCTGGCGCCAGAGCGGCTCGAGGGCGACTTTGCCTCCTTCCCCACGGCCGTCGAGCAGGGGCTCGAAGTCATCGGCGCCAACTGGCGCGGCTTCTACGCCCCGGGCGGCATGAGCGACGAAGCCTACAACTACTGGGTCGATGCCGTCGGTCAGGTCTACAGCTCCGAGGAGTGGAAGGAGATCATGGCGCAGAACGGCCTGGCGCCGCTCGACCTGCAGGGCGACGAGTTCCAGGCGTTCGTGGCGGAGTCGGTCGCCCGCATCGAGAACCTGTCACGCGAGATCGGTCTCATCCAGTAACGGCTGTATATCCGGCGGAACGGCCTGGACGCCGTTCCGCCGCCGTCCCGGGGAGGTTCGCATGAACGACCGCGTGCTCGGCGGGATCGGCATCCTGGTTGCTGCCTTCTTCATCTGGCAGGCCACGCTGATCGAGCTCAGCTTCATCTCCGACCCGGTGGGGCCGCGCACCTTCCCGATCATCATCGGTATCGGCCTCGGGCTCGCCAGCCTCGCCATGCTGATCAAGCCGGACGCAGCGCCCGCCTGGCCCGCCGCTTCGCGCCTCTACGAGATCGCCCTGGCGACCGCCGTCATGGTCGCCTATGCGCTGCTCCTGCCCGAGCTCGGCTTCCTCATCACCACGGCCCTTGCCGCCACCTACCTGACCTGGCGGCTCGGAACGGCGCCGCTCTGGGCGATCGTCACCGGCGTGCTCACCTCTGCCGGCATCTTCATCGTCTTTCGCGTGATCCTCGGGCTCTCGCTCGCCCGCGGCCCCCTCGGCTTCTAGGAGCGCCGGCATGGATGTCCTCGCTTCCCTCGGTGACGGCTTCTGGATCGCGCTCACCTGGCAGAACCTGCTGCTGGCGCTCATCGGCTGCTTCCTCGGCACCATCATGGGCGCACTGCCCGGACTCGGGCCCTCGAACGGCGTCGCCATCCTGATCCCTCTCGCCTTTTCGCTCGGCCTGCCGGCCACGCCGGCGATGATCCTGCTCGTCTCGGTCTATTTCGGCGCCATGTATGGCGGCCGCATCTCCTCGATCCTCCTGAACATCCCGGGCGACGAGCCCGCCATGATGACCTGCCTCGACGGCTATCCGATGGCACAGCAGGGCAGGGCAGGCGAGGCGCTGGCGCTCTCCGGCGTCGCCTCCTTCGTCGGCGCCTTCCTCGCCATCTGGGGCCTTGCCTTCCTCGCGCCGCAGCTCGTCAAGGTGGCACTCCTCTTCGGCCCGGCCGAGTACTTCGCGCTCTATGCCATGGCCTTCGCCACGCTCGGCGGCATCGCCTCCACCAACCAGGCCAAGGCCGCCTTTGCCGCCATGCTCGGGCTCGGCATCGCCATGGTCGGTGTCGACGGACAGACCGGCGTGCCGCGCTTCACCTTCGGCGAGGTGCACCTCTACGACGGCATCGACTTCCTCGTCGCGATCGTCGGCCTCTTTGCACTCTCCGAAGTGTTCATCTTCCTCGAGCATCGCGGCGAGGACAGCGGCACCAACAAGGCCTCGAAGATCGGCATCGGCCGGATCACGCCCTCGCTCAGCATGCTGAAGAGCTGCACACCCACCATGCTGCGTGCCTCCGGGCTCGGCTTCATCGCCGGCGTCCTGCCAGGAGCCGGCGCCTCGCTCGGCTCCTTCATCGCCTACTCGCTCGAAAAGCGCCTGGTCGACCGCAAGGGCACCTTCGGCAAGGGCGACCCGCGTGGCGTGGCAGCGCCCGAGGCCGGCAACAACGCCGCCGCCGGCGGCGCCCTCGTGCCGATGCTGGCGCTGGGCGTGCCCGGCTCCGGCACCACGGCTGTGCTGCTGGCCATGCTGCTCGCGCTCAACATCACGCCTGGACCTCTGCTCTTCCAGAACAACCCCGACGTCGTCTGGGGCCTGATCGCGGCCCTTTTCATCGGTAATTTCATGCTGCTCGCGATGAACATCCCGATGGTGGGCATGTTCGTTCGCGTGCTCCTGATCCCGCCGCGCATCCTGATGCCGATCGTCGCCATGATCTCGTTCGTCGGCATCTACGGCATCTCGGGCTCGAGCTTCGATCTCCTCGTCATGGTCGTCTTCGGCGTGCTCGGCTGGGGCCTGCGCAAGCTCGACGTGCCGCTCGTGCCGATCATCCTGGGCGTGCTCCTCGGCAACCAGATGGAGGCCAACCTGCGCCGGGCGATGACCATTTCCGACGGCGACTGGGGCATCCTCGTGGCTTCGCCGCTCGCCATCGCGCTCTGGGCCATCGCCGTCATCGGCTTCGTGGTGCCGATCGTCGTTGGCGGCGTCATGCGCCGCAAGATGCGGGGCGGTGTCGCCGACTGAGTCGGGCGCTGGCCATGCGCCTGCGCAACCCGACGATACCGGCCCGTCCAAATCAGTGCTGCGACGTCTGGCCGGCGAGCCGTTTGCGCATTTCCTGCTGGCAAGCAGGTGCTCGTGGACCGGCAGGCCGCCCGCATGGCCGAGCTCAGCGAGGCGGCCTATGCCCGCATGCTGACGGGCTACGCAGTGGTTCGCCCGGATCGGGAAAATCTCTAGGCACTTCTGAAATGAAGACGCCTGTCGCCCTGCCAGCAGGATCCGATGCCTAGAACTTGATCGCCGTGCCGATGATCGGACCGTGCTGGGTCACGTCCCATTCGAAGTCGCCGTTCTTGTAGTCGGTATGGTAGGCGCGATAGCCGAGCGACAGGACTGTTTCCTTGCCGAAGATGCTCGTCCGGTAGCCGAAATAGCCCTGGACGTTCCAGGCGAACTCCGAGCCGGTAACGACGCCGCCGACATCCGCCGCACTGAAGAAGACCAGGTTGTCGGTCAGATCGAGGCCAAAGCGCGAGCCGACAATCGGGTCGACCCAGGTCTCGTTCTCGTCGACCTGCCGACCGCCACGCACATCGAGCTCCACCCGGAGATAGTTCATTCGCGCGCCGGCATAGGGTTCGAGGATGAGTCGTCGCGGCTGGCCGGACGAGCTCTCGCCATATTGCCACTCGAGCACCCGGTAGAACGGCCCGCCGCCGAGCGTTGCCAGATCGGCGGTCGAGTCGATGTCGAACGGCCCGAACGAGCTGTCCGGCGAGACGCGCGTGAAGACGCCGTTGATCGAAAACCCGAGTTTTCCCTTGCGCACTGTCGTGAGCAGCATGCCGCCGAAGGAGAGGTCCTGTAACGCATCCGAGAACGGCACGTCGACGTCGGCCTTGATACCGCCGACCGTGGTATTGCCATCGAGCGAGAGCATCCAGAGATAAGGAGCGACCGTGACTGACCAGCGATCCTCTGGCGGCAGCTCGGTTGACATGTCCTGGGCTTGCGCCGCGCCCGCCACGGCAAGCCCTGCAACGACTGCCATTCTCAAGAGTCTCGTCATGGGCTGTGCTCCATGCTCCGCCGGCTCGGCCGAGGCAGCCATGCGGGGGTGGCGGAGTCCGTTTACATCGTCGACGGACCAGGGATCGTCGCGACTCCATAGCGGAAGGCGCCGCCGGCGGTCCAGCCGACCAATCCGGGGTGGGCGGATCACAAGAGGTGGAACGCGGCATCGACGCCACATTGACACTCCTGCGATACCGTCGATAAATGGAACGACGTTCCTGTTTTTTTGTCCGGCAATCGATGAAGCAGTCCGCTACCCATCGCGCCCTGGCCATCCTCGAGCTGCTCGTCGGTCTGCCCGCCGGCATGGGGCTCGGCGAGATCTGCGCTCGGCTCGATATCCCGAAGAGTATCGCGCATCGTCTGCTGGCCCTGCTCGCCGAGCGTCGTCTGGTTCGCCAGGAGCCGGCGACCGCCCACTATGTCCTGACCCTGGAACTCTCGCTCATGGGAGCCCGTCACCTCGCCGGTATCGGACTCGTCGATGTCGGCCAGCCGATCCTCGATCGGCTGGCGGCGGCGACCGGCGAGCTCTGTCGGCTCGCCGTGGTCGAAGGGGAGGGGATGGTCTGGGTGGCCAAGGCACAGGGTGCCCGCTACGGCCTGCGCTACGACCCCGATGCCGGAACCCGGGTGGTCCTGCATGCGACGGCGACGGGCAAGGCCTGGCTCGCGACCCTGCCCGAGGCGGAGGCGCTGCGCATCGTCGAGGCGACCGGGTTTGCCACGCCCCGCCATTTCGGCCCCAATGCAATAGCCGAGTCCCGGACGTTCGGCGTCGAGCTCGCTCGCACCCGCGAGCGAGGCTATGGTCTTGCCGTCGAGGAGGGCGAGGCTGGCATCGCCGCCGTGGCGATGGTCGTGCGCGCCTCGCCCGAAGCCAGCGCGCCGGCTGTCGGTACACTCAGCGTCGCCGGGCCGGTCACCCGCCTGACGGCCGACCGCTACCGGCACTTCGTGAAGGAACTCGCCGGTGCGGCGGCGGAACTCAGTGCCCTCTGGCCCATTCGCCAGCCGCTCGGCGGTGCCGCCACGCACCTCGAGCCCCGGGGGCACCGCCCGGGTGATGGAGCCATCCGCCATGTCGCCTGAACAGCAGCCGCGCTACCCGGGGCCCTTGCCGCTCGCCGAGGCGCTGACGGCACTCAACCTTGCCGAGGCGTCCGATGCCGCCTTCACCCGTGACGGGCCGCGCGCCGATGTCGAGTATCGCGATCTCGGTCTGGCGGCAGCAACGAACGGCAAGATCGGTGCGAAGCACATCCGGGCCATCGCGCCGTTCAGCCGGGAGACGGGCTGGCACTGGCACGACATGACGGGCCACTTCGTCTTCGTGCTGAAGGGCTGGCTCACCTTCCGCTTCGCCGGTGTCGTGGAGCCGGTGACGGTTCGGGCCGGCGGCTGCCTGTCGCAGCCGGCCGGGGTCGCGCACAACGTCGTCGGCCGCGCCGACGATCTGGAGATCATCGAAATCAACATGCCCGCGAGCTACGGCACGGTCGAAGTCGCCGGACCCGATGGTGGCGGCCATGGCAGCTGAGCCCGTCGACATCCTTGCACCGAAGGAGACCGGCGGCGGCCGCGTTCGCGCCTGGCTGCGCAAGCGGGCGGGGCTGATTGCCGTCTTCGTCCTGCTCTTCCTTCTCTGGGAATACGCGGTCTGGCTCTTCGGCGTGAAGGCCTACCTCCTGCCGCCGCCGTCTCTTGTCTGGACCGAGCTCCTCGAGCGCTGGCCGACCGTCGCCAGTGGCGCCTGGGTGACGACCCAGGAGATCATCGGCGGCTATCTGCTTGCCGTGGTGGTCAGCGTGCCCTTGGCGCTCGCCGTGGCCAAGTCGGCCTTCGTCGAGGAATCGGTCTACCCGGTCGTCGTCTTCCTGCAGATCGTGCCGAAGATCGCGATCGCGCCGCTCTTCATCATCTGGCTCGGCTTCGGCTATGCGCCGAAGCTCCTGATCGTCTTTCTCCTCTGCTTCTTTCCAATCGTCGTTTCGAGCGTCGCCGGCTTCAAGTCGGTGGACCCGGAGATCCGCGACTTCGCCCGCACGACAGGTGCCAGCGCCTGGAAAATGTTCAAGACGATCCAGCTGCCGCAGGCCCTGCCGGATATCTTCACGGGGTTGAAAGTGGGTGCGGCACTTGCCGCGACGGCCGCCGTGGTCGCCGAGTTCGTCGCTGCCGATCGCGGCCTCGGCTATCTCCTGCTCCAGTATAACGGGCAGTTCGAGACGCCCATGGTCTTCGCCATCATCATCGTACTGAGCCTGATCGGGCTCGCCGTCTACTACGTCGTCGAGCTGATCGAGCGGCTCGTCATCCCCTGGCACGTTTCGCAGCGGCCTGCCGGGGTGACGGGAGTCTAGGACCTACAACAACCACCCGAGGGGGGCAGAAGAATGAAGACGAAAAGAATGATCGCAGCGGCCGCCGCCGCGCTGATGCTGGGCGGCGCCTGGACGGCGGAGGCCGCGGAAGAAGTGTCGCTCCGGCTCAACTGGTATCTCGGCGGCCTGCACGTGCCCTTCTACTACGGCAAGGAGCAGGGCATCTTCGAGGCGGAAGGCATCGACCTCACCATCAACGAGGGGCGCGGCTCCGGCAACACGACCCAGGTGGTTGCCGCCGGCTCCGACACGTTCGGCATGGCGGACTCGTCGAGCCTGATCACGCTTGCCTCCAAGGGCGGCGAGATCAAGTCGGTGATGTCGATGCTGAACTCGACCGGCTTCTCGGTCGTCTCGCTCGCCGAGACCGGCATCCGCGAGCCCAAGGACCTCGAGGGCAAGAGCGTCGCGGTCTCGCCGGGCGACCCCTTGGCCCAGCTGCTCGAAGCCGTCGCCAAGGCAAACGACGTGGACATCTCGACCATCAACTTCATCCAGGTCGACCCGGCCGCCAAGGTGGTGAGCGTGCTGGAAGGACGCGCCGACGCGCTTCTTGGCGGTGCCGACGACCAGTATTTCCTCATCAAGTACCAGGGCAAGGAGCCCCATGCGCTGCGTTATTCGGAGAATGGCGCCAATATCGTCGGCATGACCATCCTGACTCAGACGGCGCTGATCGCGGACAACCCCGATCTCGTCGAGCGCTTCGTGCGGGCGTCGGTGAAGTCGTGGGAGGCGGCGATCGAGAACCCGGAGGCTGCCGTCGAGGCGGCGCTCGCGGCCAAGCCCGACCTCAACACGCAGTCGACCCTCGACCAGATGATGGTCGATATCGAGCTCTTGCACTCACCGGCCTCGCCCGACCGGATCGGCTGGGGCGCCGAGGAGGACTGGGCGCGCACGATCGACCTCCTGAAGACCTATCGCGGACTCGAGACGGACCAGGACTGGACCGCCTTCCACACCAACGAGTTCGTGCCCGAGTAGATGACAGCAGCGTCCAGTAGCGCCGTCGCGGCGGCCCCGGCCCGCTCCCTGCCGGTGGCTGGATCCGCGGCCGTTGACACGGCGAGCAAGGCGGCGGCTTCGGCCGTCGCCGGCTCGCCGATCCGGATCCAGAACGTCAGCCATGTCTTCCGCCGGGGCGACATGGTCACCCACGCCCTCGACCGCGTGGATCTGGAGATCGAGGCTGGCGAGTTCGTGGCGGTGCTCGGCCCGTCCGGCTGCGGCAAGAGCACGCTCCTGAAGATCCTGGCCGGGCTGCTCGACCACACGACAGGCGAGATCGAGATCGCCGGCAAGCCCGTGACCGGGCCGCAGACCGAGCTCGGCATCGTCTTCCAGAGCCCCGTGCTCCTCGACTGGCGGACCATCCTCGACAACGTGCTGGTGCAGATAGAGCTACGCGGGCTCGACCGCCGACGCTATCTCGACCCGGCCCTCGATCTCCTGCGCAAGGTCGGCATTGAGGAGTTCAAGGACCGCCTGCCGCGCGAGCTCTCGGGCGGCATGCGCCAGCGGGCCGCCATCATCCGTTCGCTGATCCACGACCCGCCGCTCCTGATGATGGACGAGCCCTTCGGGGCACTCGACGCACTGACCCGCGAGCAGATGCGTATCGACCTCGAGAAGCTCTGGCTCGAACGGCGCCACACCACCGTCTTCATCACCCACGGCATCAGCGAGGCGGTGGCGCTCGCCGACCGCGTGGTGGTCATGACGCCGCGGCCCGGCCGCATCGACCACGTCATCGACATCGACCTGCCGAGGCCGCGCGACAAAGCGGTGATCACAAGCGCGCCCTTCGCCGCCTATTGCGACGAGATCACCGAGAGCTTCATGCGCCACGGCGTCATTCGCTACTGAGATCGAGAGAAGCCAGATGCTGCCCCGACCCTTCACCGGCGTGATCGCCTGTCCTTTCCTGCCGATGCACGAGGATGGCGCCATCGACTGGCCGACCCTCGAACGGTACATGGACTGGATCGCCGGCCAGGCGCCGGACGCGATCGCCTTGAACATGGACGCATCGGAAGTGATCGCCCTCGACGAGGACGAGGAGGTCGAGGTGCTGCGCGTCTGCCGCCGAACAATCGACGGTCGTATACCCCTGCTCTCCGGCCTCGTCGCCGGCTCGACCCGCGGCGCGGCGGCGAAGGCCGAACGGCTCGCCCGCGAGGGTGCCATGGGCTTCGCCGTGTTTCCGCCCCTGCCGACCTTCGCCGGCTCGCCGGTACCGGCCGAGATGCTCTACCGCTTCCACAAGGCCATCGCCGAGGCCGCCGCCCAGCCGATCATCTGCTTCCAGTTCCCCAAGGGCTGGGGCCCCGACTACACGCCTGACAATCTGCGCCGCATGGCCGAGATTGAGCAGCTCGTCGCCATCAAGGAAGCCTCGTTCGACGTCGCCCAGACGCTCTCGACCATCGACGTCGCCGCCGGGCTCGATGCGCCCATCGGAGTCCTGACCGGCAGCGACACCTTCATCTTCGAAGCCATGGTGATGGGCTGTGCCGGCGCCCTGATCGGCCTCGCTGGCACCGCCACGGCCGAGCTCGTCGCCATGCAGCGGGCCGTCAAGTCGGGCGATCTCGCCCGGGGCCGCAGCATCTGGCAACAGATCGGGCCGCTCGCCCGCTATTGCTGGCGGACGCCGATCCGTGATTTTCGCCCGCGCATGAAGGAGGTCCTGCGCTGGCAGGGCCACTTTCCGTCCGCCGCCTGCCGCGAGCCGCAGCTCGGTGTCGACGCGGTCGAACGCGCGACGATTGCAAGACTTTGCGAGCAACAGGGGATGGCGCGACGATGAGTGTCATGGGTATGGGAGCGGTCGCCATCTGGCACGATGTTGCCGCCGAGGGACGCGGCGAGTTCTACGCCTGGCACGGCCGGGAGCACATGCCGGAGCGGGTCGGCATCAAGGGCTTCATCCGCGGCCGCCGCTGGATCGCCATCGAGGCGGATCGCGAGTACTTCAATCTCTACGAGACACAGGGCCCCGAGGTCGTCAGGGGGCCTGACTACAAGGCCCGGCTCGACGCGCCCACGCACTGGACGCTCGCCACGGTGAAGCACTTCCGTGCCGTCGCCCGCTCGCTCTGCCGGGTTGAGGCACGCGAAGGTACGGTCGACGGTGCCCTGGTTGCCACGCTTCGCCTCGACCTGCCCGACGACGCCAGCGGCGGCGCCTGGGTCGCCCGCCTGCCGGAGCTGATGGCGCTGCCCGGCATCGCCGCCGCCTGCCTCCTGGTCGCCGACCGGGACGCCAGCGGCTATGTCAATGCCGAGCAGCGCGAGCGCGGCGGCGCCAATGAGATCCCGACTCATGCGCTGATCGTCGAGGGCTGGGGTGACGAGGCACCGTTCATGGCGACCGTCCGGAAAGTGGTCGGCAAGGAGGGTGCGCTCGGCTTCTACCGCCAGCAGATCCTGGTGAACAAGCCGACCACGGACTGAACCACCGACCGACGCAGCCGGCGACGCCTGAGCTGCGGGAACCTTGCGGCCAGCTTGGGGTTTTCGCCGTTCCGGCACGACCTTCGCTCGTTGCCGGGATGTCGGAGGTATGAATGGGGTTTCAGGCCGGCACCGATGAGGACGGATCACGTGGCGCTCGTGTTGCGGCCCTGGTCTATGTGCACGACGAGAGCGAGCTGAATCTGCGTCGCCGCCGTTGCGGCCGCGGCTTTCTCTACCTCGATGCCACTGGCGCCAGGGTCGGCGATCCTGAGACCTGCCAGCGGATCCGCGCCCTCGCCATTCCGCCGGCCTGGGAGGACGTCCGCATCAGCGCCGATCCCGCCGGGCACATCCAGGCGATCGGCCGGGACAGCCGGGGCCGTAGGCAATACTGCTACCACGCCGAGTGGCAGCATGTGCGCGAGGCAACCAAGTTCAACGACCTCCTCCAGTTCGGCGCCAGCCTGCCCCGCCTGCGTTCACGACTGAAGCGCGATCTGCAGCTGCGCGGACTTTGTCGCGACCGCGTCCTCGCCATGGTGGTCGATCTTCTCGACCGGACATTGATCCGGGTCGGCAGCACGGTTTACGCGCGAGAGAATGGCAGCTTCGGTCTCACGACGCTGACCAAGCGCCACGTCGCCGCCCGGGGCTCCGAGTTGCGTTTTCGCTTCACCGGCAAATCCGGCAAGGCGTGGGACGTCCGCCTCAGCGATCGGCGGCTGGTGCGGACCATTCGCACCTGCCAGGATCTGCCGGGTCAGAGGCTCTTTCAGTACCGGGATGACGACGGAGCCGTTCGCGCCGTCGGCTCGGCAGACGTCAACGCATATCTTCAAGAAATCGGCGGCGATAGCGTAACGTCCAGACGGTTTCGCACCTGGGCCGCAACCGTCGGCGTCGCCACTCGCCTCGCCGGCGAGCCGGTGCCGGAATCCCAGCGGGCAACCGCGCGGGCGATCAATACTGCACTGGATGAAATGGCCGCCCGCCTCGGCAACACCCGCGCCATCTGCCGCAAGAGCTATGTGCTGCCGACCGTGTTCGAGAGCTATGTCGCGGGTGAGTTGACCGCCGCACTGGGCGGCCTCCCCCTCCGTCGCCGGCGCGGCCTGACCGCGGCAGAGGCGCGCGTGCTGAACTGGCTCGAAGGACAAGCAGCCTGACGATCGGAACCGGCACCTGACCGGCTGTGTTCATGGCGGAACGCGCCCATCCGCGCTGGAGGATCAAACCATGAGCAACGATATACCGCCGCAACACCAGGCGAGGCAGCCGGGCCTTGAAACAGACATGTCGCCGAAGCCTGAGTTCGCCCCCCGCTTTCCCGGCGCGGGCCGGCTTGCGGGGAAGGTGGCGCTGATCACCGGTGGCGACAGCGGCATCGGCCGCGCCTGCGCCGTGGCGATGGCACGCGAGGGGGCCGATATCGCCATCCTTTACCTCGATGAAACCGAGGATGCGGCCGATACCCGGCGCCACGTCGAGGACGAGGGTCGTCGCTGCCTGACGATCGCCGGCGACATCGGCTCGGAGAGCTTCTGCCAGGGCGCGGTGGCGCAGGTCATGGACGCCTTCGGCCGGCTCGATGTGCTGGTCAACAATGCCGCCGAGCAGCATGTGACGAAGGAGCCGCTCGAGATCGACGCCGACCAGCTCGAGCGGACCTTTCGCACCAACGTCTTCGGCTATTTCTTCATGACCAAGGCAGCGCTGCGCGAGATGCAGCCGGGTGCTTCGATCGTCAACACCACATCCGTCACTGCCTATCGGGGGAGCGCCGAGCTGATCGACTATGCGGCGACGCGGGGTGCCATCGTTGCTTTAACGCGCTCGCTCGCCAAGGCGCTGGTGGACCGCAAGATCCGCGTCAATGCGGTCGCTCCCGGACCCATCTGGACGCCGCTCATCCCGGCATCATTCGACCCGGAGCGGGTCGCCGAGCACGGCGACAGCACGCCGATGCAGCGACCGGGCCAGCCGAACGAAGTTGCGTCCTGCCACGCCTTCCTTGCCAGCGAGGAGGCGTCCTACATGACCGGCCAGGTGCTGCACCCGAATGGCGGTGGGGTCATGTCGTCCTGATCGGCTGGCTCTGGGTTGCCGGCATCAGCTGTCGGCTGCAAGCCATCCCTCTTGCCGCAGGCCGTCCCGGAGGAGGCGAGTAGCTTGGGAGTCGAGCGGTGCCATCGGCGCCTGCGGCAGCGCCCATGGTACCTGGCCGGTGGTCAGCGCCAGCATGGCCTTGAGCGAGGCGGCGAAGGGTGCTGCGCTCAGGAGGGCGTCGAGCGATTCCAGCCGGGTTGTCAGCGTCGCGATCTTCGCGGGATCGGTCGCCAGCATCAGCTCGCGCACCAGCTCAGGCGCCACATTGGCAAGGCCGCAGATCGTGCCCCCGCCGCCGGCCGCCACGGCCGCCGGCAAATGCACCTCCGTTCCTACGAGCACGCGCATGTCCGGCAGCCCTCGGATCAGGGCGAGACTCGCCTCGAGATCGCCGGCGCTGTCCTTGACGCCGTCGATCACCGCACCGAAACGTCGGCGGAGCTCCAGCACCAGCTCGGCGGTGATCACCGCTCCGCTCATGTCCGGGAAATGATAGAGCATGATGCGCAGGTGGTCGTCGCCCAATGACTCGACAAGATCGCCGTAGAATCGCAGGAGCCCATCCGGGCTGGCGGCACCGCGAAAGAAGAAGGGCGGCATCACCAGCAGCCGGGTCACCCCGGCATTGGCGGCATGGCGGCAGAGCTCGAGCACGTCGCCCGGCGCCGCCGACATGGCGGCGACCACCAGTCGCTCAGGCGCAATGTCGGCATCCAGCACCCGCTCGAGCCCGGCACGGCGTTCGGCGACGGTGAAGGCTGGCCCTTCCCCCGTCGTGCCGAACAGGGCAACCGCATCACATCCGCGCTCCAGAAGGTCCCCGAGATGGCGGAGATGCAGGGTACCGAGGCAGCTGCCGTCAGGTGCGGCAGGCGTGGCGGCGGCGGCGATGAGTTCGGGTGCGTATCCGGCGGGCATGGACGGGGAACGGCCTCCCGGCCGGGTGCTGGGAATGAGTATTCCCTGCTTGACCAGCCGGATCGCCATTGTCAATGATCGCCGCAAGCCAGAGCCGGCGCGCCGGAAGGGCGCCGCCGGCCACGTTCAGGGGGACCAGAAATGACAACCAGGAAATTCGCCGGCACCGTTCTCGGCCGGCGTCGGACGCTTGCCCTGGGTGCCGCCGCGATGGCCGCGCCCTTCGCCCTGCGTCATGCCCGGGCGCAGGAGCCGAAGCTGCTCCGGATCAGCACGCCGGGCAGTGCCGAAGAGACGCTCTCCAAGTCGCTTGTCGTCTTCAAGGAACAGCTCGAGCAGCATGCGCCGGGTGCGTTCAACGTCGAGCTGCACTTCAACGCCACGCTCTTCGGCCAGGGCATGGAAATTCCTGCGATGCAGCGCGGCAACCTGGAAGCCGCGATGATCTCGCCGCAGGACATCGCCGAACAGCTGCCCGAGTACTCGATCTTCACCGCCGGCTACCTGATACAGGACCGCGACCATCTCGAGCGCATCTTCGCGGGCGAGGTCGGTGAGGAGGTGTTCGCCAGGGTCGCCAGCGAGATGGACGTGGAAATCCTCGGCACGCAATACCACGGCCAGCGCCACGTCGTGCTGCGCGAGCCGAAGGAGGTCAACACACCGGCCGACCTCGCCGGCATGAAGCTGCGTGTGCCGGGCTCCGAAAGCTGGCGATTCCTCGGCGCGGCACTGGGCGGCAACCCCACGCCGATCGCCTTCGACGAGGTCTATCTGGCGCTCAAGACCGGTACGGTCGACGCCGTCGAGCAGCCCTTGTCCGACATGATTTCGGCCAAGTTCTACGAGGTGACGGAGCAGCTCGTGCTGACCGGCCACCTCGTCTCGACCCTCTTCTTCGGCTTCTCCAAGCCGTTCATCGACAGCCTGACCGAAGAAGAGCGCGCCCAGGTCGAGGCCGCCGCGAGTACTGCTGCAACCTGGAACAACAATGCCGTGAGCGAGATCGAGAAGGGGGCGGTCGACTATCTCGTTTCCCAGGGCATGACCTCGACCACGCCCGATATCGCAGCCTTTCGCAGTCACGTGCTCGACGCCTATCTGAATTCCGACTTCTCGGCCAACTGGCCGGACGGCATGCTCGAGAAGATCAACGCCGCCTGAGTCGGGAGGTTCTGGCCGGTGCTGACCCGTCTCCGCACCCTCTGCGAGATCGTCAGCGCCGGCCTCTTCGCGCTTCTCTTCGCCGCCTTCGTGATTCAGATATTCACCCGCTACGTCCTCAATGACCCGGTCGTGTGGGCGCAGGAGCTCTGCTCGCTGTCCTATCTCTGGGTCGTCTGTTTCGCTGCCGCCACGATCGTCAAAGAGCGCGAGCACATCGCCTTCGATCTCATCTACCAGGGAGCGCCACCGCGCGTGCGGCGGGTCCTCGCCATGCTCTGCTCCGGCTTCCTCGTCGTGCTCTTCGCGCTCGGCCTGCCCGGCACCATTGACTACGTGCTGTTCATGGGCCGGATGAGGACCCTCGACCTGCGCATCCCGTTCGATTTGGTATTTTCGATCTTTATCTTCTTCCTCGTCGTGACCGTGCTCCTCGGCCTCCTCCGGCTCTGGCGGCTGAGCCGCGCCGACTTCGAACGTGAGCTCTGAATGAGCCTGGCGGCCGTGCTGATGTTTGCCGCATTCTTCGCGGGTGCCGCCATCGGCGTGCCGATCGGCCACGCCATGATCGCCACGGGCTTTCTCTATCTCTGGGTCCATGGCAGCGACATGGGCCTGGTCGCGACCCAGGGCCTGAACGGTCTCTTCAAGAGCTTCGTCCTGCTCGCTGTGCCGATGTTCATCTTCGCCGCCGAGATCATGAACTATCCGGCGATCAGCGACCGCCTGCTCAAGTTCACGACGCTCTTGGTCGGCCGGTTTCGGGGTGGTCTCGCCCATGTGAACGTGGTGCTGAGCGTCATCTTCTCCGGCATGAGCGGCAGCGCTCTCGCCGACGCGGCCGGCCCCGGCAAGCTGATGATCAGCCTGATGACGAAGGAGAACCGCTACACACCCGGCTTCGCCGGAGCGGTCACCGCGGCTTCCGCCACCATTGGCCCCATCATCCCTCCCTCCATCCCGATGGTCCTCTACGCCGTCGTTGCCGACACCTCGATCGGCTATCTCTTCATGGCCGGCATCATACCGGGCCTGATGATGGCGGTCTCGCTCATGGTGCTGATCCATGTCATGGCGACGCGCCGGAACTTCCCGACCGAGCCGCCGATCCCGCGGAACGAGATCGTCGGCACCGTGCGCGAGGCGCTGCCGACCCTCATGCTGCCGGTGATCCTCCTCGGCGGCATCTACTCGGGTGCCGTCACCCCGACCGAGGCCGCCGCCGTCGCCGCCGGCTACGCACTGCTGCTGGCTGCCGGCCTCTACCGCGCCCTGTCGCCGAAGGAGCTATTCGGCGTGCTGGTGCGCTCGTCGCGCGCCACGGCGATCGTCGCCGTCACCATCATCGGCGCCCTCTTCTTCAACTATGTCGTCGCCGCCGAGGGTGTCGCCGAGCACGTCGCCAACTGGATCGCGGCGCTGGGCCTCTCGCCGCTCGCCTTCCTTCTGGTCATCAACCTGCTCTTCCTGCTGCTCGGCTGCTTTCTCGACACGCTGCTGATGCTGCTGATCGTGGTGCCGATTGTCATGCCGTCCGTCAGGGCGCTCGGGATCGATACCGTGCATTTCGGTGTCGTCGTCGTCGTCAACATGATGATTGGCCTGATCACCCCGCCCTACGGACAGATGCTCTTCCTCATCAGTGGCGTCAGCGGCATCCGCCTGCAGGCCATGCTGCGCGAGATCTGGCCCTTCATCGGCGCCCTTCTGGCAGCTTTGCTGCTGATGACGATGCTGCCGGACGTCATCCTCTTCCTGCCCCGCTACTTCGGCTATACCGGTTGACCGGAGCTCGCCGCATGTTCACCGAGAAGAACGGCCTGAAGCACTATCGCCATTGCGTCGACGGCGCGTGGCTCGATGGTGCCAAAAGGATCGAGGTCGAGAACCCGGCCACCGGTGAGATTCTTGCCACGGTTCCAGCCGGCGGTGGCGCCGAGGCTGCCCTTGCAGTCGAGGGCGCTTCCCGTGCCCAGCCCGCCTGGGAGGCCCTGCCGCCGATCCGCCGCGCCGATCACCTGCGCCGGCTCGCCGCCCTGGTCGAGCGCGACGCGGAAGCGCTCGCCCGGCTCGTCACCATGGAGCAGGGCAAGCCCATCGCCGAGGCGCGGGGCGAGGTGCAGGGCACCGCCCTTTATCTCACCTATGCTGCCGAGGAGGCGCGGCGGATCACCGGTGACATCCTGCCCTCGGACGAGCCCGACGAGCAGGTCTGGATCCAGCGTACCGCCCATGGCGTGGTGCTCGCGCTGACCGCCTGGAATTATCCTCTGGCGCTGACCGCCAGGAAGCTCGGGCCGGCACTCGTCACCGGCAACACGGTCGTCGTCAAGCCGCATGAGGGAACCCCGCTCTCGGCCCTGCATATCGCCGCCCTCGCCATCGACGCCGGCTTGCCAAAGGGTGTGGTCAACGTCGTCACCGGCACCGGGAAGGCGCTCGGCGAGGCGCTGGTGCGCCACCCCCGGACGGCTCTCGTCACGCTCACCGGCAGCGTCCGCGCCGGCAGGGAGGTGTTCGCCGCCGCCGCCGATGGCCTCAAGGTGCTGCGGCTCGAGCTCGGCGGCAAGGCGCCCTTCATCGTTGCCGAGGATGCCGATCTCGACCGTGCAGTCGACGCCGCGATCGCCTCGCGCTTCGAGAACTGCGGGCAGATCTGCATCTGCAACGAGCGCATGTACGTGGTGGACTCTGTCGCCGAACGGTTCATGGAGCGCTTCCTCGACCGGGTCCGCCGGCTGAAGGTCGGCGACCCGTTCGATGCGGTCGATGTCGGCCCCAAGTTCAGTGCCGCGGAACTCGCCAAGGTCGAGGCCATGGTGGAAGCCGCGAAGCAGGCGGGGGCTGAGGTCCTGACCGGCGGCCACCGGCTGGACGATGGCCGCTTCGCGCGCGGCTACTGGTACGCCCCGACTGTATTGACGGGTGTCGACCATACAATGGACGTGATGCGGCAGGAGATTTTCGGCCCCGTCGTCCCGGTGATGCGGGTCGCCAGCTTCGACGAGGCGCTGAAACTCGCCAACGACACGCGCTACGGCCTCTCGGCCTACGTCTTCACCCGCGATATCCGGCGGCTGATGCGGCTGGTGCGCGAGCTGGACTTCGGCGAGATCTACGTGAACCGGCCGGGTGCCGACGCGGTTCACGCCCACCACGCCGGCTACGGTGACAGTGGCCTGGGCGGCGAGGACGGCAAGTACGGCATCGAGGGCTACCTCAGGAAGAAGACCATCTACGTCAACTGGGCCTGAAAAGGCTCAAGCAGGCCGACGGCCGGTAACCGCCCCAATCAGAGCGTCCGGAAAGTCAGGCCGCCATCAACCGTGATCACCTGGCCCACGGTGAAGGGCAGGCGGCCCTCCGCCAGCGTCACCACCGCTTCAGCCACGTCCATGGGCTCGCCCCAGCGGCGGATCGGCGTGTAGCCGTCCTCGATGAGCCTGCCCAGACGCTCGGCCGAGGGCTCGGTCATCGGTGTGCGGATGATGCCTGGCCGCACCTCGTAGACGCCGATGCCCTCCTCGGCGAGGCGCAGCGCGAAGAGCTTCGTCAGCATGGCGAGCCCGGCCTTGGCGATGCAATACTCGCCCCGGCTGATCGAGACCACTTCGGCGCTGATCGACGAGATGTTGACGATCGACCGGTGCCCCCCTCCCGGCTGGCGCACAAGGCGCCTCGCCACCGCCTGGGTGAGAAAGAACGTGCCCTTGAGGTTGACGTCGAGGCAGCGGTCGAAGCTCGCCTCGCCGACCTCCAGCAGGTCACCCCGCACCAAGGCCGAGACCCCGGCATTGTTGACGAGGCAGGCGAGGGGGCCGAGCTCCTCTTCGATCCGGTCGAGTAGCACCGCGTGTTTGTCGAGTCTGGAGATGTCGGCCGGAACCAGCACCGCCCGCCGGCCCATGGCGACGATCTCGGCGACTACCGCCTCCCCGTCCGCATCCGCCACCACGTCGTTGACCGCCACGTCGAAACCGCTCCGGGCGAGGCGCAGCGCCACTTCTCGCCCGATGCCCCGCCGCGCCCCCGTCACCAGCGCCACCGGCATCGCCCGATCTCCCCGTCAGCCGCCCGGCACCAGGCTCAGAGCTTCGCCCGCTCCTCCTCGACCAGCTCGAGCGCCATGCGCACGAGATTGACCGAGGCCTCGCGGGTCATAAACCCGGCATGCGGGGTGAGCGTCACGTTGTCGAGGCCAAGCAGCGCGTGCCCCGCGGGCAGCGGCTCTTCGACGAAGACGTCGAGGGCGGCATGCCGCAGCCGCCCCGCCCGCAGCGCCTCGATCAGCGCCACCTCGTCGAGGATGGCACCTCGCGCCGTGTTGACCAGGATCGCGCCCGGCTTCAGCCGGCCGATCCGCGCCGCATCGAGAAAGCCCCGCGTCTCCTCGTTGAGTGCCAGATGCAGCGAGACGATGTCCGCCCGCGCTAGCAGATCGTCCAGCTCGACCGCCTCGGCCGGCAGCGCCGGATCGACGCCGCTGCGGTTCCAGGCGAGCACCTGCATGCCGAGCCCGGCCGCCATCCTTGCCACTTCGCCGCCAATGCCGCCGGTCCCGATGAGGCCCAGCGTCCGGCCCCTGATCTCGAAGCTGTCGATCGGCTCGAACCCACCCGCACGCACCGCCCGGTCCATCTCGGCAATACGCCGGACGGCGGCGAAGAGCATGGCGATCGTATGCTCCGCAACACTCCTGTCACCATAGCCCTTGTAGTTTCGGACCGTGATGCCGAGCTCGGCGGCAGCCGCCAGGTCGACGAAGCTCGCCGCACCCGTGCCGAGGAAGACGATCGCCTTCAGCGCCGGGCAGGAAGCCATGAGCGCCCGGTCGAACTGCGAGTGATCGTTCATGACGATCGTGCGCCCTTCGAGCAGCTTGCTGCGCGTCGCCGGATCGGGGTCGCCGACATGCACCTCGAGATCGGGCACCAGATGGCCAAGCTCCGCCCGGCGCAACTCGTCGAGAAAGGGTGGGCAATCGATGAACAGGGGTGGAAGGGGCATCAGGTTCCTCGCGTCGGCGGTTATACGTCCCGCCCGCGGCCCATTGCCGCCTGCGGCAGTCTCCTTCTAGCGGCAGTCGAACCCGGCGACAGCCCCGTTTGGCGCTCGCCCGCAATATCTGCCACACTGGCTCCGCTGAGCGAGCTACAACGATTGTCCCTTTCCAAGGCAGCGTAACCTAGCTTAAGAAACTCGTTGGGCATCATGTCGATCGGCTGGGCAACGTAATAGTTGTGTCGCGAGGAGCATAATGAACCGTCAGGTTGAAGATCTTACGAAAGCAGCGGCGGCGGAGAGTCCGTCATCGCATTCCCAAGCCGGTGCCTATCCCTATGGTTCCTCTTACCGGGACGATGAGCTGTCCCCAGTGAAGTGGGCGTGGCATTTTGCCCGCCGCCATTTCTGGCTGATCACGACCATTGCCGTCATCGGCACGGCGCTCGCTGCAGTGTACGGCATGCAGCGGCCGACGCTCTATACGGCGACCGCAGAGATCGTCATCGATCCGACGGACACGCGCGCCTTCGGCCTTGACCCTGAAACCGGCGCCATCGGAAGCGATTATACCACTCTGGAGACCCAGATCCGGGTCGCCCGATCGCCTGACGTTGCCTATTCGGTGATGCGCCGTCTCCTCCTCGAGGAACGTATGACGCAGGAAATCGCTGCGGCCGAACAGGACGGCACGGAGCTCAACCCCGTGCTGGAACCCTTCCATCGTGTGCTCGACCTGCTGCCGAGTGGCGTGCTGGTCGCCACCGGCCTCGCCTCCGAAGTCGTGCAGCTCGAGATGGTCGACCGGGCCGACCAGGCCCGGCGCGCCGCCCTTGAATACCTCGACGAGGGGCTCGAGGTGCTCCAGAGCGGCCGCTCGCTCGTCCTCTCAATCGGCTTTACGGCCGAGCACCCTGCAGAAGCGGCGCGTGTCGCAAATGCCTTCGCCGATGCCTATATCGAGCAGCAACTGGCGCAGAAGGTCGGTGGCACCACGCGCGCCGCCTCCTATCTCGAGACCCGCCTGGTCGAGCTCGAGGAGCAGCTCCGCCAAGCCGAGGAGGGAATCAAGGAGTATCGCGCCGAGAACCGGCTGATCGAGACCTCCGGCCGCTCGCTCTCCGAGCAGGAACTCTCGCAGCTCTCGAGCGAGCTGATCCAGGTCCGCGCCGAGCGCGAGGACATGGAGGGGCGTATTCGCTACATCAGGAGCCTGCGCGGCGGCAGCACTCTGGAATCGGTCGGCGAGATCCTCAATTCACCCCTCGTCGCTGCCCTACTGCAGGAGCACATCCGACTCAAGCGGCGTGAAGTCGAGCTGCTCAGCACATATGGCGAGCGGCACCCTCAGGTCGTCTCGCTGCGCGCCGACTTGCAGTCGATCGTCAGCCAGATCGGTGCCGAGGCCGACCGCTACGTCGCCAGCATGGAGAACGACCTCTCGCTCCTGAACGCTCGTGCCGAGGCGATCCAAGAGGAGATGGACCGCGCCACCCTGGACAATGTCCGTCTGAGCCAGGCCGAGGTCGGCCTGCGCGAGCGCGAGCGTGAGGCCGAGGCGCTCCGCAATCTCTACAATTCCTTCTTGGCACGCTTCACCGAGACCCGCGAGCAGCGCCAAGTGATTGAGGCTGATGCCCGGATCATTGCGCGCGCAGAGCGGCCGCAACGGCCTAGTTCACCCGGGCTCGAGTTCTTCCTGGCAATCGGCTTCGTCGTCTCGAGTGCCGCCGGCGTCGGCCTTGCATGGTTGCGCGAGACCCTTGATCGCGGCCTTAGAAGCGGCGGCGAACTCGAGCGCCAACTCGGCCTGCCCTGCCTCGGCCAGGTCCCGCACCTCAAGGCGATGACCGGTAAGGGGAGGAAGCCGCACCTTTATCTCGTCGACAAGCCGCGTTCGGCTTATGCCGAATCGGTTCGCTCAGTCGGCACCTATCTGCGCATGAGCAATATCGACAACCCGCCACGCGTCGTTCAGATCACCTCGGCGATCCCGGGCGAAGGCAAGACCACCTTCGCCGTTAGCTTCGCTACCCTGCTCGCCAAGTCGGGGCAGCAGACGGTGCTGATCGATCTCGACCTCCACCACCCGTCGGTCGCGCGTGAGCTCGGACTGGAGGTTGAGCATTGTCTCGTTGACTACATGCTCGGCGATGCGGCGCTCGAGGACGTCATCTACACGACCGACTTCGGTCTGGCGGTTCTGCCGGTGCGCCGCCAGACCCCCGATCCCTCGGTCTTAGTAAGCTCTCAACGCCTTAGGCAGCTCCTTGACGCCATGCGCGAGCGCTTCGACTATGTGGTCGTCGACAGCCCGCCCTTGCTCTTAGTCACCGACCCGAAGACAACGAGTGGCTTGGTCGATGCCAGCGTGTTGCTCGTGCGGTGGCAGGAGACTCCAGCGGACAAGGCTGCCAATGCCTTGCGCGAGCTTGACGCGGTTGCCGCCAAGGTTGCCGGTGCCGTACTTTGCCAGGTCGACGTCAAGCGCCAAGCGCAGTACGGCTATGCCGGGGTCGGTTCGTATTATGGTGACTACAAGAAGTACTATGTTGACTAGCCATGTAGCCGCTTGGGAGTAGCCTGCTGGATCCAAGCCGACTCATTAACCTTGGATAGATTGCAATGCCTTCTGTTCGCGCGCCTCCCCCTTTTTTTAATGAATTGTCTGTTGCATCGCATTATTTCCCTGTTATCCGTTGAGGTATAACCAGTGCTCGGCAAGAATCAGGTATCGTGTGGACGTTCTCTCGGAGAGGACCGATCGTTGCCGGCTACTTTGTTCGCACGCTACCCAGTCAGCCGTCAGACGCTGGTCGTGCTAATCGATACGGCGGTGATCTCTCTGCCATTATCGTTTGCCCTGATCCTACGCGAGACCCGACTGCCCGCTGAGGACCATCTCTTTGACCGCAAGCGCACGTCTTTCGTCGGCAGTCTACTCCACCGCACACGCCTTGACGAGGTGCTGCAGCTATGGAAAGCGCTGATCGGCGACACTGCGATCATCGGCCTGCGGCCGCTGTTCGCCGTCGACCTCGATGCCTTGGCTGACCAGGGTCGGGCCTGCTCTAGCGCACGTTCCGGTATCCTCGGCTGGGCCCAGGTCATTGGCGGCCAGCAACTCGATGCGGACGAGAAGCACATTTACCACCGCTGGTACGTCGAGCACACCAGCCGTGCGCTCGATCTGCCCCTCATCGGCCGCGCTATCAGCAAGATGCTCCTCGGCGCACGTCGCGACTATTCTGCCAATGATTTCGGCAGGGCCGCCCTCATGCCTGAAGCTGTTGGAGTGGCCGAATGACGGCACCGAGTTTGATGTCGTCCATGCGCATCCTCGTCACCGGGGCCGCCGGCTTCGTCGGCAGCCACCTTTGCGAGCGCCTGCTTTGCGCCGGCCACGAGGTGCTTGCCGTTGACAACCACTTTACTGGTCGACGTGCCAACGTGGCACAACTGCTCGGCCATCCGCGCTTCGAGCTGATGCGCCACGACATCACCTTCCCGCTCTATGTCGAGGTCGACGCCATCTACAACCTCGCCTGCCCGGCCTCGCCGGTCCACTACCAGCGCGATCCCGTCCAGACGACCAAGGTTTCGGTCATCGGCGCCATCAACATGCTGGGTCTCGCCAAGCGCACCGGGGCGAATATCCTCCAGGCTTCGACCTCCGAGGTCTATGGCGACCCCGACACCCACCCGCAGCCCGAGGCCTATCGCGGCAACGTCAACCCGATCGGCCCGCGCGCCTGCTACGACGAGGGCAAGCGTTGCGCCGAGACGCTCTTCTTCGACTACCGCCGCCAGCACGGGCTAAAGATCAAGGTCGCCCGCATCTTCAACACCTATGGCCCGCGCATGCACCCGAACGACGGCCGCGTCGTTTCAAACTTTATCGTCCAAGCCCTCCAGGGCAAGCCCATCACCCTCTACGGCGACGGCCGCCAGACTCGTTCCTTCTGTTACGTTGACGATCTGGTCGAGGGCCTGATTCGCCTGATGGCGACTCCGGACGAGGTCACCGGCCCCGTAAATCTCGGCAATCCCGGCGAGTTCACGATCCGCCAGCTCGCCGAGCAGATCCTCCATCTTACTGGCTCCCGCTCGACGCTCGTCAACGAGCCGCTCCCCGAGGACGACCCGATGCAGCGCCAGCCCGACATCACCCTCGCCAAGCAGCTGCTCGACTGGCAGCCTAGTATAGCGCTGGAGGATGGTCTGAAGCGCACCATCCCTTATTTTCAGGAGCTCCTGCGGAAGGAAGCGAGACAGGTGACGACATGACCGGTCCAACCGCCCTCATCACCGGCATCACTGGCCAAGACGGCGCCTACCTCGCCGAGCTTCTACTGGCGAAGGGCTACACCATTCACGGCCTCAAACGCCGCGCATCCTCCTTCAACACCGGCCGCATCGACCACCTCTACCAGGATCCGCACGAGCAGGGACGTCGCCTCGTCCTCCACTATGGCGATCTCACCGACGCTACCAACCTGATCCGCGTGGTCCAGGAAGTCCGCCCCGACGAGATCTACAACCTCGCAGCGCAAAGCCACGTCAAGGTCAGCTTCGAGACCCCCGAATACACCGCCAACGCCGACGGTATCGGCACCCTCCGCCTGCTCGAGGCCATCCGCATCCTGGGCCTCGAAGGGACCACCCGCTTCTACCAAGCGAGCACTTCCGAGCTCTACGGCGCCGCCCCGGCCCCCCAGGATGAGGCCACCCCCTTCCTGCCGCAGAGCCCCTACGCCACCGCCAAGCTCTACGCCTACTGGATCACGAAGAACTACCGCGAGGCCTACGGTCTCCATGCCTCGAACGGCATCCTCTTCAATCACGAGAGCCCCTTGCGCGGCGAAACCTTCGTCACCCGCAAGATCACCCGGGCCGTCGCCGCCATCGAACTCGGCCTGCAGGATCGCTTGTGGATCGGCAATCTCGATTCCCTGCGCGACTGGGGCCACGCCCGTGACTATGTCGAGGGCATGTGGCGCATCGTGCAGCACGACACCCCCGACGATTGGGTCCTGGCCACGGGCGAGGCCCACACTGTCCGCGCCTTCATCGAGGCCGCCTTCGCCGAGGTCGGCAAGACCATGGCCTGGCAGGGCGAGGGCACCGATGAGACCGGCATCGACCAGGCCACTGGCCGGACCCTCGTCGCCGTCGATCCCCGCTACTTCCGCCCCCTTGAGGTCCACCACCTCCTCGGTGATCCGGCCAAGGCCAGGGAGCACCTCGGCTGGCAGGCCACCACCCCCTTCCGTGACCTCGTCAAGGAAATGGTCCAGGCCGACCTCGCCAGTCTCTGCCGCGAACGCGCCTCGGGCAGGGTCATCTACGAGGCGGCCGAATGAGGGCTCAAGTAGTGCGAAGCACGATAGCCCCCATGGGAGAGAACCTCCCAGGTTCAAGCAGCGCAGCGCGCGATAGCCACCCGAAGAATGCACGTCAACTACGAGGCGGCCGAATGAGGGTTTTGCCGGGAATTGCCGGCATCAAGGATTTCATTTTTCTTTTAGATGTTTCCGCCGCAGGCAGCGTTAATGATAGGTGTTATAACGTCAGCCGCCGGGAAGGGACCGCATGACCATGGTTGAGAGAAACGCGAGCGAGGCTCGTCCTTCTTCCCCACCTGGCAGCCTGCTGCTGGGTGATCAAGAGCGCTGGTATGTTGTCAGGACTCAGCCGCGGAAGGAGGCGATGGCCGAGATCAATCTCCATCGCCAAGGCTTCCGCACCTTCCTTCCCCGCCTGATGAAGACGGTCCGCCATGCCCGCCAGACGCGGACCGTCCGCGCCCCCCTCTTTCTCGGCTACCTATTCACCCCCCTCGATATGACCCGCGACCAGTGGCGCCGCATCAACGGCAGCTTCGGTGTCCTTTCCCTCATTATGGGCGGCGAGCAGCCGAAGCCCGTCCCGTCCGGCGTGGTCGAGGAGTTGATCGCCCTTGCCGGCGCCCCCGGCTCTGACAATTGGGACGTTGTCGACTGGGGCCGGAGGCTCACCCCCGGCGGCCCCGTCCGCGTCCTCACCGGTCCCTTCGCCGACCAGCTCGGTACGCTGGAGTCCCTCGACGACCACGGCCGCGCACGCGTGCTCCTCGAGATCATGGGCGCTGTCCGCACCGTCACCCTCGAAGGCAACGCGCTGTTCGCGGCGGCCTAGGGCACGACCCGCCACCGGGGGCCGGTGGCACGACACTTGCCTCGCGGCGGTCATCGGCCCGAGGCAGGAGAATGACGAAGGCGGGCGCTGAGAACCGCCGCGAGGAAACAGCCTTGTCAGGACCATCCGGTCAGCAGGGCATTTGAGTTGAAGCAGTCCGGTGACCCCAGTTCACCCGGACTGCGGTAGCATGGAGAAGGTTCTGACAGAGACACGGCAGCTCTTCGATATCACCGGCCGCAAGATTTTCGTGGCCGGTAGTTCCGGTATGGTTGGAAGGGCGCTGGTCCGCCGCCTGGAGCGGGAGCCCGTCGAGCTCCTGACAGCCCCCCGCGCCGAACTCGACCTCACCGACCCCCGTGCCGTCGACGCCTGGATGTTGGCCCGCCGCCCGGACATCGTCGTCATCGCTGCGGCGAAGGTAGGCGGCATCCACGCCAACTTGACCTTCCCGGTCGACTTCCTCGGGGAAAACCTCCTCATCCAGACCAACCTGATGCGGAGCAGCCATCGCCAAGGCGTCGATCGTCTCC
>JAUIID010000038.1 GCA_030431615.1 Alphaproteobacteria bacterium
TACATCACTACAACCGTGAGCGGCCGCATCTTGGCTACCGCAACCAGGGCCGACGACCGTGGGAAACAGTCCAGCGATTCGTCACTCAAGAAGGTTAAGTGGACACTTGAAGGTGAGGCTCCGTGAATTGGGCGAACAGTTGGATTCGCATCGCAAGGCGCGGCAGGCGGCGCATCCGGGGCTGACGCTGACGCAGATGTACAATGTGCTGGAGAAGCTGAAGGCGGGCGAGGCGCTGACGGCGAAGGACAAGGAGATTCACGAGCAGGGGCTAGTGTCGGTGCTGCTCGACCTGCACCGGCGGATCGATGCCTTGGTGCTGGAGGCCTATGGCTGGCCGGCTGATCTCGACGAGGCAGCGATGCTGAAGCGGCTGGTTGCCTTGAACGCCGAGCGCGCCGAGGAGGAGCGGCAGGGGAAAGTGCGCTGGCTCCGGCCCGAGTTCCAGGCACCGCGGGTGGCCGGCAAGAAGGCAGTGCAGGAGGAGATGGGCATCGCGCCGGCGGCCGCGGTGCCGGCCAAGACGGCCTGGCCGAAGAAACTGCCCGATCGCTTCCAGGCGGTGAAGGCGCTGCTCTCCGCCACGGAGGGCGCTGTCGACGTGAAAGCGGCAGCCAGGGCGTTTACGGGCGCGAAGCGGCAGGACGTGGAGCAGGTGCTGGAGACACTGGTCGCCTTCGGCGAGGCTCGTTCCCTGGGCGAGGGGCGATTCGCGGGCTGAGCGACCCCGTCAGCCCACCCACCCGTCAAAAAGGACGGAGGGGGCCAACGGGGGAACTCAGTTCCCCCGTTCTTCCATGCCGGCAACTTGTCGTCCGTCGCTCTTCGGCTCGGGCTGTCGCGTTATGTGCGACAGCGGCGCTTGGGTTGTCGCGTATAACGCGACAGTTGGGCTCGGGTTGTCGCGTATAATGCGACAGTTGGCCTTGGGGTGTCGCATTATATGCGACAGTTGCGGGTGTGTGTCGCGTTATACGCGACAGTTTCGAGCGATCGAACCCACGGAATCGACGAAGGAACCCGCCGATTCGACGATCGAACCCGGGGAATCGACGAACGAACCCAAGGTCCTGCAAACGAACCCAACCGTCTTTAACCCCTTGCAGGTAAACGGTTTTCGCCGATACGCCCGGCCCAGGCCCGCTGCCGCTTCTGCCAGAAAGCCGATTCTGCCGATCGAACCCGCCGCCCCCTTTCGCGCTTGCAGTCTTTCGCAAAATAGGCTATAAATCCTGTATCGATGTGCAACCGGCCCCCGAAGCCCCGCTCGCCCCAAGCCCGGCCCGGCTGGTCGCCCACCTGACCTGCGCGACCCGAATCGGATGACCCGACCCGGATGGCTTTTGTGCCGTTGGCCTGACCCGGATGACTCGACCCGCACGGCCTGATCCACCCGACCCGCCCGGCCCGACTTGCCGGGCCTGACCCGACCCAGACAGTCTGGTCCGATTGACCTGACTCGCCTGGGCTGACCCGCGCGGCCCGACCCGGACGGACTGGTCCGGAGGGCCGGTCGTCCGGTCAGTCCTCGATCGCGACGTCGAGCCCGGCCCCGGCCAGCGCCTGCACGAGCGCTGCCTTGCAGGCGGCGAGCCCTGCCTCGGAGAGCGCCTCGGCCCGGCCGACCAGCACCGCCTGGGTGTTCGAGGCCCGGAGCAGCCACCAGCCGTCGCCCTGCCGGACCCGCACCCCGTCGGTCGTGTCGACCTCCGCCCCCGCCGCCTGGAGCTGCTCCCGCACCCCCTGGATCGCCTGGAACTTCTTCGCCTCCGGGCAGTCGAAGCGCAGCTCCGGCGTGTTGAAGAGGGCCGGCATGCCGTCCCTGACCTCGGCCAGCGACCGCTCGCCCCGGGCCAGGATGTCGAGCAGCCGGAGCGCCACATAGAGGGCGTCGTCGTGGCCGTAGAACCCGTCCTCGTAGAAGATGTGGCCGCTCATCTCGCCCGCCAGCGGCGCCCCGGTCTCGACCATCTTGCTCTTGATCAGCGAGTGTCCGGTCTTCCACATCAAGGGCTTGCCGCCCCGCCTGGCGATGTCGTCGAAGAGCGCCTGGCTCGCCTTGACATCGGCGATGATCACCGAGCCCGGCCGCCGCTCGAGCAGGTCCGCCGCCAGGATCTGCAGGATCTGGTCGCCCGCGATGATCCGCCCCTGGCCGTCGACCACGCCGATCCGGTCGCCGTCCCCGTCGAAGCCGATGCCGATCTCGAAGTTGCCCTCACGCACCCTGCCGATCAGGTCGACCAGGTTGGCGGCGACGGTCGGGTCCGGGTGATGGTTCGGAAAGCGCCCGTCCACCTCGGCAAAGAGGCACTCGTGCCGCCCCGGCAGCCGCGCCGCCAGAGCTTCCATGATCGGCCCCGCCGCCCCGTTCCCGGCATCCCAGACGACATCGATCGCCCGCCCGCCCCGGAAGTCCCGGAGCAGCCGCTCGACATAGGCCGAGGTGACGTCCGCCGTCTCGATCATGCCGGCGCCGCTCTCGAAATCGCCCGCCGCCGCCAGGGCACCCAGCGCCTGGATGCGTTCGCCGAAGAACGAGGACTTGCCTAGCATCATCTTGAAGCCGTTATAGTCCGGCGGGTTGTGCGAGCCGGTCACCTGGATGCCACCGTCCGTGCCGAGGTGATGCACCGCGAAGTAGAGCATCGGCGTCGGCCCCATGCCGATGTCGACGACATCGATGCCGGCGGCCGCGAGCCCCTCGACCAGCGCCGCCGCCAGCTCGGGCGAGCTCAACCGCCCGTCGCGGCCGACCGCCACCCGCCGCCCGCCGCCGCGGCGGACGATGCTGCCAATGCTGCGGCCGATCGCCCGCGCATCGTCGGCGTGGAGCGTGTCGCCGACGATGCCGCGGATATCGTACTCGCGCAGGACGGTCGGATCGAAGCGGTGACTCTGGGGCAAGGCAGCTGGGTTCCCTGGGTTGATGGTCGGCTCAGGCGGCAGGCGTCGTGGCCCGGCCGATGCCCGTATAGGCGAAACCGGCCTGGGTGACCTGCAGCGGGTCGAAGATGTTGCGCAGATCGACCAGCACGGGCTGGCGCATCTCGTCGTGCAGCCGGCCGAGATCGAGCCCGCGAAAGACGTTCCACTCGGTCAGGATGACCAGGGCATCGGCCTGCCGGGCGGCGTCGTAGGGCCCGGCGCACCACTCGATCTCCGGCAGGAGCGCCTCGGCCTCGTGCATGCCCTCCGGGTCGAACGCCTGGACCTTCGCCCCCTCGGCGCGCAGCGCCGGCAGGATCACGAGGCTCGGGCTGTCCCGCATGTCGTCGGTGTTGGGCTTGAAGGTGACACCCAGGATGCCGATCGTCTTGCCGGCGACGGAGCCGCCGCAGGCGTCGACGATCTTGCGGACCATGCGCCGCTTGCGCCCCTCGTTGACACTCACCACGGTCTCGACGATGCGCAACGGGCTGTCGTACTGCTCGCCGCTGCGGAGCAACGCCAGCGTATCCTTGGGGAAGCAGGAACCGCCATAGCCGGGGCCCGAATGGAGGAACTTGCGCCCGATCCGCCCGTCCAGCCCCATGCCCTTGGCGACCTGCTGCACGTCGGCGCCGACCTTCTCGCAGAGATCGGCCATCTCATTGATGAACGTGATCTTGGTGGCGAGGAAGCTGTTGGTCGCATACTTGACCAGCTCGGCCGTCTCGAGCGTGGTGAACATGATCGGCGTCTCGATCAGGTTGAGCGGCCGGTAGGCATTGGCCAGCATGTCCTGCGCCCGCTCGCTCTCCACCCCGCAGACCACCCGGTCCGGCCGGAGGAAGTCCTCGATCGCCGAGCCTTCGCGCAGGAACTCGGGATTGGAGGCGACGTCGATAACGAGATCCGGCCGCTTGCTGCGAAAGAGCCGCTGCAGGCGACGGCCCGTGCCGACGGGCACGGTGGACTTGGTGACGACCACCGTCGGCCCTTCTAGCGCCTCGGCGATTTCCTCGGCGGCGGCGAAGACATAGGTGAGGTCGGCATGCCCGTCGCCCCGCCGGGTTGGCGTGCCGACCGCGATGAACACGGCCTCGCTCTGCCGCACCGCTGCCTTGAGGTCGGTGGTGAAGCTCAGCCGGCCGGCCTCCTTGTGCCGTGCTACGAGCGTGTCGAGGCCCGGCTCGTAGATCGGGATCCGGCCTTCCTCGAGCATCGCGATCTTGCGCTCGTCCTTGTCGACGCAGACCACGTCGAGCCCGAACTCGGCGAAACAGGCGCCCGAAACGAGACCGACATAGCCGGTACCGATCATCGCGATACGCATATCAGCACTCCATTTGCCGAGCCGAAAGGATCAGGCGGCTCAGCGATACTGGTCGAGAATGGTGGCGAACTCCGCACCCAGGTCCGGCCGGGCCAGGGCGGTGGCGACGATCGCCTCGAGATAGCCGAGCTTGTCGCCGCAATCGAATCGCCGGCCGGCGAAGCGGTAGCCGAAGAAGGGCTGGCTGCCGATTAGCTTCTGCATGGCGTCGGTGAGCTGGATCTCGCCGCCGGCACCGACCTCGTGACGATCGAGGTGGCCGAACACGGCGGCGTCGAGGATATAGCGGCCGATCACCGCGTAGCGCGAGGGTGCCGCCTCGGGTGCCGGCTTCTCCACCAGCCCCTTGACCTCGACCAGCGGTCCGTCCTCGCGGCCCGGGTCGACGATGCCGTAACGGGCCGTGTGCTCCTTAGGCACCTCCATGACGGCGACCAGGTTGCCGCCGGTCTCGGCATGCGCGCGGGCCATCTGCGCCATGCAGGGCGTGTCGGCATGGATCAGGTCGTCCACCAGCATGATGCCGAACGGCTCGTCGCCGACGATCTGCCGGGCGCACCAGACGGCATGCCCCAAGCCCCTGGCTTCCTGCTGGCGGGTCGCGATCACGGTCCCGGGTTTCGGCACGTCGGCGGCGAGCCCGTCCAGCACGTCGTCCTTGCCCTTGGCCGCCAGGGACTCGAACAGCTCCACTGCGCGATCGAAGTGATCCTCGATGATGGTCTTGCCGCGACCGGTGACGAAGATGAAGGTTTCGCAACCCGCGGCCGCCGCTTCCTCGACCGCGTACTGCATGATCGGCTTGTCGACGACCGGCAGCATTTCCTTGGGCAGCACCTTGGTCGCCGGCAGCATCCGCGTGCCGAGACCGGCAACCGGGAATACCACTTTCCTGATGGGCGTCATCTACTCTCCTCGCGGCGCAGGTCCAGAGATCCCGACGGCCCGGTTCCGAAACGGAGCCCACATGCCACCATCGAGCCGGAGTCGCAACGCCAACGCTCTTCTAGCCAGCCCCGAGACCTCGTCGCAAGGCCCGCGCGGCGGCACGCCACGTCTTCCTCGCGGCGCGGTAGAAACTACCCAGGCTTCATTAAGTTCCGGTTAAGGTCCCCATGCGCCCGGCTTGCCGGCCTGCACGGTTTGTGGCTCTATGCGCGCCGATTCACATCCCAGATCCCAGTCGAAAGCTTCCCCCATGACCCGTCTGTCGCGTTTCGGCCTCGCCCTTACGCTCGTCCTCGGCACGGCCAGCGCTGCCTCGGCCCAGGACGATCCGGTGGTCGCCAAGGTCGGTGACATCGAGTTCCACCGGAGCGACCTCGAGCAGAGCTATCTGGAGCTGCCCGAGCAGTACCGGCAGATGCCGCTCGAGGCCATCTACGACCCGATGCTCGACCGGCTCATCGACGGCCAGCTCCTGCTCGACGCCGCCGAGGCCGAGAACCTGGGCAGCGATGCCGAGGTCGAGGCGGCGATCGCCCGGGCCCGGGCGGATGTCCTGCGCCAGACGCTGATCGAGCGGGCGGTCCTTGACGCCACCGACGAGGCGGCGCTCAAGACCGCCTACGAGGAGCGCGCCGCGCAGCCCGACTTCGCCATTGAGGAGGTGACGGCCCGCCACATCCTGGTCGAGACCGAGGAAGAGGCGAAGGCGGTGATCGCCGAGCTCGACGCCGGGGCGGACTTCACGGAGCTCGCCATGGAGCGCTCGACCGATCCTGCGGCCGCGCGCGGCGGCGAGCTCGGCAGCTTCCGCCGCGGTGCCATGGTGCCGGAGTTCGAGACCGCCGCGTTCGCGCTTGAGCCCGGCAGCTACAGCAAGGAGCCGGTGCAGACGCAGTTCGGCTACCACGTCATCCTGGTCGAGGCGAAGGAGACGACCAACCCGACCTTCGAGGAGCTCGAGCCCGAGCTGCGGGCCGAGCTGGCCCGGGCCGCGGTCGAGGGCCTGCTCGACGAGGTCCGCGAGGGTGCCGAGGTGGAGCGCTTCAATATCGATGGCACGCCGCGCGAGTAGACGGCCCGCGCGGCTTTCCGGCACCGCCAGTACGTACCATCCGCAGGCACCGCCCATGCCGAAGCCCCTCCAGCCATCGCCGCTCGCACCTCCGACGCCGGCACCACCGGCCGCCGTTCAGGGCGCCCGCTTCGCCACGCTGGCGGCGGGCATCCGCTATGTCGGCCGGCCCGACCTCCTGCTGATCGAGCTGGCACCCGGCAGCACGGCCGCCGGCGTCTTCACCCGCTCGCTGACCGCCGGCCATCCCGTCGTCTGGTGCCGCGAGGCGCTTGCCCGCGGCCTGGAGCAGGGCGGACGGGCGCGGGCGGTCATCGTCAATGCCGGCAACGCCAATGTCTGCCGGGGTGCCGAGGGCGATGCGGCGGTGGCTCGCGAGGTGGCGGCCGTGCAGGCCGTCCTAGATTGCGCCGCCGAGGAGGTCCTCGTCTCCTCCACGGGCGTGATCGGCGAGCGCCTCGCCGTCGAGAAGATCGAGGCGGCGGTGCCGGCGTTGGTGGCCGGGCTGCGGGAGGATGGCGTGGAGGCCGCGGCCCGCGCCATCATGACGACCGACACCTTTCCCAAATGGGCCTCGGCCACGGCCAGGATCGACGGCAGGACGGTGACCCTTACCGGCATCGCCAAGGGCTCCGGCATGATTGCCCCCGACATGGCGACCATGCTGGCCTTCGCCGTGACCGATGCCGCCCTGCCGGCGCCGGTCCTGCAGACGCTTTTGAACCGGGCCACCGACCGCTCCTTCAACGCGACGACGGTGGACGGCGACACTTCGACCTCGGACACGCTCCTGCTCTTCGCCACCGGCCGGGCCGGCAACGCACTGCCGGCGAGCGCCGAGGATCCCGGCCTCGCCGATTTCGTCCGCGCCCTCGATGACGTGATGATCGACCTGGCGCAGCAGGTCGTGCGGGACGGCGAGGGGGCGCAGAAGTTCATCGAGATCGGCGTCAAGGGTGCCCTCGATGACGCGGCGGCCCGGCGCATCGGCCTCGTCGTCGCCAACTCGCCGCTGGTGAAGACGGCGATCGCCGGAGCGGATGCCAACTGGGGGCGGATCGTCATGGCCGTCGGCAAGGCCGGCGAGGTGATCGACCCGGCGCGGTTCGGCGTCGCCTTCGGCGGGCACGACGTGGCCATTGATGGTGCCGCCGTCCCCGGCCTCGACGAGGCGCCGGTGGCCGCCCACCTGGCGGGCCCCGAGATCCTGATCGACATCACGGTCGGTGACGGGCCGGGCAACGCCACCGTCTGGACCTGCGACCTGACGCACGGCTACATCGACATCAACGCCGACTACCGGAGCTGAGCAGGGTGACCCAGCCGGCGGGTGCTGCACCCGGGGCGCTGCCGATCGTCCTCGTCGCCGCCGTGGCGCTGATCGATGAGGACCATCGCGTGCTGGTCGCGACCCGGCCGGAGCGGAAGAGCATGGCGGGCCTCTGGGAGTTCCCGGGCGGCAAGCTCGAGCCCGGCGAGACACCGGAAGCCTGCCTGATCCGCGAGCTCCAGGAAGAGCTCGGCATCGTCACCCACGCCGCCTGCCTGGCGCCCCTTACGTTCGCCAGCCACGCCTACCCGGACTTCCACCTGCTCATGCCGCTCTACGTGTGCCGGGTGTGGGAGGGCGAGCCGGAGCCGCGCGAAGGCCAGAAGATCCGCTGGCTGCGGCCCGGCGCCCTCTTCGACCTGCCGATGCCCGAGGCCGACAAGCCGCTCCTGCCCTTCCTCCACGAGCTGCTCTGAGGGCCGGGGATGGCGGCGCTGTTCGACGTGGCGCTGCCCTTCTTCGCGCTTATCTTCTGCGGCTACGCGGCGCTGGCCAAGAAGCTCGTCGGCCCGACGGCGGTCCAGGGTCTCAATGCCTTCGTCTTCAACTTCGCCCTGCCGGCGCTGCTCTTCGCAAAGGTCGGGACGACGCCGGTGGCCGAGCTCTTCGACTGGCGCTTCTTCGCCGCCTTCTACGGCGTCGCCTTCTCCTTGTGGATCGCCACCTCGGCCTTCGCCCGCTGGCGCTTCCGCCTGCCGCTGGCCGAGTCCGCCGTCGCCGGTGCCGGTGCTATCTGGACAAATTCCGGCTACATGGGCGTGCCACTCCTGATCACTGCACTCGGCCCCGACGCGGCGCTGCCGGCCGTGCTGGCGCTCACCTTCGACAACCTGATCACCGCACCGATCCTGATCATGTTCCTGGAGGCCAGGACGGGGCACGGCGGCGACCGGCTCGCGACGCTGCGCACGGTCGGCCGGAACCTCCTGAAGAACCCGCTGGTGCTCGCCGTTTTCGCCGGTTTCGCCTGGACCCTGACCGGCCTCGACCTGCCGACGCCGATCGGCAACTTCGCCGGGCTGCTCGGTGCCGCGGCCGCCCCATGCGCCCTCTTCGCGCTCGGTGCCTCGCTGGTCGGCGCACCGATCGCCGGTGCACGCGCGGAGATCCTGACCTTCGGCGCGATCAAGCTCGTTGTCCACCCGCTCATCATGGCCGTCGTGGTGCTCTGGCTGCTGCCGCTTCGCCCGGAGCTCGCCCTTGCCACCATCGTTACGGCCAGCCTGCCGACCGGTGCCTCGGTCTTCGTGATGGCCGAGCGCTACGCCGTCTACACCACCCGCGCCTCGTCGCTGGTGCTCGCGACCCATGCCTGCTCGGTGGTCACGGTGACGGCGGTGCTGATCTGGGCCACGGGCTGAAGGCCGGGCTCAGCCCTTCCTGGTCGGCGCTGCGCCCGGCTTGGCCTGGCTCATCACCGTCGTGACCTTGCCGGCCGGCGCCACCGAGGCCGCCTTCTTGTCGGCTTTCGGCTTCTTGATCTCACGATTGCTGCGTTTCTGGCCCTTGGCCATGGCAACTCTCCTCGCCTGCGCGTCGTTGCGCAGCCCGGGCTTTTAGCATGCGGGCCGCCGGTCAACGAGGGGGATTCGCTACGGTGGAGATCGCGCAGGGCGGAGGCTCAGCGCCGACGCCTGAGGCGACGGAGCGCCTCCAGGACGATAAGCCCGAGCGCCGGCCAGACGACCCAGAGCGTGCCGGACCAGGTGGCGAGATTGATCAGGGCGAGGCCGGCGACGATGATCGCGAGGCGGGCATAGGTCGCGTCGAACCAGGTCCGCGTCAGGAGCGGTGCCGCCTCCAGGCCAAGCAGCATCAGCATGGCGATGCCCGGCCATTGCGCCCAGGCGCCGGGGCCCGTGAGGATGTCGACGCCCACGAGGCCGAGCCAGACGACACCCAGCAACTGCGCATGGCGGCGGATGCGGGGCCACGCCCCGCGCTCGGCGGGCTCGACCGCAGGGGGCGCCGGCGGCGGGGTCGCGGGCCCGGCCCCGGCCCGCTGGCGATGACTGCCCCAGTGCGGGCCGCTGCGCGTGGTGCCATTCAGAGCCACCCGGTAGACCGGCACCTCGGCACCCAGATTCTTCGGCCGCTGCTGGCCGAGATAGTCGAAGCCGACCTCGAGCTTGGCATGCACCTGGTCGTAGACCGGCTGCGAGATCAGCACCCCGCCGGGCTCGGCCATGCTTTCGAGCCGGGCCGCGAGGTTGACGCCGTCGCCGAAGAGGTCGTCGCCGTCCACCATGACGTCGCCCAGATGGACGCCGATGCGGAACTGGGTGGCGCCGGGGGCGGCATGCCGGCCGGCGAGCTCGCGCTGCACCTCGATGGCGCACTGCACCGCCTCGACCACGGACGGGAACTCGGCGAGGAGCCCGTCACCGGCCTTGCTGAAGATGCGCCCCCGATGCCGCTCGATCAGCCGGGCGAAGACGGCGCGCGCCGCCCGGAGTGCCGCGAGCGCCGCCGCCTCGTCGGCCGCCATGGCCCGGCTGTAGCCGACCGCGTCGGCCACGAGGATGGTCGTGAGCTTGCGCTCGACCCTGGCCGGGTCCATGGCCGATCAGCTCCGACTGGCCGGTCTGCCCCCTGGCGCTGTCACATGACCGCGCCGATCTGCCAGGGAATGAACTCGTGGTCGCCGATGCCGAGCGCTTCCGACTTCGACTCCTCGCCCGAGGCCACGCGCAGCAGGAGGTCGAGGATCTCGCGGCCCTTGCTCTCGATCGTCGCCCCGCCGCTCAGGATGTCGCCGCAGTTGATGTCCATGTCCTCCTCCATCCGCTCGAACATGGCCGTGTTGGTGGCGAGCTTGACCGACGGCGCCGGCTTGAAGCCGAAGCAGGAGCCGCGGCCGGTGGTGAACGTGACGATGTTCGAGCCGGAGGCGACCTGGCCGGTCACCGAGCAGGGGTCGTAGCCGGGGCTGTCCATGAAGAGGAAGCCGCGCGTGGTCGCCATCTCGGCATAGCGGAGCACGCCGGCGAGGTTGGTGGTGCCGCCCTTGGCGGCAGCGCCCAGCGACTTCTCGAGGATGGTGGTGAGCCCGCCCGCCTTGTTGCCGGGCGAGGGATTGTTGTTCATCTCGCCACCATTGGAGGCCGTGTACTCCTCCCACCACTTGATCCGCTCGATCAGCTTTTGGCCCACGGCCTCGCTCACGGCGCGCTGGGTCAGGAGATGCTCGGCCCCGTAGATCTCGGGCGTCTCGGCGAGGATGCCGGTGCCGCCCTGGGCGACGAGGAGGTCGGTGGCGTAGCCGAGCGCCGGGTTGGCGGTGATGCCGGAATAGGCGTCGGAGCCGCCGCACTGCAGGGCCACGGTGAGCTCCGAGGCCGAGACCTTCTGCCGGCCGAACTCGTTGGCGTGCGGCAGCATCTCCTTGATGATCGCCGTCGCCCGCTCGACGGTCTTCCGCGTACCGCCGGTGTCCTGCATGGTCATGGTCTGGAAGTACGGCCCGCGCTGGATCTGGTAGGCCTCGAGCAGGAAGTCGATCTGGTTCACCTCGCAACCGAGGCCGATCATCAGGATGCCGGCGAAGTTCGGGTGTCGCGCGTAGCCCCAGAGCGTGCGCTGCAGGGCGGCAAAGCCCTCGCCGCGGTCGGCCATGCCGCAGCCGGTGGAATGGGTCAGCGCCACGATCCCGTCGACGTTCGGGTACTGCGCCAGCACCTCCTTCGGGAAGTTCTGCTGGAGGAAGCGGCAGACCGAGGCCGAACAGTTAACCGAGGAGAGCACGCCGATATAGTTGCGGGTGCCGACCTTGCCATTCTCGCGGACGAAACCCTGGAAGGTGTCGCGGTCGGCCTCGGGCACCATCTGGACCGGCTTGGCCCGGCTGCCGATGGCGTAGTCGCGGTCGAACTCGCCCATCTGGCAGTTGTGCACGTGGACGTGGTCGCCGGGCAGGATGTCGGCGCTGGCGAAGCCGATGATCTGGTCGTATTTGCGCACCGGCTCGCCATTGGCGATGCGGCTGGTCGCGATCTTGTGACCGGCCGGGATCTTCGCGGTCGTGGTCACCTTCTCGGTGTCGAGGGTGGTGCGCTCGCCGATCGCCCGACGGGCGACGACGACGTTGTCCTGGGCGTTCAGCCGGACGGTGAGTGCTGCGTCGGTCATGCTCTGCTCCTGCGTGCGGGAACGGTCCAAAGAGCCGCCGCAACACGCCTTGTCTGGTATCGCTCCAAGTTTCGCAGAACTGCGAGCGAACCGCCAGCCATCGGGTCACATCGACGGGCGTTTCCGCGGCCACCGGCCAGTCATCGACCGGTGCTCGACGCCGCGCGCGGGACCGGCTAAGCACGACCACCGCCACCTCCAGCACCAGACCAGGCCAGCCAGAACAGGTCGAGCGATGCTCTCCTCGTCGCCAGGCACGCTGCCGCGTGCCGTACCCGCGTCCAAGGGCCGCCTCTTCCGTCGGGAAGTGGCGGCGCTGGCGCGTATCGCCCTGCCGCTGGTGATCGCCTCGATCGGCCAGATCGCCATCATGACCACCGATCTCCTCATGCTCGGCTGGCTCGGTCCCGAGGCGCTGGCGGCGACGGCCCTCGCCCTCAGCGCCTTCCACCCCGTGATGCTGCTGGGCATCGGCATCGGCACGGCGGTCACCCCGCTCGCCGCCGCGGCGCTGGCGCGCCGGCAGGTGCGCGAGATGCGCCGGGTGGTCCGCCAGGGCCTGTGGGCGGCCGTGCCGTTCAGCCTGCTCGCTTTGCCGGCGCTCTGGTGGATCGGCAGCGCCTTCGTCGCCATCGGCCAGGACGCGGCGCTCAGCCACGAGGCCGAGCGCTACATGCGCGGCGTGACGCCGGGGCTCGTCGCCATCCTCGTCTGGAACGTGCTCCGCTGCTACGCCACCGCCCTCGAGCGCACCCGCACCGTGCTCGTGGTCACGGTGGCCGCCATCCCGCTCAACGCCTTCTTCAACTATGGCCTGATCTTCGGCGCGTTCGGCCTGCCCCGGCTCGAGGTGCTGGGGGCCGGCATCGGCTCGTCGCTGACGGCCGTGGTCCTGGCATCGGTCATGGCGGTCATCGTCGCGACCCGGCACCCCTTCCGCCGGCATCACGTGCTCGGCCGCATCTGGCGACCGGACTGGGCGACCTTCCGGGCCATCCACCGGATCGGCATCCCCATCGGCCTCTTCATCCTCCTCGAGGTCGGCGTCTTCGCCGGCTCCGCCCAGATCATGGGCTATGTCGGCACCCTCCAGCTCGCCGCCCACCAGATCGCCATCCAGCTCGCCTCCATCACCTTCATGGTGCCGCTCGGCATCGGCCAGGCGGTGACGGTCCGGGTGGCGTTGGCGCACGGCCGGGCCGAGCCGGGGGCCGTGCGCACCGCCGGCCTCGCCGGCATGGCGCTCGCCACGGGCTTCATGAGCTGCACGGCCCTCGCCTTCTGGCTGGTGCCCGGCCCGCTCATCCGGCCCTTCCTCGATGGCGGCCCCGAGGCGCTACAGGTGCTCGCCTTCGCCACGACCTACCTCGCGATCGCCGCCGTCTTCCAGATCGCCGACGGCCTCCAGGTGACGGCCGCCCACGCGCTGCGCGGTCTGCAGGACACCCGCGTGCCGCTGGTGGTCGCCGCCATCGGTTACTGGGGCATCGCCTTCCCGACGGCGGCCCTGCTGGCGCTCATGACCCCGCTCGAGGGCAGGGGCATCTGGCTCGCGCTGGCGCTCGGCCTCGCCATCGCGGCATGCCTGCTGATCCGGCGCTTCCTGCGGCTCACGCCCGACCACGCGTGATAGGATTTATAGCCTATATCGCCACGCCTGGCAAGCCCGGCTCCGGTTCGTTCGGCATATTTCGGTTTCCCGGCACGCCGGTTGGGGGGTAAAGTCGCATTGGGGCAAAAAAAATCAATCAGAACAACAAGTTGGTAGCCATCAGGTTCGTTTGCGGAAGCCTGGGTTCGTTCGTCGAATCCCCGGGTTCGATCGTCGTTCTGCCGGGTTTGTTCGTCGATTCCGCGGGTTCGTTCGTCGAGAACTGTCGCATATAGCGCGACAGTAGGGGCCAACTGTCGCGTATAATGCGACATAAGCGATCGTGGTGTCGCGTATAACGCGACAGTTCCGCGTTCACTGTCGCGGAATCTGCGACACCCCAAGCCCAACTGTCGCGCTATATGCGACACCTTAGGCTTTTTGGGGCGCCGGGGGAGGGGGTGACAGGGCGGTGCCGGGGCCGCAGGATCGGCGCTCAACCTGGCCAAGCGCGGGAGCCTCGCATGAGCTGGTCGATCCACCACGTGAACCTGCCGGCGACGGACGTCCGGGCCTCGGCCGAGTTCTACACGAAGATCCTCGGCATGGCCGAGGCGCCTGGACCTTCCCGCCGCCGGAGCAGGTGGGCCACATCTCCGCCGATCCGAAGCGGTTGACGCTCTTTCCCTGCCCGACGGCGAGCCGGGGGGCGAACAGCGGCCTGCACCTGATCCTGCCGGAGCCCGAGTTCGCCCGGAAGAACGGCTTCGACCACAATCCCTCGATCGGCGGCCACGTCGCCATCCAGGTGGACGACCTCGACGCCGTGATGGAGCGCCTCGAGGCGGCCGGCATCCCCTTTTCCTACGCCCCCACCTTCGCCATCCCGCACATGCGCCACGTCTATGTCTACGATCCCGCCATGAACCTGCTCGAGATCAACGAGGTGGTGAAGGAGTGAGGGCCGCCCGGCCCGCCACCTTACGGATCGGTAAGCGCCGCACCCGCGTCCGGTAAGGTGCGGCGTGGTCTCTTGTCCGCGACGGGCCATCGGGGCCCGGCCGCGACAAGCGACGAGGCAGAGCCATGCCGATCCTTCCGGAGTTCGACGCCGCCGCCTTCGTGCCCGGTGCGCCGATCGACAACCCGTTCTTTCCCCTGCAGCCCGGCCAGATCCGCGCCTATCGGGCGGAGATGGTCGACGAGGAGACAGGCGAGCGCGAGGTCGAGTCCCACGATGCCTTCGTCACCTACAGCACGCTCGACGTGCAGGGCGTCCAGGCGGTGGTCGTCCGCGACACGGATTATCTGAACGGTTTTCTCGTCGAGGACACGCTCGACTACTATGCCCAGGACCAGGCCGGCAATGTCTGGTACCTCGGCGAGGACGTCATCAACTACCGCTACGATGACGACGGCGTCTTCACCGGCGTCGACAACGCCGGGTCGTTCCGCGCCGGAGTCGAGGGCGCGCAGGGCGGCTGGAAGATGCCGGCCATGCCCGGCTTCAGCAACGGCTACTACCAGGAGTTCGATCCGGGCAACGCCATCGACGAGGCCATCGTCGTCGGCGCCGGCGAGGCGGTGGAGATCGCCCTCGGCACGTTCGAGGGTGCGGTGAAGATCCTGGACACCACCGCCCTCGAGCCCGATGCCGCCGAGTTCAAGTACTACGTGGCCGGCCTCGGCGAGGCGCTGGTCGAGGAGGACCTCGACGAGGAGGGCGAGCCCGAGCTCGTGGTCGAGCTGCAGGAGCTGCGCGAGGTCGACGTCGTCGACGAGGAAGGCGAGGCGCGCGAGAGCTTTCTGGACTTCGATGCAGACGATGCGGACGATGAGGACGAGGGCGACGTTGACGAGGACGGGGAGCCGGAGATCGGCCTCGGCGATCTTGCCAACCGGCAGGCGGTCGACGGCCTGGACGATGCGGAGGAGCCCGGGCTCGATGACTTCCTCGGCTCGGGCGACGAGATCCTGATCCATTTCCTCGGCGAGGATGCCGGCTTCGACAGCGCGCTCGGCGCCTACACGGTCGACCTCGCCACCGGTGCCCTCGGCGAGGGCCGCATCCTGCTTTCCAGCACGGAGGAGGCGGAGCCGGGCGAGAGCGTCGGCTTCACGGTCGAGGACGGCCAGGCGCTCGGCCTCTTCCTCGTGCCGAACGGGGCCGAGGGCGGGGTCGATCTCGAGGCCTTCGAGGATGGCGGGCTGCATTTTGCCAACATCCTCACCCGGGACACGGCGAACATCGACGACCTGCTCGCCCCGCTCGTCACCGACGCTGCCGGCACGCCGCTGCCGGTCACGGCACTCCATGTGCTCGGCAACGCGGACGGCTTCAACTTCCTCAACCCGTCGGCCGGCGTGAACGCCATCGAGCTCGAATCGGTCCTCGCCGACGGGGATGGTGCGGGCGAGATCACGCTCGTCGGTTTCGAGGACCTCCTCGTCACCGATGCCAGGAACGACGGCGACTTCAACGACGTGGTGGTGGCGGTGAGCCATGCGCCGCTCGACGGCGCCACCCTCGCCGGGCTCGTCGCCGAGCTGGCGCCCGAAGCCGCCGTCGCCTGAGTCCATCCTTGCCCCCTCCTCGGCCAATTCGGTCCGGCGCCGGCCTTGCAGCGGGCGCCGGCCATTTCCTGCCGGGGCTTGTCCGGGCGCGGCACCCCGGCGCAGAGTGTCCTGGTCCTGCGGCAACGGAGTGGCCCCCTTGCGCGTCCTGCTGATCGAGGACGATGCCGACACCGCCGCCTTCATCCTGCGCGGCCTGCGCGAGGCGGGCGATGTCGCCGACCATGCCGCGACCGGCCGCGACGGCCTCTTCCTCGCCAGCGACGGGCAGTACGACGTCCTCGTGGTCGACCGCCTGCTGCCGGGCATCGACGGACTCGAGGTGGTCCGCCTCTTGCGCCAGACCGGGGTGCTGACGCCGGTCCTCTTCCTCACCGCACTTGGCGGGCTCGATGACCGCGTCGCCGGGCTGGATGCCGGCGGCGACGACTATCTGGCGAAGCCCTTCGCCTTCGCCGAGTTGGCCGCACGGCTGCGCGCCCTGGCCCGCCGCCAGCCCATGGGTCAGGCCTCGGCCACGGTGACGCTTGCCGACCTCAGCGTCGACCGGCTGACCCGGCGGGTCGAGCGGGCCGGCCAGGTGATCGAGCTGCAGCCGCGCGAGTACCGGCTGCTCGACTACCTCCTGCAGCATGCAGGCGAGGTGGTGACCCGGACCATGCTGCTCGAGAATGTCTGGGAGTGGCATTTCGAGCCGAAGACCAGCGTCGTCGAGACGCATATGAGCCGGCTGCGCGCCAAGCTCGACAAGCCTTTCGCGACCGAGCTGATCCGCACGGTTCGTGGTGCCGGCTATGTCATTGCCGAGCCTCGCTAGGGCCTGCCGCACGGCCTCGTTCCGGCTGACCCTGGCCTATGCTGCGGTATTCACGGCCACGCTGATCGTGCCGCTCCTCGGCGGCGGCTACCTTTCCATGGGCTGGATCGAGGCGGGGCTGCGGGACCGGGCCCAGGAAATCAGCGCCGGGCTCGAGGCGGACTGGCAGGCCGGCGGGCTGCAGGCGGTGGACGGGGCGATCCGCGAGCTGCTCGACCCGGCCCACGAGCACGGCCTCTACATCAACCTCCAGGACATTGGCGGCACCGCGCTCGCCGGCAATCTCGACTGGCCGGAGCCCCGCGCCGGCTGGGTCGTGCTGCCCTCGCCCGAGGACCCCGACGAGGAGCTCAGGGTTGCCCGGGGCAGCCGGCTCGGCCCGGACCTCTGGCTGCTCGTCGGCATCGACGGCGAGCCCTATTACGACCGGCGCGAGCTGGTCCTGGTCGGCACCGCCTGGCTCGCCGCGTTCGCGCTGCCCTTGGCCCTCTTCTGCGGCTGGCTGATCAGCGCCATGGTGCTTCGCCGCATCGCCCAGGTCACCCAGACGGCCGCCGCCATCGCCCAGGACGGCAAGCTCGACCGGCGCATCCCGCTCAAGGGCACGGGCGACGAGTTCGACGGCCTCGCGGCCCAGCTCAACACCATGCTCGCCGGCATCGAGGAGCTGACCCAGAACATCCGCCACGTCTCGACCGGCATCGCCCACGACCTGCGGACACCTCGGACCCGCCTGCGCAACCGGCTGGCGGCGCTGGAGGAGGGCGGCAACCGCGAGCCTGAGGAGCAGCTGCAGATCGAGCAGATGCTCGCCGAGCTGGATGGGCTGCTCGCGGTCTTCGAGGCGCTCTTGCGGATTGCCCGGATCGACAGCTTCACCGGCCGCACCCGCTTCGCGCCGGTTGATCTGAGTGCCTTGTTGGAGAACGTCACCGAGACCTATGGGCCGGTCGCGGCCGAGGCGGAGAAGCGGCTCGCCACGGCCATCGAGGGCGGGGTGGAGGTCGAGGGCGATCCGGAACTGCTGACGCAGATGGTGGTCAACCTGCTCGAGAACGCGATCCAGCACACGCCGCCCGGGACGCGCCTGCAGCTCGGCCTCGCCCGGCGGCCGAAAGGTGTCGTCATCGAGATCGGTGACGACGGGCCCGGCATCGCCCTGGCCGATCGCGAGCGGGTGTTCGAGCGGTTCTATCGCGCCGACCGGAGCCGCGGCACGAGCGGCCACGGCCTCGGCCTGGCGCTGGTCCGCGCCATCGCCCGGCTGCACGCCATCGAGGTGGCGCTGGGCGACAATGCCCCGGGTCTCGTGGTGTCGCTGCGCTTCGCCCACGGTCGGGCATGAGACGGGCGGCGGTACTCGCCGGGCTGGGCCTGCCTTTGGCATCCGGAGTGATGGCGGCCGGTGCCGTCGAGATGGAGGTCGAGCTGGCTGCCGAGGCCGTTTCCTATGCCGTGATCGGCAATCTCGGCCGCAAGTTCGGGCCGGACGAGGATGGCGAGGACGGGTTTCGCCAGCAGGCCGAGATCGAGATCGCCGCCCGCTGGCTCGACCCGGACCACGCCCGCCGTTGGGGCGTCATCTACCGCTTCGAGGCCGAGCTGGACGGCTCGACGATGACGCCAAGGGCTTATGGCTTCCTGCAGGATCGCCATGGCGAGCTGCGCGCCGGCATCGACGATGCGCCGGCGGTCTCGATGCAGATCGGCGCCGCCACCATCGCGGTCGCCACCGGCGGCATCGACGGCGAGCTGGTCGCCTCGGACGACCTCGTCATCCCGCGCATCGTCGACAACGACGCGCTCAGGCTGATCGCGTACACGCCGGATGCGAGCGACGGCGGCTGGCAGCTCGGCGCCTCGTTCACGACGGGCCCGACCGACGAGGACGGGATCGACGACACGCTCGATCTGGCCCTGGTCAGGCTCGGCGGCGCGGGGGAACTGGAGACGGCCCTGAGCCTTGCCGCCGCAATCGAGCAGCATGGCGGGCTGGCGCTGCAGCTCGGCGGCCTCATCGCCCATGACGAGCTGGCGCTCGCCGGCTCCGTCGCCCTCGACCGGCTCGACGAGGATGGCAGCGGTGACTGGCGGCGCTTCGCCAATCTCGGCGTCGCGGCGGATCTCGGCGGGCTCGATCTCTCGCTCACCGCCGGCTGGTGCTTCGCCTGCGACGAGCGGGAGAACTGGAACGTCGTGCTCGGCGTCGAACGGGCGCTGCTGCCGGGCCTCGCCACGGGCATCGAGCTCTCGCGCTTCGACGAGGCCGAGGGCGGCGGGGACGAGGGCACGATCCTGCTCTTCAGCCTCGCCGTGGCGTTCTGAGCCGGCGACCCGGGCTCAGGAACGATGGCCGGGCCCGGCAGTTCTAGCGCTTGCCGCTGCCCTGCAACTGCCGAGAGGGAATGGTCGTGCCGGACTGGGTCCCGGAGCTATGGACTGCCAATATTGCGCCGGAGGAGGCGCTGCTGCGGCTCATCGTGGCGCTGGTGCTCTGCGCCCTCCTCGGCTTCGAGCGCGAGCTAATCGGCCGGGCCGCAGGGCTGCGCACGCACATGCTGGTGGGGCTGGCTGCGGCGCTTTTGACCATCATGGCGTTCGAGATGTTCGACTGGGTGCGGTCGCTCGAGGAGCGGCCGACGGCGGACCCGCTCCGCCTGCTCGAGGCGATCACGGCCGGGGTGGCCTTCCTCGCCGCCGGCTCGATCTTTCGCGAGAAGGACCGGGTGAAGGGCCTGACCACCGGCGGCGGGCTCTGGATGGCCGGGGCGATCGGCATTGCCGCCGGGCAGGGGCTGATCGGCCTCGCCATCATGGCGACCGTGCTCGGGGTCATCGTCATCGCCGTGCTGCGCCGGATCGAAATCTAGGCGGGAGCCTGCACGTGAACGCTCAGTCCGGCAGGGGGCGGGGCGGCTCGCGCCTGAGCAATTCCGGCCAGAGCCAGAGGACGAGGGCGGCGGCAGCGAGGCCCTCGGCGGCGATCAGGCGCTGGGCGTTGACGGCGCCCAGCCACTCGGCGAGCAGGCCGGCGTGGAGGAAGCCGAAGGGGGCCGCACCGATGGCAAAGGTGATGATGCCGAGGACGCGGACCCGGATGGGGGCGGGCGAGGCCTGGAGCGGCAGGCTGATCTGCATGGCGTTGAAGCCAGCCATGCCGAAGCCGCCGATGAAGAGCACGGTGAAGGCCACGCCGATCGAGCTGGTGAGGCCGAAGGCGAGGGTGGCGACGAGGTAGAGCGTGGCGCCGAGGGCGTAGATCGGCCCGGCGAGCTCGGGGGGGCTCCGCTCGGTCAGGATGAAGGCCGCGATCAGGGCGCCCAGGGCGTCGCTGGCGAGCAGGAGGCCGATGCCGGTGGGGCCGAGGTCGAGCACCCGCTCGCCGATCACCGGGGCGAGGGCGACATAGGGGAAGCCGAAGAAGTTGAAGACCACGGTGAGCATCACCGCCCCGGTCAGCAGGCGGTGCCGGCGCACATAGGTGAAGCCCTCGGCGAGGTTGCGGGCGATGCCGGCGAGGTTCGCGGGTGCCGCGGTCGGGCGGTCGGGCGGCTGGCTCAGCATCATCCAAGTGCAGAGGCCGTGGACGACGATGCCAAGCGCGAAGACGCTGGCGATGCCGCCCATGTCGAGGAGGATGCCGCCGATCGCCGGGCCTGCGATGCGGGTGAACTGGACGCCCACCACCTCGAGGCCCATCGCCGCCGAGACGCGCTCGAGCCCGACCGCGTCGGCGAGCATGGTGCGGCGGACCGGGGTCTCGATGGTCCAGGCGATGCCGCCCATGACGGCGGCGATCAGGAGGTGCCAGAGGGCGAGCTGGTCGGTCAGCGCGAGGCCGAGGAGGATGATGTCGGTCACCACGAGAAGCGCGACGACGGTGGTGATCACGGTCTTGCGCGAATGGCCGGAAATGGCCGCGGTGACGACGGCCCCGGTGAGCAGCGGCAGGAGCCGGGCCACGGTCATGGTTGCGACCCACAGGGCCGAGCCCGTGAGCTGCAGCGCCAGCACGCCATAGGCCAGGAGCTCGAGCCAGCGCATCATGTTGACGCCGAGCCCGGCGAGCCACAGGCGGCGCGGATCGCGGGCGGCGATCGTGGCGAAGGGGTTGCGCATGACGCTTTGAATTGGCCTCCCGCCGCTCGAGCCGGGTTCTGACTGCCGCCCTTTGTCGTTCGCCGGCGGGCGGACTATAGACGGGCGGCCGGCGAGCGGAAGGCTGCGCCGACGGGTATGGTGTCGAGGACGGAGGAGGCGAGGATGGCGGGCAGCAGGATAGCGGTGATCGCGGGCGACGGGATCGGCAAGGAGGTGGTGCCGGAAGGCCTGCGCGTGCTCGAGAAGGTGGGCGGCCGCTTCGGTCTCGCCTTCGACTTCGACGAGCTGGACTGGAGCTCGGACCGCTATGCCCGGACCGGCCGCTTCATGCCGGAGGACGGCCTCGACAGCATTGCGAACCACGACGCCATCTTCCTGGGTGCCGTGGGCTGGCCGAGCGTGCCGGACCACGTCTCGCTCTGGGGCCTGCTCATCCCGATCCGCCGGCGCTTCGACCAGTATGTCAACCTGCGCCCGGTCCGGCTCTTCGAGGGGGTGAAGTGCCCGCTCGCCGACAGGAAGCCCGGCGACATCGACTTCCTCATCGTGCGCGAGAACGTCGAGGGCGAGTATTCGGAGATCGGCGGGCGGCTCTATGCGGGGCTGCCGCAGGAGATGGCGGTGCAGGAGAGCATCTTCACCCGCCACGGCGTCGACCGCATCGTCCGCTACGCCTTCGAGCTGGCCATGACCCGGCCGAAGAAGCACCTGACCTCGGCGACCAAGTCGAACGGCATCATCCACACCATGCCCTACTGGGACGAGCGCTTCGCCGCCGTGGCGAATGACTACCCGGAGATCAGGACGGACAAGTTCCACATCGACATCCTGACGGCGCATTTCGTCCGCCATCCGGACTGGTTCGACGTGGTGGTCGGCTCCAACCTCTTCGGCGACATCCTCTCCGACCTCGGGCCCGCCGTGACTGGCACGATCGGCATCGCGCCCTCGGCCAATATCGACCCCGAGCGCCGCTTCCCCTCGATGTTCGAGCCGGTGCATGGCTCCGCACCGGACATCGCCGGGCAGGGCATCGCCAACCCGATCGGCCAGATCTGGTCGGCCGCCATGATGCTCGAGTTCATGGGCCACCAGGCAGCGGCGGACGCCATCGTGGGTGCCATCGAGCGGGTGCTGCTGCGGCCGGAGCTGCTCACCCCGGACATGGGCGGCAAGGCCACGACCGAGGCGCTCGGCAAGGCGATCGCGGCGGAGATCTGAGCCGCATGGGCGGGAGTTCAGCCATGAGGATCGGCATTCTCGAGACCGGCCGGCCGCCGGCAGAGCTGGACCGGCACGGCAGTTATCCGGAGATGTTCGAGCGGCTGCTCGGGCCGGATTTCGCCTGCACGTCCTATCCGGTCGTGGACGGCGTCCTGCCGGAGCGGATCGACGAGATGGATGGCTGGCTGGTCACCGGCTCGCGCTTCGGCGCCTACGACCCCGACCCCTGGATCCGGCAGCTCGAGGGGTTCCTAAGGGATGCCCTCGCCGCCCGGGTGCCGGTCGTCGGCATCTGCTTCGGCCACCAGGTGATGGCGAGTGCCTTGGGTGCGCGGGTCGAGAAGGCGGAAGCCGGCTGGGGGGTCGGGCCGCATAACTACGCCATCCGGGAGCGGCCCGACTGGATGGCGGATGCGGGGGAAGGCTTCACCCTCAACGCCATGCACCAGGACCAGGTCCTCGACATGCCGCCGGGGGCGCGGCTGGTCGCGAGCTCCGAGTTTTGCCCGATCGCGGCACTCGCCTATGGCGACCATGCCATCTCCTTCCAGGCACATCCCGAGTACGATAACGGGTTCGAGCGCGAGCTGATCGAGATCCGCCGCGGCAGCCCCATCCCGGCGGAGCGCGCCGACCCGGCGCTGGCGGTTTTGCGCGAGGGCGGCAACGACGCCGTGGCGCCGGACGGGCCGCGCGTGGCGGAATGGATCCGGCAGTTCTTCAGGGCGGCGGCGGGGCGGCCTCACGAGGGCTCTTGACGATCGGCGGGTGGCGGACGCAGCTTGCTTGCGGGCCGTGGCGGCGTGGCCGGGCGGTACCGCGAACAAGAACCGGCGCCCGGCCGTAGCCAGTCGGTCAGGGCGGTCAAGGGGGTGCCAGCCATGTCTTCGAACGTGGGCCATGTCAGGGTCGCGGCGTTGGCCGCTGCGTCGCTGCTCGGCATTGTCGCTGCGGCTGCGGCGGATGACCGGGTCGAGCGCGGTCGTTATCTGGTCGAGGTCATCGGTGCCTGCGGCAACTGCCATACGCCGATGGGCCCCGACGGCCCGGACATGAGCCGCCATCTGGCCGGCGGCCAGGCGATCGACATGGGGGTCTTTCGGGCCGTTCCGGCGAACCTCACGCCGGACCCCGAGACCGGCATCGGCGCCTGGAGCGACGCCGAGATCGCAAAGGCGATCCGCGAGGGTGTCCGCCCGGATGGCAGCCTGATCGGCCCGCCCATGCCCTATCCGCTCTACCACGGCATCGCCGATGACGACCTAATGGCGATCGTCGCCTATCTCCGGACCGTGCCGCCGGTGGTCAACGCGACCGAGCCCTCGGTCTACAACATCCCCCTGCCGCCCGCCTGGACCGACCCGATCGCCACGGTGCCGGCGCCCGACCCGGCCGACCAGGTGGCTTACGGCGCCTATCTGGCCGGGCCCGTCGGCCACTGCGTCGAGTGCCACACGCCGATGGGCGAGCAGGGCCACCCCGATTTCGAGCACCGGCTGGGCGCCGGCGGCTTCGAGTTCCCCGGCCCCTGGGGCGTCTCGGTCTCGCCCAACATTACGCCGGCCGGGCTCGGCGAATGGTCCGATGCCGAGATCGCGCGGGCCATCCGCGAGGGCGTCAGCCGCGACGGCCGGCCGCTCATGCCGCCCATGGCCTTCGCCTACTACAAGGACATCAGCGAGGCCGACATGGCGGCGATCATCGCCTATCTGCGGTCGCTGCCGCCGATGGAGTAGGTGCGGCGCGCCAGCGGGCAGGGGCGTTCGCCTCAGTCCTTCGCGACGTCGAAGCCTGCCGCGCGCCATGCCTTCCAGCTGCCCGGGACGTTGCGGACGTCGAAGCCTTCCGCTGCGAGGAGGCTCGCGGCAATGCTGGCCCGAAAGCCGCTGGCGCAGTAGGTGGCGATGGGCTGGTTGCGGTCCAGCTCCTGCATCCGGTCGGGCAGCTCGCCGAGGAAGAGGTGCCGGGCGCCGGGCATGTGGCCGCCCTCCCACTCATCCTTCTTGCGGACGTCGAGCGGCAGCAGGTCCGGGTTATCGCGCAGCTCGTGGACGGTGAGCTGTGGAAGATGCCGGAGCGGCTGGCCCGCCTCCTGCCATGCCGCCATGCCGCCGGCGAGATAGCCGCCGAAGCGGGTGAAGCCGACGCGCCAGAGCAGGGTGACGATCCGGGCGAGGCTGGTGTCGTCGTCGAGCACGAGGAAGAGGGGCTGCTCCGGGTCCAGAAGCCAGCCGGCCCAGACCGAGAGGTCGGGGCGGCCGCCGATATTGTTGGCGCCGGCGACGTGGCCGCCGCCGAAGGCCAGCATGTCCCGGGTGTCGAGGAGCTGGCCGCCGCGGGCGGCGTCCCCGAATGCGTCGGGGCCGAGTGCGGGTACGCGCGGCAGATTGCCGAGCACGGCGGGACCGGCGGCGTTGACCTTCTTGAGGCGGGGATAGTGGGTCGGCACCGGCGGCGCGTCCGCCTGCATCGCCTGGCGGAACCGGTTGCAATCGTCGATGGCGAAATAGGCGTTGTGCTGCCGCTCGTAGCCGATGGTGGTCGAGGTGCGATCGCCGATGGCCGGGCCGCATTCGGAGCCGGCGCCGTGGCAGGGATAGACGATCGTGCCGTCGGGCAGCGGCCAGTAGACCTCGCGCAGTGTGCGGAAGAGGGCCCGGGTCAGCGCCTCGGTCTGCTCGTCGCCCAGGAGGTCCGGGCGACCGACCGAATCCACGAAGAAGGAATCGCCGCTGAGGATGCCCCAGGGTTCTTCCCGGTCACGCTCGCGCAAAAGGAACGAGACATGCTCCGGCGTGTGCCCCGGCGTGGCGACCACCTCGAGCTCGACCGCACCGAAGCGCAGGCGCTCACCCGGGCGAAGGCGGCGGTGCGGGAAGTCGTAGGCAGCACCGCCCTCCTCGCTAAGGCAGAGCTCGGCGCTGCCGGCGAGCCGCTCGACCAGCTCGCGCGCACCGCTCATGAAGTCCGCGTGGATGTGGGTCTCGAGGACGTGGGTGATGGTGAGGCCGAAGTGGCGGGCCAGATCGAGGTAGATCTCGACATCCGGCCGAGGATCGACGACGGCCGCCGTACCCGCGGCGTCGTCGCCGACGAGGTAGGATGTCTGGGCGACGCCCTCGGCAAGGATCTGCTCGAAGCGCAGGGTCATCGGCCTTCCTCCGCTGGTTCACCGCCCCAACGGCGCCGGCCGCCTCCGGTTCCGGCAATGGTTGATTGGTGGGGTTGTCCATGGATCAGCCGATAAAGTCGCGTCGACGGGCAGGGGCTGACAAGGTGCGGCAGGTCGCTTACCTTACGGTGTCGATAGACCCGTGCGAGAGGACGATCCGTTGACTGACGTGCGGCAGGAGCGGGCGCTGTATTGCTATGCCTCGGGCCATGAGGGTGCCTGGGAGGCCATTTGCCTCGACCTCGACATTGCCGTGCAGGGTCGCTCCTTCGAGGAGGTCTCATCGCTGTTGCGGGAGGCGATCGCTCAGTATTTGCAGACGGTGAGCGAGTTGCCCGAGGATGAGCGTTCGGCATTGCTCAATCGCTCGGTCCCGTTCCGCACGCGCCTGAGCTTTGCCATCGAAGCCTTCTGGTCGGCTCTTCGCACGCAGGGCAATGGCGAATTCAGGCACCAGTTCACGATGGCGATGCCGACTCCCGCCTGATCACTTGAAGAGGCGCTTCGACAGGCCGGACTGGCGGATGATCGAGGCCAGGGTCTTGGGCAAGACGTCGTCGTTGCGCGAGTGGTAGGCCAGGGTCACGATGCATCGCTTGCCATCGACGAATCCCTGAAAGTGGCGATGGCTGCCTTGCTGGCGGATCAGCTCGAAGCGATGGGCGAGCAGCAGCTTCTCCACATCGCGATACTTCATGGCCTAGGCCCGGGCGTCGCTCGCTGCTGTCAATGGAGCAGGCGTTTCAGCCTTCCTCGAACGCATTCTCGTCGATGTCCTTGATGGCGTAGGTCTGCATGACGCGCACACCGACATTGTACTCGATCATCAGGCGCGCGAGTTCTTCACCGTCGATGAGAATCACCCGGTTGGGGATGCGGGCGACATAGTCGCGGGCGCCCAAGGTGAATGTCGAGGTGGTGACGAAGATGCCTTTCGACGTCCCGTTGCCGGCGAGACTGCCGACGAAGCCCTGCATCTCCGGTCGACCGACCGCATTGGGCGGGGTGTAGCGCTTGGCTTGAATCAAGACGAGGTCGAGCCCGAGCGCGTCTTCCTTGATGACACCGTCGATGCCGTCGTCGTTGCTTCGCTGCGTCTGGCGAGCCATCTCCGCCCGGCCGCCGCCATAGCCCATGGCCACCAGGAGATCGAGGATCAGCCGCTCGAAGGCTTCGGGGCTGAGTTGCAGAATCCGGGCGAGCAGAGCTGTCCGGAGGTCCCGGTCGAGAGCCTGCACGGCGAGCTCGATCGTTTCCTGAGGCGGTGTGGTCGCGTTCGTTGAAGCCACCACAGTCGGGCCATCTGGGTCTCCCTCGACCCGTCGCTCGTTACGACGCCATTCCAGATACTCTGGAAACTGTTCGAGGAATTTCATGTCAATCCGCGATGGACCTTGGCTGAGAACCTCGCGACCTCGCACGGTTGATCGGTACACGCCTCGTTTCACGGGTTCGAGAAGACGCGCGCGCTGCAAGAAAACGTTCGCCCAAGCGACGCGGTTGGCAAACGTGGTCTGCCGGCCGCTGGGCAGCATCTCCGCCAAATCCTCTGCCGTTAACGCTTCCGCAGCTGCAACACGTTTGCGTAGCTCGACCGAGGTCATGGAGTCCTCGGCCGCCACGGCCCGCAGCACCGGCAGCATCAGTGTCTGAAAATCCGGAACCGCCATCGATCAGCCTCGCCGCGTGTTTCCTGCGATGCTAACCGGACACCTACGATCCGCCAACTTCGCAGGACGAAAGGAAAAGAAATGCACTACGCGCTTGGCCCCCACGAGCTCGAGACCGCCGACGAGAATTACTGGATCGCCCCCAATGCGGTGCTGGTCGGGAAGGTTCGGCTGGAGACGGATGCGAGCGTGTGGTTCGGGGCGGTGATCCGGGGGGACAACGAGCTGATCACGGTGGGGCGGGAGCAATGTGCAGGAAGGCTGCGTGCTGCACACCGACCCGGGCTATCCGCTCGTCATCGGCCCCGATGTCACGGTCGGGCACATGGCCATGCTGCATGGCTGCACGATCGGGGAGGGCTCGCTCATCGGCATCGGGGCGGTGATCCTGAACGGGGCGAAGATCGGTCGGAACTGCTTGATCGGGGCGAAGGCGCTGATCGCGGAGAACAAGGAGATCCCGGACAACAGCCTGGTCATGGGGATGCCGGGCAAGATCAAGGGCGAGGTGCGGCCGGAGCAGGCGGAGCGGATGCGCTGGGGCACGGCGAGATATGTCGCGAAGTGGCGGCAGTTCGCGGCGGAGATGCAGCCGCGCGGCTGAGGTGGCGGCTCATTCGCCGTTTACAGGAGAGAATCGAGCGTCTATCTACCAAGGGTAGAATAATCTCACCCGAGGTGCCCCGATGCTCGACCCGTTGCCCACGCGCGCCAACCGTACGGCCCTCGAGCCGGAGCTGATCAACGGCACCGACGCGTCGATGCTGACCCTGGCGGCAGGCGGTGACCTCAGGCTGACGCTGGTCGACCAGCTCGCCGGCTACCGCAATTCGGTGGGGGTCTACCGGATCGCCGATGACGGCAGCTTCGTCGACCCCAGGATCGTTGTCACCGACACCAGGGGCACGGCGCTCGGCAGCGAGATCCTGATGAGCGAGGTCTATGGCGTCGACGACTTCGCCGCCGGCACGCGCTTCGGGCTCTTCCTGCTTGCCGATGGCGGCACGAAGAACGCGCTCGACCGGCTGGAGAGCGACGGCCTCGCCTTCCTCGACAACCGCGACGGTTCGCTCGGCGGCAGCTTCACCGACGCCAATCACCTGACGCTGGTCGACACGGTGAGCGGCAAGAAGCTCGGCGGCAACGTCTTCCATACGACGGACGGCGATCCCGGCGACGTGCTCGGCAACTCGCTGAACAAGGGCGGCGAGGAGCGCACGGTCTCGGCCTGGGGCGAGACGCCGGGCGAGGCCTGGATCGCCTTCGAGGATCTGCGCGACTTCGACTTCGACGACCTGACGCTGAAGGTGGAGAGCCTGCCGGCGGATGTCGGGCCCGATCCCGATCCTGATCCGGAACCGCAGCCCGAGCCGGAGCTGGAGACGGCCCGCCTCGTCCGCTTCGACGGGATCGGCGCCGGTGAGCGGGCCGGGCATGCGGCCTCGATCATCGGCGACTTCAACGGCGACGGCTTCGCCGACATCGCCATCGGGGCACCCCATGCCGACGTCACGGGCGCCGACGGGGTCGTGCGCGAGGGGGCCGGGGCCGTCTATCTCTTCTTAGGAACGGACGCCACCATCCCGCCGATCGTGCCGGTCGCCACCTTCGACGGCACGAACGGCGTGGCGATCCTGGGTGCCGAGGCCGGCGGCCGGTTCGGCTGGGCGGTCGCCGGGGCGGGTGACGTGGATGGCGACGGGCTTGGCGACCTCGTGGTGGGTGCGCCCGGTAATGGCGCCGGCGAGGCGGTGCTACTCTACGGGGCGCTGCTCGACGGCAGCCCGGTGATCGATCTCGCCGCGGCCGAACAGGCGGCGGCGCTGCGGCCGACGGTGCTGGCCGGCACGGCAGCGGGCGACGAGACCGGGATCAGCGTCGCGGGTGGCGGCGACATCGATGGCGACGGCTTCGCCGACATTGTCATCGGCGCCCGGCTCGGCGAGGCCGAGTATGCGAGCTACAATGGCGGGCTGAGCTATGTCGTGCGCGGCCAGGCCGGCGGGCTCGGCGAGCGGGTCGAGCTTGCCGCCCTCGACGGCGAGGACGGGTTCCGCGTCGAGGGTCGCGCCATGTTCGACCAGTCGGGCCGGAGCGTCGCCATGCTCGGCGACGTCAATGGCGACGGCCTCGACGACGTTGCCATCAGCGGCCAGGACGCGAGCCCGAACGGGCTCGCCAAGGCGGGCGAGGCCTATGTGGTCTTCGGCCAAGCCGGGGCCCGCGAGGCGAGCCTCGATCCGGGCGATCTCGACGGCAGCGACGGCTTCATCATCGAGGGCGTCTACGAGAACGGCTTTGCCGGGTTCGGCCTTGCCGGGGCGGGTGACCTGAACGGCGACGGCTTCGGCGACATCGTCATCGGCGCCTACGCGGCACCGCGCCCGGACCTCGGCCCGGACGGGGCGGCCTACGTGATCTTCGGCACCGACCAGGGCTTCCCCGCCCGCTTCAGCCTTGGCGATCTCGACGGCACGAACGGCTTCGCCATGCGCGGGCCGGCCAATGGCGACGGGTTCGGCCGGTCGGTGGCGGGGGTCGGCGACGTGGACGGCGACGGCTTCGACGACCTGCTCGTGGGCGCGCGCTACGCCGATCGGCTGAGTGCGGAGGGTGGCGGCGAGGCCTTCGTCATCTTCGGTCGCGAGAGCTTCGGCGCCGAGCTCGACCTCGCCAGCCTCATCGACGACACGGGCGGCATCCTCGGCGGCTGGCGGATCGACGGGCATCTGGGCTTCACGGTGGCCGGTGGCGGCGATGTCGACGGCGATGGCTACGACGATCTGCTGGTCGGCGAGCCCTTCGACATCGCCGCGGCCCTCGACCCAGAGGGCCTGGCCGGCTCGACCTATCTCGCCTTCGGCGAGCCGGGGCTCGGCCCCAAGCTGCCGGCGCTCGACCAGATCATCGCCGACGGCAACGTGATCGCCTGAGGCGCAAGGGCGGCCCGGCTCCGCACCGGGCCGCCTGCGTCAGGCGTAGATCGGCACGTTCGGGCCGCGCACATAACGCTCGGCCGCGTCGAACTCGGGCTGGTAGTCCCAGCGATAGCCGGGGCTGCCGGCCATCACCTTGTGCAGGAACACGCGCGTCTGCTTGCTGGCGATGGCGGTCGCCGTCCGTTCCTCGAGGTCGATGCCCTCGAAGAGCAGGTGGTGCAGCCTGGCCGCCTCGTCGCTCCGCTCGGCCATGAGGTTGGTGGTCTCGCCGGGGTCGGCCGCGACGTCGAAGAGCAGCGGGTCGTGGTTGCGGGTGTGGATGTATTTGAGCGGTCCCTTGCGGATCGCGAGCCAGGGCTCCTCCACGCCGGGGCCGAAATACTCGATGATCGCCTGATCCTTCCAGTCGGGCATCGGCCCTGCGAGCAGGGGCGCGAAGCTGTGGCTGTCCTTGCTGCCGAAGCGGTCCGATTCCGCCTTCGCACCGGCGATCTCGGCGAAGGTCGGGCAGAGATCGGCGAGCGAGACCACCTCGCTCACCCGCTTGGGGGCATAGCGCTTCGGGTTGTGGATGATCAGCGGCACCTTGGACGACTGCTCGTAGAAGGTCCGTTTGAACCACATGCCGCGCTCGCCCATCATGTCGCCGTGGTCGCTGCAGAAGACGATGATGGTGTCGTCGTAGAGGCCGAGCTGCTTCAGCCGGGCGACGATCTCGCCGACATAGGCGTCGATCT
>JAUIID010000280.1 GCA_030431615.1 Alphaproteobacteria bacterium
TGCGCCGCCATCTCGATGTCGACGATCTCTGCCGTGGCATAGGCCAGCGGGTCCTCCTTGGTGATCTGCGCCGCCACGCCCGGGAACATCAGCTCCTCGTTCGTGTACTCGTGATTGACACCCAGAAGGCCGTGCTCGGTGCTGCCGTCGAGCGGGAAGTAACCGAGGAAGTCGTTGTTGTAGCCGAACTGCTGCAGCTGCGCCGCGGCGGTCTGGTTCATGGGATCGAACTCGGGTGCGTCGGCGGAGAGCGGATCGCCCCAGCGGACGACGATCCCGGCATTGTAGCCCTCGGCGACGTGGTGCTGCTCGTCGACGCCGGCGGCGAGCTCGGCGAAGCCGAAGCTCGGCGTGGCGGCCCGGGCCGGCCGCGAAGCGGCAAGGGCCAGGGGACCGAGCGTGGCGCTGATGGCGCTGACCGCCAGGGCACCCTGCAGCACGCGCCGCCGGGCGAAGCGGGCGTGGATCACGTCGCCCATGGTCGGGCTGGCCAAGGGATTGCGGCCAATATCCTCGGAGGCCTCGAGCGCATGCGCCCGGGTGGTTTCGAGATGCGTTTTCTTCGTCATTTCCATCCCCTGATCGTTATGCGCGCCGCGATCGAGGAGAATCCTCCCCGACTCAACGCTGCGGCGTCATCTGACGATTGTGACAGAATGATGACAAGTAAATTCGACGACAGGTCTTGCCCGTGTCAGGGCTCCATCCAGAAGCGTCGCAGGCGCTCGCCGATCCGGCAGTCGACGGGCGGGCGGGCCTGGGCGGCGAAGAGGCGCGCCGCGGGGACGGGAGCACCCGCGATCTCCAGCACGAGCTTGCGGCGGATGGCTTCCGCCATCGTCTCGATCTCGCGCACCGGCAGCACGAAGGCGCCGGGGCCGCCGATCACGCAGGCGGTGAAGTACTCGTCGAGCGAGGGCGTGGTCGAGCTGCCGTGCAGCGACGGTCGGACCATGATCGGCAGGCCGTTGATGGTGATGCCGCGCTTCAGCACCCGGTCGCGGGCATCGACGACCGGCCCGCCCATGTTGTTCGGCCCGTCGCCGGAGACGTCGATCACCTGCCTGAGCCCCTCGAAGCCGTTGCCGTCGAAATAGTTGCCGGCGAAGTCGAGGATCGAGCTCAGCGACGTGCCGCGGATGAAGGCGATCGGCGCCTGCGCCAGGTGGCCGGCGACGCTGTCGATGTCGGTGTCGCTGGCGAGCTCGACCCAGGGAAGGACGACCGCCTGCCGGCCGATACCGGCCCACTCCACATAGGCGATGGCGATCCGCCCGTAGGCGCCGTTCCGCACCGTGCGGCGGAACTCCTCGCTCCGGATCGCCGCGACATAGCCCTGGCGCTGCAGGGCGTGCTCCTCGGGGTCCATCGAGCCGGACACGTCGACGGCGAGCAGGAGCTCGACATCGACCGGCTGGTCGAACGCCTGGCCATGCGTCGCCGTCGGCAGCAGCGAGGCGAGCAGCAGGAGCAGGACCGGACAGATGCGGACGACGGACATGCGCATTCCTTCACTGACCCCATCTTCGGAAGTGGCCGGTCGCGGGCCGCGGTCAAGGGTCGAGCGGACCAGCATGTAATGTTCGATTCCCGCTTGACCTTCCCATTGCTGGAAGGTTTAGCCCCCTTCGTCATGGCCATTCCGGCCAGGGAGACCGTGCCATGCCTGCCGCACACGCCTGCGCCCATTCGCACGCCGCTCACGGCATCGTGCGCGATCCCGTCTGCGGCATGAGCGTCGACCTCGCCACGACGCAGCACAAGACGACCCACGCCGGCCAAAGCTTCGCTTTCTGCTCGGCGGGCTGCCTCAAGAAGTTCGAGGCGGACCCTGAGCACTACCTCCGCCCGCAGGAGGACCGGCCAGCACCCGAGCCGATGCCGGAAGGCACCATCTTCACCTGCCCCATGCACCCCGAGATCCGCCAGGTCGGGCCGGGCGACTGCCCGATCTGCGGCATGGCGCTGGAGCCGGAGACGGTGACCCGTGACACCGGGCCGAGTGCCGAATATCTCGACATGCGCCGGCGCCTCGTCGTCAGCGCCGTACTCGCCATACCGCTCGTGGTTATCGCCATGGGCCGGCACCTGCTGCCGGGTCTCTTCGGCCACGCGCCGGTGCTGCTCGACTGGCTCGAGCTTCTGCTGGCGACGCCGGTCGTGCTCTGGGGCGGCTGGCCGTTCTTCGTCCGCGGCTGGCGCTCGATCGTCACCGGGCATCTCAACATGTTCACGCTGATCGCCATCGGCACCGGCATCGCCTGGCTCTACAGCGTGGTCGCGGTCCTGGCACCCGGAGTCTTCCCCGCGGCGTTTCGCGACGCGCATGGCAGCGTCGGCCTCTATTTCGAGGCGGCGGCGGTGATCGTGGCGCTGGTGCTGCTCGGCCAGGTGCTGGAGATCCGTGCTCGCGAGGCGACGAGTGGCGCCATCAGGGCGCTGCTCGACCTCGCCCCCGACACCGCACGGCGCATCGAGGCGAACGGCGACGAGCGCGACGTGCCGCTTGCTGAGATCGGCAAGGGCGACCGGCTGCGCGTCCGCCCGGGCGACAAGGTGCCGCTCGACGGCACGGTCGCGGAAGGCGGCAGTGCAGTCGACGAATCCATGCTCACCGGCGAATCCCTGCCGGTCGAGAAGCAGGCAGGCGACCCGGTCACCGGCGGCACGCTCAACGGCCGCGGCAGCTTCGTCATGACGGTCGAGCGGACCGGCGGCGACACGACCCTGCAGAAGATCGTCGAGATGGTGGCGGCGGCCCAGCGCTCGAGGGCGCCGGTGCAGCGTCTGGTCGACCAGGTGGCCGCCTGGTTCGTGCCGATCGTCATCGGCGTCGCGATCCTGGCCTTCGCCGTCTGGGCGCTTTTCGGGCCGCCTCCCGTGCTGGCGCATGCCATGATCGTCGCCGTCTCGGTCCTGATCATCGCCTGCCCATGCGCGCTCGGCCTCGCCACGCCGATGTCGATCATGGTGGGCGTCGGCCGGGGTGCCGAATCCGGCGTGCTCATCAGGAACGCCGAGGCGCTCGAGCGGCTCGCCGCGGTCGACACGCTGGTGGTCGACAAGACCGGCACGCTGACGCTCGGCAAGCCCCGGCTCGTCGGCGTCGAGAAGGTGGCGGGCGGGCCGGACGAGGCAACGCTGCTTCGCCTTGCCGCCGGGCTCGAGCGCGGCAGCGAGCACCCGCTCGCCGAGGCGATCGTCGAGGGTGCCAGGGAGCGGGGCCTCGAGCTCGCCGAGGCCCAGGGCTTCGACTCGCTCACCGGCAAGGGTGTCACCGGCGAGGTCGAGGGCCGGACCGTGGCACTCGGCAATGCGGCGCTCCTGGCCGAGCTCGGCATTGACACAGGCCCGCTCGCCGAGATCGTGGCCCGGCGGCAGGAAGCGGGCGAGACGGTCATGCATGTCGTCATCGACGGCAGGCTGGCGGGCCTCGTCGCGGTCGCCGATCCGGTCAAGGAGGATGCGGCATCCGCGCTCGCCGATCTCCGGGCCGACGGTGTTCGCATCGTCATGCTGACCGGCGACAACCGGCGCACCGCCATGGCCGTGGCCGGCCGACTCGGCATCGAGGAGGTCGAGGCGGAGGTGCTGCCGGACCAGAAGAGTGCGGTCGTGGCCAGGCTGCGCAGCGAAGGCCGGGTGGTGGCCATGGCCGGCGACGGCGTCAACGACGCCCCTGCCCTCGCCGCCGCCGATGTCGGCATCGCCATGGGCACCGGCGCCGACGTGGCGGTCGAGAGCGCCGGCGTGACCCTGGTCAAGGGCAACCTCTCGGGCATCGTCCGCGCCCGCCGGCTGAGCCGCGCCACGCTCCGCAACATCCGCCAGAACCTCGCCTTCGCCTTCGGCTACAACAGCCTCGGCGTGCCCATCGCCGCCGGCGTGCTCTATCCGGTCTTCGGCCTCCTGCTGAGCCCGATGGTGGCCGCGGCGGCGATGAGCCTGAGCTCGGTCTCGGTCATCGGCAACGCGCTGCGGCTGCGGCGACAGGCGCTCTGAGTGGGACCCGCCTCAGCTGATCCGGAAAAAAAAAATTTAACGTCTGACGCCGCCGGCTCGCACATCGCGTTCCAGCAGCTCGCGAATATAGCGCTGATAGGGGACACCCCGGGCCTTGGCGCGGGCCTTGACGGCATCGAGCAAGGTACCCGGCAGACGCATGGTCACCCGGCTGTCCTTGGCGGTGTACTCGAACGTCATCGGCACCATCTGGCCGAAATCGTATTCGGTGAGGTCCGCCGTCGCCACGAACGCCTCAGCTTCCTCGTCGCTCTTCAGCACGGGCCAGGGCTTCTTCATAGGCGCGCACCTCCTTGGCGTGCATGTATCGGACGCTGATGGGCCGGAGCAGCGTGCCGCGCATCGTGAAGACCGCGAATACGTGACGGCCACCCCTCGTGCGTCCAACAGTCCGGAACCGCTTCTCGACCGGGCTTGGATCGTCGACGACGAAGCGGACGACGCTCAGGGCTTCCTCGACTTCGGCAATCGAGACGCCATGCATCTGACATTTCGCCCGGTTGCCTTCATCCCAGTCGAACCCGTCGATTTCCACAGGCTACCCTAGAGATGTGTCTGCCAAACGTACATACAACAGTCGGACCCTCTTACGCCAGTGCAACCGCATCGTAGCCCCGGTCGCTGAACTCGATGAGGCAGAATCCATGGCCGAAGGGGTCGCGCATCGGGGCGATGCGGCCGAAGGCTTGCGCTGCGCCCGCGCCCGACGGCCTGGCGCCGGCGGCTTCGGCCCGGGCGACCGCCGCGTCGAGGTCGTCCACCGCGATGTCGAGATGCACGGGCGTCCAGTGGCTTGCATAGTCCCGGGCGATCGTCGTGCCCGGCACGGCGGGCGAGCCTGGGGCCTGCTCGATCAGGAAGACCGTGCCGGCCGGGCTCGTCATTTCCGCGACGCGACCATCGAAGAGCCTTCGTCGCAGCTTGAACCCGAGGCCGGTCTCGTAGAAGGCGATGCCGGCCTCGAGGTCCGCAACGTCGATATTGACGATGAGCGAGCGGATCACCACGCTCGCCCTCGCCCTCACCCCATGGTCGGCATCTTGAACTCGGCACCGGCGCGGATGCCGGTGGGCCAGCGGGTCGTGATCGCCTTCTGCTTCGTGTAGAAGCGCACGCCTTCCATGCCGTGGGTGTGGTGGTCGCCGAAGAGTGAGCGCTTCCAGCCGCCGAAGCTGTGGAAGGCCATGGGCACGGGAATCGGCACGTTGACGCCGACCATGCCGATATTG
>JAUIID010000281.1 GCA_030431615.1 Alphaproteobacteria bacterium
CGAGGGCGATCGGTTCTTCATCACCTTCACGCTCGAGGAGGGACCGCAATACACCCTCTCCTCGGTCGACCTCGAGAGCTCCATCCCCGATCTGCCGCTCGATGCGCTGCGCGAGCTGATCACGCCGAAGGCGGGCGACGTCTACGACGCGACCGAGGTCGAGAAGTCGATCCAGTCGCTGACCGATCGTCTCGGCCAGCTCGGCTATGCCTTCGCCGAGGTGGACCCGATCACGGCGCTCAATCCGGACGAGCTGCTGGTCGACCTTATCTTCCAGATCAACGAGGGGCCGCGCGTCTATGTCGAGCGGATCGACATCGTCGGCAACGTCCGTACCCTGGACAAGGTGATCCGCCGCGAGTTCCGGCTCGCCGAGGGCGATCCCTACAACCTGGCGCTGCTCCGCCGCTCCGAGCAGCGGGTGCGCAACCTGGGCTTCTTCGAGACGGTGAACGTCAGGACGGCGCGTGGCAGCGCAGCCGACAAGATCGTCATCCTGGTGGAGGTGGCCGAGCAGTCGACCGGCGAGCTCTCCTTCGGTGCCGGCTTCTCCACCGCCGACGGGCCGCTCGGCGACATCCGGCTGGCCGAGCGCAACCTGCTCGGCACCGGCCAGAGCGTCTCCGCCAACCTCACGATCTCCGGCCGCCGGCAGGACATCATCGTGAGCTACACGCACCCCTATTTCCTCAATCGCGACCTGGCGGCGGGCTTCGACCTCTTCCTCAGCGAAACCGACTACCAGTCGGAGAGCTCGTTCGACGAGGAGAGCGTTGGCGGCACGTTGCGCGCCGGCTATCCGCTCACCGAGAATCTTCGCCACGGGGTGCGCTACACCCTGCGCGAGGACGAGATCAGGAACGTCGACAACGACGCCTCGGTGTTCATCCAGGACGAGGAGGGGACGTCCGTCACCTCGCTGGTCGGCCAGACCTTCACCTATGACGTGCGGGACACGCGGTTCCTGCCTTCCGAAGGTTATCTCGTCAGGCTCGACCAGGATCTGGCGGGGCTCGGCGGCGACAATCAGTTCCTGCGCAATGACGTGCGCGGTGACTACTACTACGCCCTCTTCCCCGACGTGGTGCTCAATGTCGGCGCCGGCGCCGGCTACATCCATGGCCTGGGTGACGACGTCGGGCTTTCCAACCGGTTCTTCATCGGTGGCTCGTCCCTGCGCGGCTTCGCCTTCGCCGGCGTCGGCCCCCGCGACAGAGACTCCAATGACGCCTTGGGCGGCAATCTCTACTATACCGGCACTGCCGAAGTGCGATTTCCGCTGGGCCTGCCCGACGAGCTGCGGATCTTTGGCCGCACGTTCGTCGATGCGGGCACGCTCACCGAGATCGATGTCAATGGCCCGACGCTCGAGGACAGTGGCATGATCAGGGTGGCCGTCGGCTTCGGCTTTTCCTGGCTCTCGCCGCTCGGGCCGCTGTCGATCGATCTCGCCCAGGCAGTGCGCAAGGAGAATTACGACGAGACCGAGCTCTTCCGCATCTCCTTCGGCACCCGTTTCTAGTCGGCTGCCGGGCGTGCCGATCCGGCGTGCGGGCTGGCGGGTCGCGCTTGTCGTCCTGATGCTGCTGGCAGCGGGCGCGCCGGCCGTGGCGCAGCCGCTGCCGCCGGCAACGGCGGCCGTGATCGATTACCAGCGGGTGATGCGCGAGGCGCTCGCGGCCCAGAGCATCCGTGCCCAGGTGGATGCGCGGCGCCTGCGCTACCAGCAGGAGATCGAGGCCGACCAGCAGCGGCTGCGCAACACCGATCGCGAGCTGATCCGCCAGCGTGGCATCCTCGAGGCGGAAGCCTATGCCGAGCAGCGCAAGGCCTTCGAGGAGGAGGTGGCGCAGATCCAGCGGCAGGTTCAAGAACGCCTGCGCCAGCTCGACGATGTCTCCGCCATGGCGCTGGCCGAGGTGCGTGAGGCGGTGATCGAGATCGTCGGCGACCTCGCCGAGGTGCGGAGCTTCAACCTCGTGCTGCCGAGCGCCGGGGTGCTCCTCTTCTCGCCGCAGATCGATATCACCGACGAGGTCCTGGCAGCGCTCGACGAGCGGCTGCCGGAGGTCGACGTGCCGGAGCGGGCACCCCAGTAGGCGATGCGGCGCCGGGCCGAACGGGCACCGGCCGCCGGATGCCGAAAAGGCTTGGCCTCGCCGCCTTCCTGTGCTGGTTTCCGGCCCCCGGCGCGGATGCCGGCGATGTCAGGAAAGGGTCGGGACGCAATGAGCGAGGTGGCGAAGAAGCCGGGTCGGGCGATGCCGGATATCGAGGTCGGTCGCCTCATGCGGCTCATTCCGCATCGCTACCCGATGCTGCTGATCGACCGGCTGACGGAGATCGAGGCACCCGAGCGCGCCACCGGCATCAAGAACGTCACGATCAACGAGCCGTTTTTCCAGGGGCATTTCCCGGGCGACCCGATCATGCCGGGTGTCCTGATCGTCGAGGCGATGGCGCAAACCGCCGCGGCCCTGGTGATCGCCGGGCAGGAGCGCGAGGGGAAGGGCGACCTCGTCTACTTCATGGGCATCGACCAGGCGCGTTTCCGGCGCCAGGTGCGTCCCGGCGACCAGCTCCGGCTCGAGGTGGAGCTGCAGAAGCACCGGCTCGGCATCCACTGGTTCAAGGGCCGGGCCGTGGTCGATGGTCAGGTGGCCGCCGAAGCGGTCTTCAACGCCAAGCTCTTCAGCAGGGAGCAGGTGCTGGGCGAGTGAGGCGCGGCCGGAGCCGCGCCCGCACTGGCGTTCAGCCGCGCCGATCGAGCGGCACGTAGGCCCGTTCGGCCGGGCCGGTATAGAGCTGGCGCGGCCGGCCGATCTTCTGCTCCGGGTCCTCGATCATCTCGTTCCACTGGGCGATCCAGCCGACCGTCCGGGCGAGGGCGAAGATGGCGGTGAACATCTTGGTCGGGATGCCCATCGCCTCGAGGATGATGCCGGAATAGAAATCGACATTTGGGAACAGCTTGCGTTCCTGGAAGTACTCGTCCTCGAGGGCGATCCGCTCCAGCTCGCGGGCGATGGCGAGCTTCGGCTCGCCGCCCTTGCCCAGCTCGTCCAGCACCTCGTCGGCGCTGGCCTTGAGCACGCCGGCGCGCGGGTCGTAGTTCTTGTAGACCCGGTGACCGAAGCCCATCAGGCGGAAGGGGTCGTCCTTGTCCTTCGCCCGGGCGAGGAACTCGGGGATCCGGTCGACCGTGCCGATCTCCTCCAGCATGTTGACGACGGCCTCGTTGGCGCCGCCATGCGCCGGGCCCCAGAGCGAGGCGATGCCGGCGGCGATCGCCGCGTAGGGGCTGGCCCCGGTGGAGCCGACGAGCCGGACGGTCGAGGTGGAGGCGTTCTGCTCGTGGTCGGCGTGGAGGATGAAGATCGTGTCCAGCGCCTTCGAGAGGACCGGCTTCTCCTTCCACGGCTCGCACGGCACGCCGAACATCATGTAGAGGAAGTTCTCGGCGTATTTCAGGTCGTTGCGCGGGTAGAGGAAGGGCTGGCCGATCGAGTACTTGTAGGCCATGGCGGCGATGGTCGGGATCTTGGCGATCAGCCGGTAGCTGGCGATCAGCCGGTGCTTGGGGTCCTGGGTGTCGAGGTCCTCGTAGTAGAAGGCCGAGAGGGCGCCGACGACCGCGACCATGACCGCCATGGGGTGGGCGTCGCGGCGGAAGCCGCGGAAGAGGTAGTTGATCTGGTCGTGGATCATGGTGTGGTTGGTCACACCGTCGACGAACGTCTTGTACTCGTCGGCCTTCGGCAGCTCGCCGAACAGGATGAGGTAGCAGGTCTCGAGGAAGTTGCTGCTCTCGGCGAGCTCCTCGATCCGGTAGCCGCGATGCAGGAGGAGGCCGGCCTCGCCGTCGATATAGGTGATCTTCGAGCGGCAGGACGCGGTCGAGGTGAAGCCCGGGTCATAGGTGAAGTTGCCGGTCGCCGAATAGAGCTTGCGGATGTCGATGACGTCCGGGCCGATCGTCCCCTCGAGCACGGGGAACTCCGACTGCTGGTTGCCCCGGCCGATCTTCACAGTCTTGTCGTTCGTGCTCTCGGTCATCGCGTGTCTCCTTGGCATTCGCGCGGCACTGGTGGCCGGTTTGCGCGCATTGGCGGGGCTGCCGTTCGTCGTCCGCTGCCGCGCGAAGGGGGCGTGCGGTCACCGCGTCCGGCTCGATGCATCCTCTAAGGTCGGTCGAGTGTAGAGCCCGGGGGCCGCGGCTTCAATCGCTCTGCTGCATTGCAAGATTGCGACCGGCCGCTGCATCCTCGAGGCGCAGCAGCACCTCCTCGCGCCCCAGTATGGCCATGACCTCGAAGAGGCCGGGCGACACGGCCCGGCCGGTGAGGGCGGCGCGCAAGGGCTGGGCGAGCTTGCCGAAGCCGAGCCCCTGGCGTTCCGCCTGGGCGCGGGCCGCTGCCTCGAGCTCGGCCTCCGCGAAGGGCTCGACTTCCGCCAGCACCGGGACGAGCCGGGCGAGCTCGGCCCGGGCGGCCGGGTCGAGCAGCTTGGCCGCCTTGGCGTCGAGGGGCAGCGGCCGGGTCTGGACGTAGAAGGCGGCACTGGAGGCGAGGTCCACGAGCGTGCGGGCACGCTGCTTGAGCCCCGGCATCGCCAGCTCGAGGCGCCGGCGCTCCGGCTCGCCGAGCCGATGGCCATCCGCCTCGAGCCGCGGTGCGACGAGGGCCACGAGCTCCGTGTCGGGCCGCTCCCTGAGGTAGTGGGCGTTCACCGAATCGAGCTTGGCGTAGTCGAAGCGGGCCGGGGAGCGGCCGATGCCATCGAGATCGAACCAGGCGATCGCCTGCTCGGTCGAGATGATCTCCTCGTCGCCATGCGCCCAGCCCAGCCGCAGCAGGTAGTTGCGCATGGCTTCGGGCAGATAGCCGAGCTCGCGATAGGCGTCGACGCCGAGGGCACCGTGCCGCTTGCTGAGCTTCGCCCCGTCGGGGCCGTGGATCAGCGGGATATGGGCAAAGACCGGCGGCTCGTGGCCGAGGGCGCGAAAGAGATTGGCGTGCCGGGCGGCGTTGTTGAGATGATCATCGCCGCGGATGATGTGGGTGATGCCCATCTCGATGTCGTCGACCACGACCGAGAGCATGTAGGTCGGCGTGCCGTCGGCGCGCAGCAGGATCATGTCGTCGAGCTGGGTGTTGGCGAAGCGGACGGTGCCCTGGACCCGGTCCTCGACCACCGTCTCGCCGTCGAGCGGCGCCTTGAAGCGGACCACGGGATCGACGCCGGCCGG
>JAUIID010000282.1 GCA_030431615.1 Alphaproteobacteria bacterium
AGGTGTTGATAGCCCTGGTGAGCGCGTAGAGCCAGCTTGTCCGGAGAACGGCGTCGGGTGGCAGGCGGACCTCGTCGAACTTCTCCATCAGGTCACCGAAGACGGTGCCCTGCGCGCAGCCGGAAGTGCGCACCTTCTTCTTCAGCTTCTCCTCGTAGTCGGTCGCGCGCTCGGTGCGGACGACCACGGTTTCGAGGTCCTCGTCATAGTCGATGCCGGTGATCCGATCGTCCGGCCGCAGCATGTTCTGATTGAGGAGGTAGCCAAGGGCCAGATAGTCCGGATGGTCGCCGATCGTCATCATCGTGACGATCTCCTGGGCGTTGAGGAAGAGGGTGAGGGGCCGTTCGTGGATCACCCGGGTCTCGACCGTGCGGCCCTCCTGGTCGAGGCCGCTGACCGCCCGGGTCAGGCGCGGGTCGGCGGGATCGGGCAGGAGGAGGCTGCGCCCAAGCCCCGTCGTGTCGGTCGCCATGCAGGCCACCTCTTCGTGCAACAGTGATGCCTTTCCGAAACCTAGGTGATCGCAGGTCACTTGCAATGCGCCGGTGCTGCTGCGATCAAGCCACGCTCGGCAGGATCGCGATGCGGGAGCGATGGCGAAACGTTCGAATGGCAAGGCGCCGGCAAAGCCGCGGCGCGGCCTCTTCAGGCGGCTGGTGCGTTTGCTGCCGGCGCTCCTCGTGGCCTCGCTGGTGGTCTGGGTCGGGCTCTTCGTCGCCTATGCGCCCGAACTGCCGGACACGGATGCGCTCTTCAACGATGCGCGCCAGGCGCGGGTGACGCTGATCGCGGCCGACGGGACCGTGCTGGCGGAGCGCGGGGCCAGCGGCACGGCCTTCGTCCAGCTCGGCGAGGTGAGCCCAGTGCTGCGCGACGCGGTGATCGCCACCGAGGACCGGCGGTTCTACAATCACTTCGGGCTCGACGTGCGGGGCACGCTCCGGGCGCTCGTCAGCAACCTGCGTGCCGGCGGGGTGGTGGCAGGCGGCAGCACGCTGACCCAGCAGCTGGCGAAGAACCTCTTCCTCACGCCGGATCGCTCGCTCAGGCGCAAGATCCAAGAGCTCATCCTGGCGTTCTGGCTCGAGGCGCGGCTGAGCAAGAACGAGATCCTCGAGCTCTATCTGAACCGCGTCTACCTCGGCGCCGGGGCCTACGGGGTCGAGGCAGCGGCGCAACGCTACTTCGGCAAGCCGGCGGCCCGGGTCGATCTCGCCGAGGCGGCGCTGATCGCCGGGCTCCTGCAGGCGCCGTCGCGGCTGGCGCCGACCGTGGACCTGGATCGCGCCAACCGCCGGGCCTCGACGGTGCTGCGGCTGATGGTCGAGACCGGCAAGATCACGGACGAGGAGGCGGCCTCGGCCCGGGCGGCGCCGGCCCAGCTAGCGCCTGCCGGCGGCTCGGAGCTGGCCGGGCATTTCGTCGACTGGGTGCTCGACGGCCTGACCGAGCATCTCGGCAAGCCCGAGACCGACTGGGTGGTGCGGACGACCCTCGACCCCCGCCTGCAGCGGGTGGCCGAGGCTGCGGTGGCCAGTCAGCTCCGGGACCAGCCCGGGATCGAGGCGGCGGTCGTGCTGCTCGATGCGAACGGGGCGATACGGGCCATGGTCGGCGGCCGCGCCTATCGCCGCGACCGATTTAACCGTGCCAGCGCCGGGCATCGCCAGCCCGGCTCGGCGTTCAAGCCCTTTATCTACCTGGCGGCGCTCGAGGACGGCTACAGCCCGGCCGACGTCGTCGAGGACCTGCCGGTCACGGTCGACGGCTGGACCGCGCGCAACCCCGGCGGCAAGCGCTACGGCAATGTCACGCTCGACGAGGCGCTGGCGCTCTCCATCAACACGGTGGCAGTTCGCCTGGGGCAGGAGGTGGGCATGGCCAGTGTAGCGAAACGGGCGAGGCTGCTCGGCATCGGCAGCGAGCTCCGGCCGGTGCCGTCGCTGGCACTCGGCACTTCGGAGGTCGTGCCGCTCGAGCTGACCGCGGCCTACCAGACCTTCGCCCTGGACGGTGTGCGCCGACCGCCGTTCGGCGTCGAGCGGGTGACCGACGCCGCGGCGGGCGAGCTCTATGCGCATCGGGCCGTCGAGGCCCAGGTCGTGGCCCCGGAGATTGCCCGGCAGATGCGCAACATGCTGGGCAATGTCGTGCGTCGCGGCACCGGGCGGGCGGCGACGTTGCCGGACCGGCAGGGCTTCGGCAAGACCGGCACGACACAGGACAACCGCGATGCCTGGTTCGTCGGCTTCGCCGGTGCCTACACGTTGGGCGTCTGGGTCGGCCGGGACGACAACGGACCCATGCCGGGCGTCTCGGGCGCCGACCTGCCGGCGCGGATCTGGCGCGAGGTGATGGCCGAGACGGCACTCGTCGAGGTGCTGGCTGGCCTGGCGCTGCCGCAGGCGAAGCCCGCGCCGGCGCGACGGGAGGGCGACAGCTACATGTTGCACACGGTAAAGAGCTGGTTCGACCGGGTGCTCGGCGCCACGAACTGAGCGGGGCTCAGGACTTGCCGCGCATCGCCCGCCAGAGATAGTGAACGAGCCAGATGGGCACGACGACGACGGCGCCGATGAAGATATATTTGAGCGCCCATTGCACCCAGCCGCTGGCGTCGCCCAGAACGTCAGTGAGGCCGTCGCGGGCCCAGTAGAGGAGGTCGATCGGGTCCTTGCCGAGCCAGGCAAGGGCAAGGCCGACGGCGAGCGAGGCGACGACCAGCTTGACGACGGTGGCGGTGGTGATGCGGGGCAGCGCCAAGGCTCTATCGACCGATCGTGATGAAGAAGAGGAACGGCAGGAGAATGACGAATGGCAGGCGCATGACGACGCGCGGTCCCGGGGTTGGAACCTGGCCGCCCGACGTGCGGCCGGATATAGGCAGGGCTGCAGACGGGTGCAAGTCGGGGACCACGAAGTGACGCGACCGGATCAGGCGCTCAGTCTCGTTGCCGTCCACGCCGAGGGCGAGATCGGCAAGGTGATCGTGGCGGGTGCGCCGGCAATTCCGGGCCGTTCGGTGCTGGAGAAGCTCGTGCATCTGAACACCGTCGATGACGGGCTCCGGCGCTTCTGCATCCTCGAGCCGCGGGGCGGGCCGCAGGCCTCGGCGATCCTGCTCCTGGACCCGATCGAGCCCGGCACCGATATCGGCTTCATCGTCATGCAGCCGGATACCTGCCACGCCATGTCGGGCTCGAACGCCATCTGCGTGACCACGGCTGTTCTGGAGACCGGCCGGGTGGCAATGCGTGAGCCCGAGACTCGGCTGGTGCTCGACACCGCGGCGGGGGCCGTGCCGGTGATCGCCACCTGCCGCGACGGCAAGTGCGAGCGGGTGCAGCTCGACATGCCCTGGAGCTTCGTGGTCGAGGGCGAGCTCGCCTTCGACGTCGAGGGGCTGGGTCGGGTCGAGGCGGCGATCGCCTTTGGCGGGGTCTTCTATCTCTTGGTCGAGGCGGCACCGCTCGGCCTCGAGATCGTGCCCGGCGCCGCGCGCCGGCTGGTCGATGCCGGCATGGCGATCCTCACCGAGGCGCAGCGCCGCTGGCAGCCGGTTCATCCGGAGCGGCCGGGCATCGAAGGAATTGCGTATCTGATGTTCATGGACGAGGTGGCCGGCCGCCTGGTCAACGCCACGATCATGCCGCCGGGCCGCGTCGATCGCTCGCCCTGCGGGACCGGCAGCTCGGCAAGGCTGGCACTGCTGCATGCCCGGGGCAGGGCGGAGGGTGCATCGGCCACCACCTTCCATTCGATCATCGGCAGCCGGTTCGAGGCCGGCATCGGTGCGGTGGGCGAGGTGGCGGGGCGACCGGCCATCCGCCCCCGGGTCAGCGGGCGCGGGTGGATCTATGCCGAGGAGAAGCTCCTGGTCGATCCGCGCGATCCGTTCCTTGCCGGTCATGCCCTGGCCGATGTCTACGGCCCCGGGCTGGACCGATGAGCGACGAGCGGACCATCGCGCTCTACGTCCACTGGCCGTTCTGTCGGGCCAAGTGCCCGTATTGCGACTTCAACAGCCACGTGCGGGCCGAGGTCGACCAGGACCGCTGGCGAAAGGCACTGCTGGCCGAGCTCGACCATTTCGCCGCGGAGGTCGGGCCCCGGCGGCTGACCTCGATCTTCTTCGGTGGCGGCACGCCGTCCCTGATGCCGCCCGCGACGACGGCTGCCGTCATCGACCGGGCCATCGGGCATTTCGCGGCCGATCCGGAACTGGAGGTCACGCTCGAGGCCAATCCCACCTCGGTCGAGGCGGGGCGTTTCGCCGACTACCGTGCGGCCGGCGTCAATCGTGCCTCGATCGGCGTGCAGGCACTGGATGACGAGGCCCTTAAGGCGCTCGGTCGCGAGCACGACACCGCCGAGGCGGTCGCGGCGATCGAGCTGGCCGGCCGCACTTTCCCGCGCTGGTCGTTCGACCTGATCTATGCCCGCCCGGGGCATACCGTCCCGGCCTGGAGGGCGGAGCTTGGCCGGGTGCTCGAGATCGCCGGCGAGCATCTCTCGCTCTACCAGCTGACCATCGAGCCGGGCACGGTCTTCCATGCACGGCAGCGGGCGGGGCTGCTCGTGACCCCGCGCGACGACCGGCAGGCGGCCCTCTTCGAGCTCACGCAGGAGCTCACGGATGCCGCCGGGTTCGGGACCTACGAAGTTTCGAACCATGCCCGGCCTGGCTGCGAGTGCCGGCACAACCTGACCTACTGGCGCTACGAGCCCTATATCGGCATCGGTCCCGGTGCCTTCGGGCGGCTGCCCTCGGGTGCGGGACGGGTCGGCACCGCCACCCTGCGCGCACCCGAGGCGTGGCTTCGGGCGGTCGAGCGCCAAGGGCACGGTGAGCTGGAGCGCGAGGTGCTGACGCCGGAGGATCTCGTGGTCGAGGCGCTGATCACAGGCCTCAGGCTTGCCGAAGGCGTGCCGGAGGCGCGCCTTGCGGCGCTCGACCCGGGCTGGCGCAGCCGGCTCGACCCGCGCGCCCGGGCTCGCCTCGAGAAGGCTGGGCATCTGGCGGGGGAGGCCGGCGTGCTGCGGCTGACGGGGGCAGGGCGCCTCTGCCTCGACGCGGTGCTGCGCGAGCTCGTGGCCGTGCCGGCCTGAAAAAGGGAGAGCCCCCGACCGCAAGGCCGGGGGCTCGTCCGTCTCGAACCGTGAAGTGGTTCAGCCGCCGATGCAGGTGTCCGCGTTCTCGGGCGAGCAGACATCGAGGCCGGTATAGGTCGGATC